>CANRLV010000140.1 GCA_947631565.1 uncultured Gemmiger sp. | reverse complement strand
AGGATCTGTCTTACAACTGTATACTTCTCCTCGCTGTTGATCTTTTTTTGCATAATAAATAATACTCCCTCCTTGGATACAGTGTCTTTTTCACTGTCTTCCATAGAGGGAGCATATCACTCTGGCAAGTGACGGTTCTCTTTATGAAACCTTGTCCACGAACCTGAGCTAACCGCTTATCGGCAACGCTCTTGGTGTCTCTATTATACGCAAATCGCCGGTGCTTGTCAAGCACCGGCGGCTTTTTATCGCCTGGGGGCAGGGTCGTCGGTCAGACCCAACAAATAATCGGTCGAGGTTTTGTACAGCTTGGCCAGCTTTATCAACGCATCGGTGGGGATATCCCGCGCGCCGCGCTCATAACGGCCGTATTGGATGGGGTGCATCTCCAGCTTTTCCGCCAGCGCGGTCTGGGTCAAGTCATGGTCTTCGCGCATATCGCGCAGGCGTCTGTAATACCCCATGCCTTGCTCCTTTCATACCGTTTGGTACTATTGACAATAGCATGGTTCTTTGCTATCGTATTATTTACAAACCATTTGGTTTGTTTTTGAAAGGGGAGAAACACATGACGCTGCTGGAACGCCTGTATCTGCATGACCCGGCACAGTTCGCGCCGCCGGTCTCGCGGGTGGACGACCGGGATTTCGAACAGCTTTACCTGAAGATCCGGGAGCTGTCCCCCGAGCTGGCCAACGAATTCAAAATTTTGACCGGACGTATGCGCATCCATGAACAGCAGCAGCTGGCCGCGCTTTTCGCGCAGGGGGCGCGGGTCGGCGCGCAGCTCAAGGTGGAGCTGCAGGACCCCTATGAAAAATACATCGACCACAGCGCCGCCGGTCCCGTGACCGTGCTGCGCTGATGCCCTGCCGCCCGGCCCGCCTGTGCGGGCCGTTTTTTGTTGCCCGCCGTCTTGCCCTTTGGCGGCAAAGCGCGTATAATACATTTATATATACAGTTTTGTGTACAGGGGTGTTTTTATGGCAGATTTTATTCCCCTTTCGGTGCCCAACTTCGGCCCGCGCGAGGCCGAGCTCGCGCTCGAGGCCATCACCAGCGGCTGGGTGTCCACCAGCGGCGCCAAGGTGACCGAGTTCGAGCAGGCGTTCGCCTCTTATGTCGGTATGCCGCGCGCCGTCGCCGCCAACAGCGGGTCGAGCGCCCTGCATCTGGCCGCGATGGCCGCGGGTCTCGGCCCCGGTATGGAGGTGCTGGTCCCCACGCTGACCTTCATCGCCGCCGTCAACCCACTCACCCGCTATGTGGGGGCCGAGCCGGTGTTCTTCGGCTGTGACGACAGCCTTTGCATCGACCCCGACGCGGTCGAGGATTTCTGCGCGAACCGCTGCACGCTGCGCGGGGACAGACTCTACAACAACAAAACCGGCGCCCATGTGGCGGCGCTCGCCGTCGTTCATGTGTTCGGCGCCATGGCCGACATGCCCCGCCTGCTGGACATCGCCCGGCGCTACCATCTGACCCTCATCGAGGACGCCACCGAGGCCCTCGGCACCCGTTACACGGCAGGGCCGCTGGCCGGGCGCCATGCCGGCACGATGGGCGACATCGGCTGCTTCAGCTTCAACGGCAACAAGATCGTCACGACCGGCGCCGGCGGTATGCTGGTGTCCAACCACGCACCTTGGGCCGAACACGCCAAGCACCTGTCCACCCAGGCCAAGGCGGACGAGCTGCAGTTTTTGCACGACGAGGTCGGCTACAACTACCGCATGACCAACGTGCAGGCCTGCCTGGGCCTCGCGCAGCTGGAACGGCTGGAGGCGTTCGTGGCGGTCAAGGCCGCCCGGTATGAGCAGTACCGCGCCGCGCTCGACGGCGTGCGGGGCCTGCGTATCCTGCCCTTTGATTGTACCGTCACCCGCCCCAACCGCTGGTTCTTCAGCCTGTACTTGGGGCCGGAAAGCGGCCTCGAGCGCGACGCCGTCATCGCCGCTTTGCAGGCGCAGCACATCCAGACCCGCCCGGTCTGGGCGCTCGTCCATGAGCAGGCGGACTACGGCGGGAACGAGGCGTATGCCCTCGCCAGGGCCGAGGATTACCGCGCACACATCGTCAATCTGCCCTGCTCCACCGGCCTGACCGCGGCCGACTGTGACCGCGTCATCGAGGCCATTCTGGCGCTGTAAGCGCGATTTTTGCCGAAGGGAGGCCCGCTGATGACGGACCTGCACGCCTTTTTGATCGACGAAGACCTGACCGTGCGCGCCACCATGCAAAAGCTGGACGAGACCGGCGAGCGCATCCTGTTCGTGGCACCGGGCGGCGTTTTGCGCGCCGCCGTCACCGACGGCGACATCCGCAAGTTTTTGCTGCGCGGCGGTTCCCTGGATGACCCGGTGGCCAGGGCGGCCAACTATACGCCGGTCAGCCTGCCGGCGGCCGAGCGCGGCCATGCCCGCGAGGTGCTGGCGGCGCTGGGCATCGACGCGGTGCCGCTGCTGGACGCGGACGGCCGTGTGGCGGACATCGCCTTTGCCCGCCGCCGCGGCACGCCGGCCCGCGGCGGGCTGGACCTGCCGGTCGTGATGATGGC
>CANRLV010000139.1 GCA_947631565.1 uncultured Gemmiger sp. | reverse complement strand
GAGTATGACAAAAAGGACGTGCTCTACGTCCCCGTCACCCAGCTCGACCTGCTTTCCCGCTACACGGCCCCCGGCGGCGAGACCGAGAACGTCAAGCTCAGCCGGCTGGGCGGGACCGAATGGCACAAGACCCGCAGCCGCGTGCGCGCCGCCGCCGGCGCCATGGCCAGGGAGCTCATCGAGCTGTACGCCCGCCGTAAGCAGGCCAAGGGGTACGCTTTCCCGCCCGACGATACCTGGCAGGCCGAGTTCGAGCAACGTTTTGCCTATGAGGAAACGCCCGACCAGCTGACCAGCATCGCCGAGGTCAAGCAGGATATGCAGCAGCCCTGGCCGATGGACCGGCTGCTCTGCGGCGACGTCGGCGTCGGCAAGACCGAGGTCGCGCTGCGCGCCGCCTTCAAGTGCGTGATGGGCGGCAAGCAGTGCGCCATCCTGGCCCCCACCACGCTGCTGGCGTGGCAGCACTACAACACCGTGCTGGCCCGGGTCGGGGCGTTCCCGGTGCGGGTGGGGCTGCTCAGCCGCTACCGCAGCGCCAGGGAACAAAAACAAACGCTGCGCGGTTTAAAAGACGGCACCGTCGACATCGTCGTCGGCACCCACCGGCTGCTCTCGGGCGATGTGCGCTTTAAGGACCTGGGCCTTGTCATCGTCGACGAGGAGCAGCGCTTCGGGGTCAAGCACAAGGAAAAGCTCAAGGAGAATTTCATCGGCGTCGATATCCTCACGCTGTCGGCCACGCCCATCCCGCGCACGCTCAACATGGCGCTGTCCGGCATCCGCGATATGTCCACCATCGAGCAGCCGCCCATCGAGCGCCAGCCCGTCGAGACCTATGTGCTGGAGTACGACGAGGGCATCATCGGCGCCGCCATCCGGCGGGAGCTTGCCCGCGGCGGGCAGGTGTACTACCTGCACAACCGCGTCGAGACCATCGAGGAATGCGCCCTCCGCGTGCGGCGGCTGGCGCCCGGCGCGCGGGTCGGCATCGCCCACGGCAAGATGAAGGAGGAGGAGATCTCCTCGGCCTGGCAGCAGCTGCTGGACGGCGAGCTCGACGTGCTGGTCTGTACCACGCTCATCGAGACCGGCGTCGATGTGCGCAACTGCAACACCCTCATCATCGAGAACGCCGACCGCATGGGCCTCGCGCAGCTGTACCAGATCCGCGGCCGGGTGGGGCGTTCGGCCCGAAAGGCCTACGCTTACTTCACGTTCCGGCGCGACAAGGTGCTGACCGAGGTCGCCGCCAAGCGGCTTTCGGCCATCCGGGAGTTCACGGCCTTCGGCTCGGGGTTCCGCATCGCCATGCGGGATTTGCAGATCCGCGGCGCCGGGAATCTTTTGGGGCACAGCCAGCACGGCCACATGGAGGCCGTCGGCTACGAGATGTACGTCAAGCTGCTGGGGCAGGCCATCGCCGAGGCCCGCGGTGAGACCCCGCCGCCCGACAAGAGCGACTGCCTCGTCGACATCACGGCCGACGCCTTTCTGCCCGAGGACTACATCCCGGGCGCGGCGGGGCGCATCGAGGCCTACAAGCGCATCGCCGCCATCGAGACACCGGAGGACGCCGCCGATGTGCTCGACGAGCTCATCGACCGCTACGGCGACCCGCCCAAAAGCGTGCAGGGCCTTGTGGATATCTCGCTCATCCGCGTCACCGCCGCCCGGGCCGGCGTGGCCGAGATCGGCCAGCAGGGCGACCGGCTGCTGCTCTACAGCGACACACTGCGCCCGCAGCAGTTGGGCCCCCTGATGGACGCGCTGCCCGGCCGCGTGCTCTATCGCGCCAGCGGGCGGCCCGGCGTCTCGGTGCGGGTGTACCGCGGCGAGGACCCACTCACCGTGCTGCGCACCGCCGTACAAGCCCTGCCGGCAGGCACGGCGCAAGCATGAAACGTAAAAAATAAGGAAGTGCATCCCCCATGCCCACCGGACCACAGCCCGCACAGCGGCCGCGCCGGGTGCTGCGCCGCTGCACCTGGTTTTTGCTGCTCAACCTCGGACTCGCCGTCACGGCCGCCGGCATCGCGGTGTTCAAAACGCCCAATCACTTTGCCTTTGGCGGTACCTCCGGTATGTCCATCGTGCTGGCGGCGCTGTTCCCACGGTGGAACGTCGGCGCCTTTATGTGGCTCATCAATGCCGTGCTCGTGCTGCTGGGCTTTTGCTTCCTCGGCGTCAAAAGGATGGGTTGGACCATCTATTCCTCGTTCGCTCTGTCTTTCTATGTCTCGGCGTGCCAGGCGCTGTTCCCACTCACGCAGCCGCTGACCGGCGACGTGTTTCTGGAATTCTGCTTTGCCGTCATCCTGCCCGCCGTGGGCAGTGCCATCGTCTTCAATATCGGGGCCTCGACCGGCGGCACCGACATCGTGGCGATGATCCTGCACGAGCATACGAGCCTCGAGATCGGCCGCGCGCTGCTGGTCAGCGACAGCGCCATCGTGCTGGCCGCCATCCTGCTGTTCGGCCCGCGCACGGGGCTGTACTGTGTGCTGGGACTGGTGCTCAAGACCACCGTCGTCGACTCGGTCATCGAGAGCCTCAACCTGCGCAAGGTGTGCAC
>CANRLV010000138.1 GCA_947631565.1 uncultured Gemmiger sp. | reverse complement strand
CCGCTTCCCAGGGCGCCGCCGCCAAGCAGGCCCGGGCGGACCTCGAGCGCAGCGCCGCCGCGCTGCTGCCCGGCAGCGGCTGGGGGCACATCGAGGCCGATGCCGCCGCGGCCATCGCCGAGACCGACACCGCGCTGACGGCCTGCCGCACCGCCGCCCGCCGCGAGACCGAGAACCAGGCCCGCAAGGCGGCGCTGGAGCAGGCCCGGCCGCAGCAGCAGGCGGCGCTGGAGCAGCAGCGCCGGCGGGCCGCGCAGGCCGGCGAGGACGCCGCCCGCCTGGCCGCCGAGCGCAAGGCACGGGAGGAGACCTGCGCCAAGCTCAGCCGCGGGCTGCCCCACACCGACCGCCGGCAGGCACAGGCAGCCATCGACGCGGCCGCAAAGCAAAAGCAGATCATCGAGCAGGCGGCCGAGACCGCGCGTGCCCGCTGTGCCGCGCAGCGCGAGGCCATCGGCGCCGAGACGGGGCGCGTGGAGGCGCTGCAGCAGCAGCTGGCCAGCGCCGCCCCCGCCGACCCGGCCGCGCTGCGCCAGCAGGCGGATGCATTGGCCCGCCAGCAGCACGACGCACAGGAACGGCTGGGTCAGGCGCAGGCGCGCCTGCAGACCAATGAGCAGTGCCTGCGCGGACTGCGCGCCGACGCCGCCGCCCTGGCCGACACCGACGCCAAACTGACCAGCGCCCAGGCGCTGGCCCGCACGGCCAACGGCGATGTGCGCGGCAAGGACAAGGTCATGCTGGAGACCTACGTACAGATGACTTATTTTGACCGCATCGTGGCCCGGGCCAACCTGCGTTTCCGCATCATGTCGGGCGGGCAGTATGAGCTGGTGCGCCGCACCGGCGCCGCCAACCGCCAGAGCCAGAGTGGGCTGGACCTGGACGTCATCGACCACTACAACGGCAGCGTGCGCAGCGTGAACACACTGTCCGGCGGAGAATCCTTTTTGGCCTCGCTGGCGCTGGCGCTGGGCCTTTCGGACGAGGTGCAGGCCGCGGCCGGCGGCATCCGCTTTGACAGTATGTTCGTCGACGAGGGCTTCGGCTCGCTGGACGAGGAGGCCCTGCAGCAGGCCATCGACGCGCTGCAGAGCCTGACCGGCGGCGGGCAGCGGCTGGTGGGCATCATCTCGCACGTCGGCGAGCTCAAGGACCGCATCGACAAGCAGATCGTCGTGCGCAAGGCAGCCACCGGCGGCAGTACGGCGGAGATAAAAGTATAAAAGAAGAGCACAGCGCCCCGGTGCCAAGCGGCACCGGGGCGCTTCTTATATCCCTGTTGTCAAGCCACAAAAATCTGTAAAACGATGCCGCAGACCGTGCCCAGGGCCCAGAGCAGGCCGGTCAAAAACAGGTTCTGCCGGCGGCTGGGGTTGACCCGCCACAGCACGGCCAGGCCGATGCCGGCGCCGGCGGCCAGCCCGGCGAACAGGCTGCCGAAGCTGATGGCCCCCTGCAGATAGAGCTGGGCCAGCAGCACGCTGGCCGCGCAGTTGGGCACCATGCCGATGAGCGCGGCGGCCGCCGGCTGCAGCACCCCCAGCCCGCCCAGCAGGGCGGTGACGGCGTCGGCGCCGACGGCGGCGAACAGCAGCCCCAGCAGCAGGTTGAACACCAGCACAAAGGCGAAGATCTCCAGCGTGTGGCGCAGCGCCGCGGCCGCGATGCCGCTTTCCTCCTCGTGCTCCTCATGGCAGTCGATGTCAGCGGCACTGCCGGCATAGCCGCCGTAGAGCCCGGCCGGCAGCACCCGCCGCAGCGGCAGGTCCAGCACGGCGCCGGCGATGACGGCCACCGCCGCCTTGCCCGCCAGCAGCAGGCCCAGCGTCCACCACAGCGCCGGCACGGCGGCCAGCAGCGGCACGGCCTCGTCGCTGGTGGCCACGAACACCGCCAGCAGCGTGCCGGGCGTGATGACCCGGCTGGCGTAAAGGTTGGCGGCCAGGGTCGAAAAGCCGCACTGCGGCACACAGCCCAGCAGCGCCCCCGGCACAAAGCCCCAGCGCCCGCCGCCGGCCAGCGCCCGCTCGATGTGCTGGCCGTGGTGGCGTTCCAGCCACTCGATCAGCAGGTAGGCGAAGAACAGAAACGGCAGCATTTTGGCGCTGTCCAGCACGGCATCGGCCAGGACATCGGCCATATCCTCAACGATAAAGCGCATAAACCTCAACTCAATAATGCTGCAGCATCGGGGGCACCAGCGCCACCACCGCCCACGCGGCCTGGTACAGCACCAGCGCCGGCAGCGGCAGCGAGACGATGCCGCCGGTCACGGAAAGGACGAGCCCCAGCACGCAGCCGATCAGCACCGCCCCAGTCAGGACGGCGCTGGCCCAGCGCTCGCCCTCGGCGGCGCCGGCCGCGGCCTCCAGCCCGCCGACAAAGCTGGCAAAGCTGCCCAGGTGCAGCATACTGCCCTCGCTCTCCGGCAGCCAGGCGGTGGCCGGCTCCAGCGTGGCACGCTCCTCGGCCGAGAGCACCTTGGCGGCGCCGGGGGCCAGGCCGTACACGGCCTCGAGCAGGACGGCGTCACAGTTGAAGTCCTCGGCGTCCACCACCAGCGAGATGCCGGTG
>CANRLV010000137.1 GCA_947631565.1 uncultured Gemmiger sp. | reverse complement strand
ACTGTAATTGCAATGTTTGTCAGGGTACTTGCAATTTTTCAGGGGGGGCTTTTTGCGTTTACTTTGTCATTTAACGACGTTCACTTTACGTTCACGGAACGTATAAGGTACGATTTATCTCCCTGCATTTCAGGAACTCGAATGCGCGGCTTGCGGATTATGCAAAGAAATTTTTGCCGTCACACTGTTTATTGCTCGTTTCTTCGTCAAATTTAGCAGCGGGCGGGGGCTCCTACGAATCAGAAGGCCGGGGGTTCGAGTCCCTTCCAGCGCATGATATAAAGGCGGGGTCCGTGGCAGAGCCACAGGGCCCCGCTTTTATATCATGTAAAAAGTCGGGACTCGAACAGCCTGTGCCGGCGTGAAAGAGGGCAGCTGCGAACAAGTGTCCCGCGCTATGCCGGAGCCGGCCATTCGCCCCGTGAGAAACCACACGTCCCGCCGGCGGCGGATATGCCCTGCGGGCATTCCGCCAGGGCGCGGGAGAGTCCCTTCCAGCGCATGATATAAAGGCGGGGTCCGTAGCAGAGCCACAGGGCCCCGCTTTTATATCATGCAAAAAGTTGGGACTCGAACAGCCCGTGCCGGCGTGAAAGAGGGCGGCTGCGAACAAATGTCCCGCGCTATGCCGGAGCCGGCCATTCGCCCCGTGAGAAACCACACGTCCCGCCGGCGGCGAATATGCCCTGCGGGCATTCCGCCAGGGCGCGGGAGAGTCCCTTCCAGCGCATGATATAAAGGCGGGGTCCGTGGCAGAGCCACAGGGCCCCGCTTTTATATCATGCAAAAAGTTGGGACTCGAACAGCCCGTGCCGGCGTGAAAGAGGGCAGCTGCGAACAAATGTCCCGCGCTATGCCGGAGCCGGCCATTCGCCCCGTGAGAAACCACACGTCCCGCCGGCGCGCGGGTTTTGTTTCTCGCTTGTTTTTTGCCCCGCGTGCGCGGGGCGTCGATTTTGGTACGGGCTCGCTGCGCTCCGCCCGTTTTCGCCACGCGCTGCACGCGTGCGCCGGGCATAGCCCGGCGTGCGAAAACCCGGGAGAGTCCCTTCCGGCGCATAGCAGGTTGGGTCCCTGCGGCGTTTGCCGCAGGGACCCAACCTTTTTCTATCGCGCAAAATGCCGGGGACCGGGCACGCCGCCCTTACTCGTACTCCACGACGTCCAGCCAGCGTTCGAGCAGGTCCTTCTCCTCCGGGATGCCTTTGCCCAAGCGGCTGGCGGCGGTCACCGGCAGCCAGCGCTGTACATACTGTTTGGCGGTGTCGCTCATCTCGCAGTAGGTGTCCATATACAGATCGGCCAGCTCCTGGTCCTTGAGCGCGAACAGCAGGTAGGTGGTGGCGGCGTCGGCCGCGGCGTTGCCCTGCGTGGCGTGGGACCAGTCGAGGATATGGTACCCGCCCTCAGGGTCGACGATGATGTTGCTGGGGTTGAAGTCCCCGTGCAGCACCTTGGTGTGCTTGGGCATACTGGCCAACCGCGTGCGCAGCTCATAGCGAGTGGTGGCGTTGAGCTGCCTGGAGGCCGCGATCTTGCCGTCCCACTTGTCCTTGAGCTTGTTGAGCTTGGGCTCCTGCTTGCTGTGCACCTCCATCTGCAGGGCAACGAAGTCACGCATATATTCTTTCAGCTTTTCGGGATGCTCGGCCATCAGCTGCTCCAGCGTCTTGCCCTCGACGTAGTCATAGACGATGCACCAGTTGCCGTCCGGGGTCACGGTGACGGCGTGGATCTTGGGCACCGGCAGACCGGTCTCCTCGATGCGGGCCTGGTTGAGCGCCTCGTTGAGCACATCGGCCTTGGGAAAGTTTTTGTCGAACACCTTGACGGCGGTGTCGCCGTCGCGGTAGACGGATTTGTGGGCGCGGGTCGCCAGCACAGTTTTTGCTTCTTTCATGCCTGTCCCCTCCTTCACTGGGCCTTGTCGTTATCGCCGTAGTAGGCGCGCAGATACATTTCCTTGATCTCCGAGATCAGCGGGTAGCGCGGGTTGGCGCCGGTGCACTGGTCGTCAAAGGCATTCTCGCACATTTTGTCCAGCGTGGCAAGGAAATCTTTTTCCTTCACGCCGTAGTCGGCGATGGTCTTCTTGACGCCGACGGCCGCCTTGAGCGCCTCGATCTTGTCGATGAGCCTGCGCACCGCCTCGGCGTCGTCCTTGGCCTCGATGCCCACGAAGCGGGCGCACTCGGCGTAGCGGGCCTGCGCGTGCGGGTACCGGTACTGCGAGAAGGTGCCCATCTTGGCCGGGGCCTCGGCGGCGTTGTACTCGATGACGAGCGAGATGAGCAGCGCGTTGGCCAGGCCGTGGGCGATGTGGTGGTAGGCGCCCAGCTTGTGCGCCATGGAATGGCAGACGCCCAAAAACGCGTTGGCGAAGGCCATGCCGGCCAGGCACGAGGCATCGGCCATCTTCTGGCGGGCCTCGACGTTGGAGCCGTCCTCGTAGCAGGCGGGCAGGTAGTCGAACACGTTCTTCATCGCCTTGAGGGCGAGACCGTCGGTGTAGTCGCTGGCCATCACCGAGACGTAGGCCTCGAGCGCGTGGGTCAGCACGTCGATGCCGGAGGCGCTGGTCAGGCCGCGCGGCTGGCTCATCATGTTGTC
>CANRLV010000136.1 GCA_947631565.1 uncultured Gemmiger sp. | reverse complement strand
GGAATGCCGGGTCAAGTTTCTGCGCATCCAGCGGCGGGTGTTCCGCAGTAAGGCGAAAGACCTTTCGCGCGCCGAGTATGAGCGCCTGCTGGCGGCCGCCGAGCGGCAGCACAAACCACAGTTGGCTCTGCTCATGGAGACCATCTGCGCCACCGGCATCCGTGTTTCAGAGGTGCGGTACATCACCGCCGAGGCGGTGCGGCAGGGATTCGCCCAAATCTCGCTCAAAGGTAAGATCCGCACCATCCTGTTGCCAAATAAGCTCTGCCGCAAGCTGCGCAAATTTGCCGAAAGGCAGGGGATAGAGGCCGGTCCACTGTTTTTGGGCACGGACGGTGTGCCGCTGTCCCGCTGCGCGATCTGGGCACAGATGAAGCGGTTGTGCAGGGCGGCGAATGTGGAACCGGGCAAGGTGTTCCCGCACAACCTGCGGCACCTGTTCGCGCGCACTTATTATAAGGTATGCAAGGACATCGTACAGTTGGCGGATGTACTGGGGCATTCCAGTATTGAAACGACACGCATCTATCTCGTTTCGACCGGTGAAGAGCACGCCCGGCACCTCGAACGATTGGGGCTTGTCTCATAGAACAACAAAATGCCGACCTTGAGGCCGGCAACAAAGTGAATATTCTGTTCTGCCAAAACACTACATATAGGCACACTTGTCTCCAATTTAAACATCAAAAGTATAGCATATGAGGTCCTGAAAAGCAAGGCCGTTCTATAAAAAAGGAGATTTTTCATAAAATTTGGCACAACAAACAAAGCTGTAAGAGCAAATTGCTTTTGCGGCTTACCTTATACTGCGCTTTTTTGCGGACTTTTGCGTTTTGGAGGTGATATGACAGGCTGTTTCGGGCACATTGCTTTCCGCACATGCAACAGAATATTCATCCTGTTGCATGTGCAGGGAGAGGTGAGTGCGGTGCCGGTGCGGCTGTACCCTCACAACCAGAAAGCGTATACGTTGGCGGCAGCCATGCTGGAGAGATCCGGCAAGGTTGCCGTTGTGCACCCTACGGGCACCGGCAAAAGCTTCATCGCCTTCAAGCTCATCGAGGATCATCCCGCAGCAAGATTTCTGTGGCTGTCGCCCAGCGAGTACATTTTTAAAACCCAATGCGAAAGCGTGCGGCGCGAAGACCAGGATTTCCCACTGCAAAATGTCACCTTCATGACCTATGCCCGGCTCATCCAGCTCACGGCGGACGAGATCAACGCCCTGCAGGCAGACTATATCATTCTGGACGAGTTCCATCGCTGCGGTGCAGAGCAGTGGGGCGCCGGCGTCGATGCGCTGCTGACGGTCAACCAACATGCTAAACTGTTGGGCCTGACCGCGACCGCTGTTCGTTATCTGGACGGGTGCCGGGATATGGCAGTGGAGCTGTTCCAAGGCCGCGTTGCCAGCGAAATGACGTTGGGCGAGGCCATCGTGCGGGGCATTTTGCCGGCGCCGGTGTATGTGACAACGGTGTTCAAATACCAGAACGAGCTGTCGAAATACCAGGCGCGTGTAGACAGTGTGCGCGGGTCCGGTCTGCGGGAGCAGAACCAACAATATCTCGAGGCCCTGCGCCGGGCTTTGGAGCAGGCGGACGGGCTGGACATCGTTTTCCAAAAGCACCTGACCAATGCCAGCGGCCGGTACATCGTGTTCTGCTCTGGTCTTGAACACATGAAAGAGATGCAGAGCCATGTGCCGGAGTGGTTCGGTGGTATCAACAAAGAGATCCACACCTACACGGCCTACTCGGCGGACCCGGCGACGAGCAAGGCGTTTGCCGGGTTCAAGGCGGATGAGAGCGGCGCGCTCAAGCTGCTGTTCTGCATCGATATGCTCAACGAGGGGATCCACGTCAAGGGCATTTCGGGCGTCATCCTGTTCCGGCCCACGGTATCTCCCATCATCTACAAGCAGCAGATCGGCCGCGCCCTCACGGCGGGGGACAGTGCCGCGCCGCTGATACTGGATGTGGTCAACAATTTTGAGGGGCTGTGCAGCATCTCGGGGCTTGAGCAGGAGATGGCGACGGCCGTCCAGCGGTTGTACCACGAGGGTGAGGGCGACAAGATCGTGACTGAGCGGTTCACGGTCATCGAGCAGGTGCAGGACTGCCGGCTGCTGTTCGAACGGCTGCAAAACAGCCTTTCAAGCAGCTGGGAGCAGTACTTTGCGGCGGCGAGCCTTTACTATGCGGAGCATGGTGACCTCAACGTACCAAAGCGGTATAAGACGCCGGCGGGCTTGAGCCTGGGCGAATGGCTGGGCACGCAGCGCAAGGTGCGTGCCGGGCAGTGCCCTGGGAGTCTGACGGAAAGCCAGATCGCGCGCCTGGACAGCATCGGCATGGTGTGGGAGAACCGGCTGGAGACGGCATGGGAGAACGGGTACCGCCACGCTGAGGAATACCGCAGCGCATACGGTGACCTGCTGGTGCCGGTCGAGTACAAGAGTCCGGACGGATTCCGGCTGGGGGCATGGATCTCCAACCTGCGCCAGCAGCGGGCCGGGGGATTGCAGAGCAATACCTTGACAGCAGATCGCATTGCCCGGCTGGATGCTATCGGCATGCAGTGGGATGCCTTGAGCGTGAAATGGGAGCA
>CANRLV010000135.1 GCA_947631565.1 uncultured Gemmiger sp. | reverse complement strand
TTCTGGGCGCAGAAATAATTCTTTGCATCCAGTAAAAAATTACACAAATTTGTGTCTACTTACTTGACTATGGTTCAAACAGCGCTATCAATTCCCCGCGGCGCAGGCCGCTGGTGAATTCCAGATAAAAGATGGCAAACATGCCGTATTCCTCGGCTTGCTTGAGGTATTCGCCTATCTTCTCGACTGGGACGATCACCATCTCTTTCTTCTCTTTTGCCGGGATGCGGCACCCATTGCACGGGTTATATGGGATGATGCGCTCCTTCACTGCCTGCTCCAAACAGGCGTGCAGCATCATGTGGACGCCGCGCACCGTCTTGGCGCTCATGCTCAGGTCCTTCATCTTCTTGTACCGCTTGACCCGCCCACTCTTGCGCATTTTGTTATAAAACCGCTGGATATCCATTGTGGACAGCTTTTTCAGCTTGATATCCCCGATATTGGGCACAATGTGCTATTTGCAGCCGTGCTTGCTATGTGATATAATTCGAACCAATATCGGTTTCGCTCTGTAAAATCTGGTAAACGGCTTTTGCTGTCCTATGAGGCGCATTACGAAATGGTTGCCAGAGAGATAAAATGAAATTGCTTGAAAAGCGTTTCTCTACCGTCTCTCGCTTAGGAAGCGGAAAATACGATATACAATCTATACTCAACTGGAGGTACTATCAAAATGCTCTTTCATCTGTTTGGCAAGTCAAATCATTCTAAAACCTCTGCATCAAATCCGAACCAGCCCGCGATGCCTCCTTGCGCCTTCCCCTGTAAATCGTTGGGCGAAGAGGATGGGAAGATTTATTTTTGTATCGCCGCAAAAGCAGAAGAGCACCGTGTTGAGATGAACATCCACGATGATTCGCATAATATAGACAATCCAGATTATATTCAAACCACTGTCAGCGCACCCATTATTGCTACTATCGTAGTGACCACTGCTTCCCCGCTCGTTAATTTGGCCAAAAATACTATCCACATAAGGATGGAAGACGGAAGTCTTTATGTCGCTGAAAATCTTCTGAGCTGTGAGGAAACACATATACTGGGAACATCTGTCGCGTTTTGTAAAGAGGCGGATGCAATGAGCAGTGAGGTCAAAGAGCACTATGCTCAATGCAGCGATGCTGCTTTGTATATTCGCGACCCGATCCAAAGGGGAGATGGGATTCGGCCCAGTTGTTTGACCTTTCATGTGATCCGAAAGCCAAATGCCATTGATTTTTTTGTCAATGGAGATATTGTGGCCACGATCCAGCCTCAAGTACATCCGTGGGAGCCCCGATATAAAGGATGGTCGCTTGACAGCTACCGCCCCTATATTCCATTTTTCTCCGTATACTTATTTGTTGATTTATTTCAAATGGAGGCAACTGATTGGCTGGGATGACACACCTTTGATTGACGGTCACCCGGGTAGTAAATAAAAGCTGCCAGCTTCACTTGTAGAGAGCCTCATACCAACAACAGTGGATGGAGTTGGTGCCGTGGGTGCGGCTCACGTCGCGCTCACAGGCGCGACGCAGGTCCTCGATCTCTGCCTGCTTCCAATCGTTGTTCTCGGCAATGATGCGCGTGAGCATATCCAGTTCCACGCTCTGCTTGAACAGCAGCGCGGCCATTTGGCGCTCAAAGCTGCCGAGTTTGCCGTCGATGGCGCTGCCCACTGCGATGGGCAGAATGACGTTGGCATCTCCGGCCTTGAGGTAGTCGATGTAGAACCGCATCGCCTCGGTGATGAACTCCGTCCGGCTCTGGCAGCCAGCGGTATTATACCAGCGGTCCAAATCAGCGCGTTCTTCTTCGGTTAGATACACAGCGATTTTTTGTCTGTCCGGGGTTTTGTCCTGGGCGTTGCTTTTCATGTATGGAGACCTCCTTGTGATTTTGACTTTTTGTATCTTGGCATTTTGTGTTGATTTTTGGTATAATGTATTGCAATCAGCCATACAATATGATATGATAAACGCAGAAAGGCAGGTGCTCTCTATGGCAACCAAAAGTGCAAACGTAACAGCCCGCATCCAGCCTGAGATCAAGCAGCAGGCGGAGGCCGTGCTGGACCGGCTTGGTTTGCCGGTTTCCGTCCTGATCGATACGCTGTATCGGCAAATCATTATGACTGGCGGGGTGCCGTATCCTTTAACCATTCCTGTCCTGCCCACACGCGACAGCATGACGGATGCGGAGTTCAACGCCATCATGGAAAAGGGCTATCAGCAGGCAAAAAACGGAGAGGCCATCCCTTTGGATGATGCCTTTGCCAGCATCCGCGAGGGCATCTGATGACGAAGTATAAAGTCAAGGTGACGCTGCAGGCCACAGCACAGATGCGAGAGGCGGTAGCCCACATATCCCATACGTTGCTTGATCCGAATACCGCAAGACGCTGGGCAAATGCCTTGCACAAAGGGATCGCCTCGCTGGATTCCATGCCGGGGCAGGTGGATATATAGTTCAGCATCTCGACGCCTTCACGGGTGGCAATGTAGTTCATATGCTCGGATGCACCTTTGCCGCCCTTGATGTAGGGGCTTTTCAGGATCAGCTTTGCTGTTGTCTTATTTTCCATTTTGCCTGCCCGCCTGTACGATGATGTCCTCGAACGAAATGGTGCCGTAGGTGCGGCTCACGTCGCGCTCACAGGCGCGGCGCAGGTCCTCGATCTCTGCCTGCGTCCAATCGTTATTCTCGGCAATGATACGCATGAGCATATCCAGCTCCACGCTCTGCTTGAACAGCAGCGCGGCCAGTTGGCGCTCAAAGCTGCCGAGCTTGCCGTCGATGGC
>CANRLV010000134.1 GCA_947631565.1 uncultured Gemmiger sp. | reverse complement strand
TGAAAACCTCTTGTTGGCAGGGCTGTCTTGTTTTGCCTTCTTGAGGGGACCCTAATATTTGATAATCTTTCACACTATTCCTCCATGAAAGTTGTCTGCTCACACACGAACACCGGCTCCTTGCGCTCCTTGGCGGCCTTGACTGCCTTGCGGGCGCTTTTCAGTTTGTTGGCTCCTGGGCAGTGCCCCCAGTGCGGAATCCAAGCGAAACCGTCCGGGTTATCGTTCGGGCCGACGATTTTGCCGCGGAACACCTTGCCGACGCCGGTGATGAAGGTGTCGGGGCCGTCAGCCTGGACACGGTAGAACTCTTGCCGCACCTCGACCGGCATATTCCGGCCGGCCGCGGTCTTTACGAAGGTGATTTGCCGGCCACACATCCGGCACTTGGAATTAAGCATTATTCCGAGCCCCCTTTGAACAACTCGATACTTTCGTTGTAGGCCTGGCCGAGTTCGGCAAAAGCCTTGTCGGAACCACCCGTGTCCGGGTGCGTCAGCTTGGCCAAATCGCGGTACTTTTTGTGGATTTCTGCCTCACTGGTCGGCGCGGTGGTAAAGCCCAGCAGCTTATAACACCGGGGAATGGAGCTTGCCGCCGGCAGCGCCGGCACCCCCTTCATCAGCATATCGAGCGTGAAGATACCCTGCTCGACGGCGCGGGCGAGACCTTCCAGCGAGTAGACGATAGAGAACAGCAGATCGCTGATGGTGGTAAGGCCGCGCCCAGTGGCGATAGACTTCGATGCGCTGTTCTCAAAGCGATAGGTGGAAGTCTTATAAACCATTTCCACCCAGACCAGCGTGTCAGATCGGCTGTTACTCCAATCGACCTGGTATTTCTCGACGCCGAGCCGCTCCATGACGCGGGCCAGCTTCTTTTCGGCGTCGCTGGTGGTGCCGGCGTATTTTTTCATGTCTTTTGCTCCTTTTTCTCGAGGTCTTTTAGATACGATACAAGCCACGGGTCTTCTGGTATTTCCACGTCAAAGCTCAGCCGCTGCCCGCAGTTCTCGCAGTAGTGATCGTGCTGATACTGTATCATCGGCTCCGGGCAGAGGAACGCCTTGCAGCGCGGGCAGTAGGCATCCCAGTAGTCGTATCCCATTCCAGAGCGCATTTTAAGATGGACCTTTTCGGCAATTTCTTTATCCATGGCCATCACTCCATATACCGGGCGCCGCACTTTTCGCACACGCCTCTCATGTGGCCGCTGGTCGGTTCGCGGGTGACGGTGACGGAGTTCTCGGCGCCGCACAGTAGGCAGTCGATTCTTTCCACATGGGCCGCCCTCTGCAGTTCCTCGGCGTCTTTCAGGCCCTGCTCAAAGCCCTGCCGCTTGCCCTCTTGCCACCCGATGCGGGCGGCGACGACTATGATGGCCAGCGCGAGTATAACCATCGGTGTGCTCATCACTGCACCCCCTCGCCGTTCTCTTTCTGGCTGGCGCTGAAAAGCTCATGGGTGCCGTCGCGCATGGCCTTTTCCTCGTCGCTCATTTCATAGCCAAGGGAACACAGCCAGTCATACAGGGCGCAGAGGGCGGTGTTCACAGAGTGCTCCGGGAAACGGCCACGGTAGCCGCAAGCAAAACTCCTGCTCTTTCCATCGTTGAACGTGGCATATACCAGGCTCTTGATCTCTTTGTTATTGAAACCATCGTGCAGCTTTTTCATAAGGGCCGCACTACTTTCGGCGTCCTTGTAGCCGATGCTTTCGACGCCGGCGATCTTGCGGACGGTCTCGCGGTCCACGCCATCATAGGTATAGGCGCTGACAGTGGCGGATGCGATAGCTCCAAAAAGAATCAACCGCTCGTTCCGGCGGGTATATTCCAGACCCTTGATAAAGTCCGCGCGCATCTTGTGGGCTTGCTGGTTGAACTGGTCAACGGCATCCCACGCCGCCTTGACCTGCTTTTCGTGCTCGATCTCCTCGGCGCTGCGCCGCTGTGCCTTCGCCCGCTCATGCACCTTGTAGAAATCGACCCGGTAATTGTACTCGTTGATGTGATAGTGCGTCGGCTTCTTGCTCGTAGGAAACAGCTCGTCGCCCTCGTTCCAGTCCGGCACGTAGATACTCTTTGCAGCCAGTTCATATTTGCCGCCGTAGGTCTCTTTTTCCTTCAGGGCTTTGAGCTTGGTTTTTTGGAGGGCAGCTTTGACGGCCGGCAGCTTCTTGACGTACTCCTGCTTGCTGATGGCCTGCTCGACACTCCACTTGAAATTCTGCGTGCCGATCTCTTTCAGAATCTTGTTGCGGGTCTTGATATCGTCGATTTTGGCAAGCTCGTCGAAGTCCTGCATTTGGAGCGGCCGGCTGGAAACCTCTTGCAGCAGGTCTTTGTCCAGCTCGGCCATTTTGAGCCGGCGCCGGATGGTGGTGCGGGAAAAGCCGCTCTTTTCGGAAATGCTGTCCACGGTCTCGCCGAGGTCCATCATCATCTGGAATCCCTGCGCCTGCTCGTAGACGGTGAGATCGGCGCGCTGAATATTCTCCAAGAGCATGGTTTGCAGTTCCGTGTTGTGGTCCATATAGGCCACGATGCAAGGAACCTCTTTCAGGCCGGCCAGTTTTGCGGCCGCGAGGCGGCGGTGGCCGATGACAACGGTGTACTGCTCATGGCCGATGAATGCGTCGGGGTCTTCGAGGTCAATCATAGGGGACACGGTCAGGTTTTGGAGTACGCCGTTGGCCTTGATGCTCTCGGCCAGCTCGGACAGATCGCCCAGGTCCTTGCGGGGATTGTCGGGATGGGGGTAGATTTTCTCGACGGGGATGTACTCAAGTCTTTTGTTTTCCATGATTTTGCTCCTTGTATTATAGAGTAGTAGTTTTTAATGACCCTCTCCAAGGTCATGTGCTACACTGTAAGGGATGCTGTGG
>CANRLV010000133.1 GCA_947631565.1 uncultured Gemmiger sp. | reverse complement strand
TCGTCGATGAGGCGGTCGGCATAGGCGGTGATCTTGAGCATCCACTGGCTCTTGACCTTGTGCACCACGGGGCTGCCGCAGCGCTCGCACACGCCGTTCACGACCTCCTCGTTGGCCAGCACCACCTTGCAGCCGGTGCAGTAGTTGACGGTCGTTTCTTTTTTATAGGCAAGCCCCTTTTTGTACAGCTGGATGAAGATCCACTGCGTCCACTTGTAGTAGTCGGGGTCGGTGGTGTTGATCTCGCGGTCCCAGTCAAAGGACAGGCCCAGCGATTGGAGCTGGCTCTTGAAGCGGGCGACGTTGTTTTTGGTCACGACGTGCGGGTCGACGTGGTTTTTGAGGGCGAAGTTCTCGGTCGGCAGGCCGAACGCATCCCACCCCATGGGGTAGAGCACGTTGTAGCCGCACTGGCGCTTTTTGCGCGCCACGATGTCCAGCGCCGTATAGCTGCGCGGGTGGCCGACGTGCAGCCCCGCCCCGGACGGGTACGGGAACTCGACGAGGGCGTAGAATTTGGGCTTCGAATGGTCGATCTCGGCGTGGAAGGTATGCTCGTCCGCCCAGACCTTCTGCCATTTTTTCTCAACGGCGTGGAAATCGTATTTCATGGTCGTTTGGTCTCCCCTGTTCCGGATGGTTTTGCGTTATGCCTCGGGCGGCGCCTGCCATTCGCTGGCGGGCACGGGGGCGGCGTCCGCCCACAGGTGCTCGAGGTCATAGAAATCGTGCGCCTCCTGCGTGAAGACGTGCACGATGACGCTGCCGTAGTCGAGCAATACCCAGCGCTTGCCGTCATGGCCCTCGGTGCGCAGCACCTTGACGCCCTGGCGGTCGAGCTGGAACTCGGCCTCGTCGGCCAGGGCCCCCACGTGGGTGGTGGAGGTGCCGGCGGCGATGACGAAATAATCGGTGACGGTGGTCAGGTCCTCAACGTGCAGCACGCGCACATCCAGCGCCTTTTTGGCGTCCAGCGCGCGGGCCAGCGCAATGGCGAGCTGTTTGCTGTCCATAGTGGTCTCCTTTTGCGGTTTCAGGCGGTTTGCGGGCCGCCGCACGGGGCGGCCCCTGCGGGGCAAAGGGGGGCGGCCGTCAGGCGGCGGGGTCGGCGGCGGCATCGCCGCCGGTGTCGGTACCGGCCGCAGGGTCATCCTCAAAATATTCGACGCCGGAGCCGTCGAGGTTGTTGTTCTGCTGCGCCTCCTGGTCGTCGCGCATCATGTCGCCCATGAACTGGACGTTGGGGTCGGTGGCGGGCAGCTGCGAGGGATAGATGCCGTACCGGCTCTCCAGCTCTTCATCGACCAGCTGGAGCTGGCTGGCGTCGACGGGACCGGTGTTCTCGCGGAAATACTGATTGAGCAGGTCGGCGTCCGCCTGGCGGGCCGGATAGACGACGGACTCCCCCTTGAACATGACGCCGCCCGTGCCCACCGGCATCTGGCAGATCATGATGTTGTCGCTGGGCATCTTGAGCACGCTGACCGCGAAGCTGGCGAGGTCCGAGACGCTGAGGTCGGTCTCCATCCAGTTCAGGAACGCCGGCACATGGCGGAACAGGTCGTAGACCGTCATCTCCTTGACGCGGCGGAACAGCGCGGCGTAGAACCGCCGCTGCATGTTCAGGCGGTCGATATCGCTGTTTTCATAGCCGGCGCCGTGCCGGTTGCGCAGCAGGAACTCCGCCGCCGCGCCGTTCAGGGTCTGGTAGCCGGCAGGGAGGTAGCTGCCGCGGTACTCGATATCCTGCGGGATATACATCGACACGCCGCCGAACACGTCCACCATCTCGATGAGGTCCTCGATGTGGATGGAAACGTAGCCGTCGATGGGGATCTGGAACATATCGTGCACCTGCTCGCACAGGGCGGCCATGTTCCACTGGTTGGCATCGTCCTTGCCGCTGCCCTGTGTCTTGGCGATGTTGTTGATGCGGTAATTGTTGGACAGGCTGCCGTCGGTCGAGACGATATAATCGCGCGGGATCTGCAGCATCCGCATCGAGTTCTCGTTCTTGTTGAAGTGCACCCACAGGATCATATCGGTATTGCCGTCGCCGACGTTCTCATCGTTGGGGTTGTTGGGGTCCGGCTCGGTGCGGTCGATGCCGACCATCAAAAAGTTGAGCTCGTCGCCCTGGAACTCCTTGGGGGTGTTGATGAGCGAGTTGAGACTCAGCGCGCCGCCGCTGGGGCGCAGGGCGCGCATGATAAAGAACAGCGTACCGCCCAGGATCAGCGCGATGACCAGCAGCGTGAGAAGTAAGATCTGCCACCAGCGCAGCTTCTTTTTACGCTTGCCGCCCTTGCCGTTTCCATTGCCGCCGCTTTTGGCGCCGCCGCGGCCGTTTTTGGGCGGCTTGCCGCCGCCGCTGCCGCCGCCGCTGCCGCCGCTGTGATGCGAACTGCCGCTGCGGTGGGACGAATGGCCGCTGCCGCTGTGGCTGCTGCCGTGGCTATGGCTGCTGTGGCGGGCCGGGGCGGCACTGTTTTCCGCCGGCACAGAGGCCGGCGCGGGCGCGGGCGCCGGGGCTGGCTGTGCGGGAGCCGGGGCGGCATACGCCTGCTCCTGCGCCTGCATCGCCTGCTGCACCTGCCGGGCCATGCGGGCCGCGCGGTCCTCAGGCGCAGGGGCCGCGGGGGCCTGTGCTGCCTGCGCGGCACGGGCGGCCTGGGCGGCGTGCGCCGCCTGCTCGGCCTGCCGGCGGGCGGCCAGGCGGGCTTCAATATCATTGCGGTCGATGTCGCCGGTGGTGTAGGCGGCGTAGCGGTCGGCGCCGCGGTGCTGGCTTTGGGCCTGCCGCAGCGCAATCTCCTGCCGCTGCGCGGGCGAGAGTTGCCGCCCGGCCGCGCTGCTGCCGCCGGCCGTGCCGGCGGCGCGGGTGTAGGTGTCGCCGCCGCGGGTGCAGGCGTTGGCCTGCGCCTGGGCGCGGTAGCGGGCCGCCGCGTAGGCGTCGGTCTGCGGCTGGCGGGCGTAGGGCGACGCC
>CANRLV010000132.1 GCA_947631565.1 uncultured Gemmiger sp. | reverse complement strand
TGGGCGTCTCGTCGGTGACGGCGGAGAACTCCGCCGCCATGGTGCGCCGCGGCGCCGAGGAGCGCGCCCTCGGGCAGGCGACCGGCGCTTTCGGCCCCCTGCCGGAGGCAGACGAGCCCACCAACGCTACCCTGATGCTGGACCGCGAGCAGCTGCGACAGGCCGCGCAGGCGGCTGCCGAGGCCGCGCCCGCCCACCCCCGTTGGGGGCATACGCCGGCGGCGCCGCGTCGCCCCAGCCCGGTCAGCACCGTGCGCCCGGCGCCGGAGCGCCGCCCACCGGCCGAGGACGCCGCCCCCGCGCCGGCGCCGAAGGACAACGCCCGCAGCCGCCGCGAGGCGGAGCAGGCGCTGTACCAGAGCGTCCATGACGACCACCTGTTTTTGAACAACCCCATCCTGGTGCGCGGGCTGGGCCTGGCCCCGGCCATCGTGGCCGCGGTCAGCGGCCGCACCGCACTGCTGCTGTGCCTGGCGGCGGCGCTGCTGCTCACCCTGACCCGCGTGCTGGCGGTGGCGCTGTGCCACGCGTTCGGGGGCCGGCAGCGGCCGCTGCTGTATGTGGCCGCCGCGGCCGTGGCCTATGTGCCGGTCTACTGCCTGCTGTACGGCATCTTCGGCGGCGAGCTGGCCGTGCTGGGCATCTATCTGCCGCTGCTCGTCACCGACCCGGTCGTCATCAAGCGTATGGAGGCGCCGGAGCTGGAGACCGTGCAGGAGGCATGGTGGCGCGGGCTCAACAACGCCGCCGGGCAGGTGCTGGCGCTGCTGCTCATCGGTGTTTTGCGCGAGCTGCTGGCCGCCGGCACCGTGTTTGGCGTGAGCGTGTTCGCCAACGCGCCGCTGCCGCTGGCCGGCCAGCCGGCGGGCGGGTTCATGCTGGTGGGCCTGCTGGCCGCCGTGTGGACCGCCGTGGGCGGCGCCTATGTGCATTACAAGCGGGAGGAGGTGCGCCATCTCTATGCTGACCGCAAGCAGTGACCTGACGGTCTGGCAGGCGCTGGCGCAGTTCGTCAGCTATGCCGTCCTCGCCGTCTTCACCGAGAACATCGTCTTTTCCCGCGCGCTGGGCGTCTCGCGCCTGCTCAAGCTCGTCTCGGACAAGGATGTGCGCACCTGGCAGTTCTGCCTGCCGGTCATTTTGGTGCAGCTGCTCAGCGCGCCGCTGGCCTGGCTGGCCCGCACCCGCATCCTCATCCCGCTGGCCGGCGTGCTGCCCGGCTGGCTGCCGGTGCAGGCTCTGCGCCCGCTGACCTACGTCGGCTGCTCGCTGCTGGCGATGGCCGCGGTGTGGGCGTTGCTGGCCGTGCTGCCGCAGCGCGACGCCTACCGCGAACAGCTGCCGCTGGCCACCGCCAACTGCTGCGTGCTGGGCACGCTGCTGATCTGCGCCAACCAGAACTACACGCTGCTGCAGACGGTGGCCTTCAGCCTGGGCAGCGGCGTGGGCTATCTGTTTGCCGTCGTCGTGGTCGAGGAGGGCCGCCGGCGCCTGCGCAGCAAGGACATCCCCATCATCTTCAAAGGCCTGCCCAGCTCGCTGATCTACATGGGCATTCTGTCGCTGGCGCTCTACGCCCTGCTGGGCCGCGCGTAAGGCGGCCCGTTGCCATGCCAAGGAGGGTTTTGCCTTGTCCGCCTGTTTCGGACCCGCCCGCATATTGCTGCCCGATGCCGCCGTGCCGCTTTCGCAGTGGGCCTGCGTCGCCGTCGACCAGTTCACATCCCAGCCGGCGTACTGGCAAAGGGCCGAGGCGCTGACCGCCGGCGTGCCCAGCACGCTGCACATCGTGCTGCCGGAGGCGTATCTTGGCACCGCGCAGCAGGCGCCGCGCCTGGCCGCCATACGCCGGGCGATGGCCGATTACCGCCAACATCTGCTCACCTGCCGTGTGGACGGCTATGTGTACGTTGAGCGCACGCTGCAAAGCGGGCGCGTGCGGCAGGGGCTGGTCGGCGCCGTCGACCTTGAGGCCTACAGCTACGCCGCCGGCGAAAAGCCCGCCATCCGCCCCAGCGAGAGCACGGTGGTCGAGCGCATCCCGCCGCGCCTGGCCGTGCGCCGCGGCGCGGAGCTCGAAGCGCCCCATGTGCTGATGCTGGCCGACGATGAAGACGACGCCCTGCTCGGTCCTGTCGCCGCCGCCAGGGCGCGGCTGCCCAAGCTCTATGACGGCGAGCTGATGCTGGGCGGCGGGCACCTGACCGGCTGGGCCGTCGAGGACCCGGACCTCGTCGCCGGCATCGCCGCGGCGATGGAACGCCTGGCCGACCCGGCCGCCTTCGCC
This sequence comes from uncultured Gemmiger sp., assembly GCA_947631565.1. GTDB lineage: Bacteria > Bacillota > Clostridia > Oscillospirales > Ruminococcaceae > Gemmiger. The sequence goes on along the minus strand of CANRLV010000132.1, from coordinate 787 downwards.
GCCCGCTGGCCGGCCGCCGCCGGCCAGCCGCCGATGGTGTTGGCGGTGGGGGACGGCAACCATTCCCTCGCCACCGCCAAGGCCTATTGGCAGGAGCTCAAACCCACGCTGCCGCCCGCGCAGCGGCGGACCCACCCGGCGCGGTACTGCCTGGTCGAGGTGTGCAATGTGCACAGCCCGGCCATCGAGATCGAGCCCATCCACCGCATACTGTTCGGCGCCGGGCCCGACGCCGTGCGCCGCGCCTTTGCCGATTGGCTGGCGGCCCACGGCGCCGCCCTGGCCGAAGACGGCCCTCAGCGCCTGACCCTGACCGACGGCGCGGCCGAATACGCGCTGGCCGTGCGCAGCGCGCCGGAGCCACTCACCGTTGGCACCGCCGAGCGATTTGTGCAGGACTGGCTGCCAACGGCCCCCGGCGTGCGGGTGGATTACATCCACGGCGCCGATACCGCCGTACAGCTGGCCGCTGCCGCGCCCGGCCCGGCCACGGCACTGCTGCTGCCCGACCTTGCCAAGAGCGATTTGTTCCGCGGCGTGGTGCTGGGGGGCGTTTTGCCGCGCAAGACCTTCAGCATGGGCCACGCCGAAGAAAAGCGCTATTACAACGAGTGCCGCGCCCTGGTTTGACACGGCGCGCCACCAACGGAAACGAGGTACCACCCTATGCAGGACGACCGTTATCCCTTTGCCCCGCCGCCGCTGCCCGGCGACACCGCCCGCCCGCGCCGCCGCCGTCACCGCGGCCACGGCGGCAGCCACGCCGCGCCGCAGGGCCAGCAGCAAA
>CANRLV010000131.1 GCA_947631565.1 uncultured Gemmiger sp. | reverse complement strand
ACCGCCACCATGACCGTGCACCCGGTGCGGCATTCCGGCATGGTGCTGGGCGTGCCCCAGACCATGCGCTATTTTGAGCAGATGCAGGAGCGCATCGTCAGCTTTGTGGCCGGGCATTCGGCCATCCCGGCGGCGAGATTTACCGAGCTCATGCACAACACCGGCGAGCTGGTCATGGACATGGGCACCGTGCTCAACGGCCAGCAGGCAGTAGAAGAGGGTCTCATCGACAGTTTGGGAGGCCTGGGCGACGCGCTGCGCTACCTCTACGGCGAGATCGCGGCCGGGCGCTGACAAATTTTGCCGTCCCGGGCAAAAAGCACGCAAAGCCGTACCGGAAAGGGTGCGAAAGGGTTTTACAAACAGCCTTTTTTGTGGTACAATACACGCTGGACAGTAACGCTCGTCCCGGCCCCTTGCGGCCGGGCGGGCAGCAAAAAATAAGGGGTACATAACACATGGCTCAATCACGCGGTACAAAACGCAGCTCCTCGTCCGCGCGCAGCGGCGGCGGCAGTTCCCGGAGCGGCAGTGCCTCCGGCGGCAAAAGCGGCGGGCGGCAGAGCTCCCGCCGGGCGCAGCGGCGCGCCCAGCGCGCCAACCTGCCGGCCAGCGTGGCGCTGTTCGGGGCCGGGCTTTTGCTGTTCATCATGGTGCTGGTACGCGGGCAGAACGGCTGGCAGACGGTGCGCAGCTGGCTGTTCGGCGCCGGCGGCATCACGGTCTATTTTATCTGGGCGGTGCTCATCTACGCCGGCTATCTGCTCGCCAGCGGCTGCCGGGTGGGCAAGTTCTGCGCCAAGATGGGGCTGCTGGCGATGCTGGCGGCCAGCGTTCCGGTGGTCTTTTCGGATTTCACGCTGCACGGCGACGAAAGCCTGTGGGAAATGATCAAGATGCTGTTCGCACGCGGCTGCGACCGTTTCTGGAGTGGCGGCGTGGCGGGCGGCATCCTCGGCGTGCCGCTGCTGCTGTCCTGCGGGCGGCCGGTGGCCAACATCCTCATGATCCTCATCTTTTTGCTTGGTCTGATGGTATTTTTTGCCGTCACGCCGTTGGACGTCGCGCAGTTTTTGCACGGCCAGTGGCAGGCCGTGCAGGCCCGGCGCGAAGCGCGCCTGGCCGAGGAGAACGCCTACGATACGCCGCTGTTTGACGCCGAGCCGGTCGAGGAGTCGCTGGACGAGCTGACCGGCGCGCTGCCCGCGCCGCCGCCGGGGCGCGGCGCCCACCACCGAGCCTTCAGCGCCAACCCGTATCTGGATACCGGCGCCCCCGCCGCGCCCGACGTCACCCCCGCTGCCGCGCCGGCCGCGGCCGGCCCGCGGCCGGACTTTGACGTCGACCTGGGCCCCCACATCGAGGACACCGCGCTGGAGAACGCCGTCGCCCATGACCCGCTGGAGCCCGTCGTCATCGGGCCCGGCGGCACCTTCGGCATGGACCCGCTGGGCAAGCCGGGCGAGAAGGCCCCCCACAGGCCCGCCGCCGTCGTGCCGGACGAAAACGACGAGTTTGCCCAGCGCCTGCCGGCGCAGGGCGAGAGCCCGGCCGCGGACGAGGCCGCCGGCGACGAGCTGGACGAACTCATCCGCCGCGCCATGGGCCCCGCCGACGCCGGCAGCGCCCTGCCCCGCCCCGAGCCGCCCGCCGACGCGGACGCCGAGGTGTTCGATACCCTGCTGGAACCGCCGGCCGGCGAGGTCACGCTGCCCCTGCCGGACACCGGCGTTTTGACACCGACGCCAACGCCAACGGCCCGGCCCGGCGGCGTGCCCACCCTGGGCGGCAGCTATGACGAGATGCGCGACGCCTGGAACGCCGGCACCCCGCTGGCCGACGCCATGCTGGCCGGCTCCCGCTACATCGCGCCCGAGGCCGTGGCCGACGCCTTGTCGGAAAGCAGCCCCGCCACGCAGCCGGAGCACGCCACCGCCGCGGCCGCCCGCTACCGCGCCCGCAAGGGCGGCAAGGCAGCCGGCAAGGCGGTTCCTGATACCGCAGCAGCCGGCGTCGGTCTGCCGGAGGACGAGGACGACGGGCCTTTCCCGGAGCCCAAGCCCTACGCCTACCCGTCGCTCGACCTGTTCAACGCCACCCGCCCCGAGGACGAGGCCGGGGCCGAGCGTGAGATGCGCCGCAATGCCGACGTGCTCATCAACACGCTGGACAGCTTCGGCGTCAAGACCAAGATTTTGGATATCTGCCGCGGCCCCTCGGTCACCCGCTATGAGCTGCAGCCGCAGGCCGGCATCAAGGTCAGCCGCATCACCAGCCTGGCCGACGACATCGCCTTGAACCTTGCCACCGCCGGCGTGCGCATCGAGGCACCCATCCCCGGCAAGCCGGCCGTCGGCATCGAGGTGCCCAACAAGATACGCTCCACCGTCAATATCAAGAACGTGTTCGAGTCGCAGGCCTACATCAATATGCGCTCGCCGCTGACGATGGCGCTGGGCAAGGACATCGCCGGCACCGCCCAGGTGGCGGACCTGTGCCGTATGCCGCACCTGCTCATCGCCGGTTCCACCGGCAGCGGCAAATCGGTGTGCGTAAACTCCATCATCATCAGCTTTCTGTTCCGCTCCAGCCCCGAGGACGTGCGCCTGCTGCTCATCGACCCCAAGGTCGTGGAGCTGGCCGAGTACAACGGCATCCCCCACCTGCTGATGCCGGTCGTGACCGAGCCGCGCAAGGCGGCCGGGGCGCTGGGCGCCAGCGTGGCCGAGATGGAGCGCCGTTACCAGCTTTTTGCCGAGCACAATGTGCGCGAGATCAAGGCCTTCAACCGCCTGGCCGAGAAGGACAAGACGCTGGAGCACCTGCCCTACATCGCCATCGTCATCGACGAGCTGGCCGACCTGATGATGGTCGCCGGCAAGGAGGTCGAGGACTACATCTGCCGCATCGCCCAGAAGGCCCGCGCCGCCGGCATCCACCTCATCGTCGCCACCCAGCGCCCGAGCGTGGACGTCATCACCGGCCTTATCAAGGCCAACATCCCCAGCCGCATCGCCTTTGCCGTCTCCAGCCAGGTCGACAGCCGCACCATCCTCGACGCGGCCGGCGCCGAAAAGCTGCTGGGCAACGGTGATATGCTGTTTTTGCCCGTCGGCGCGCCCAAGCCGCTGCGCGTGCAGGGCACCTTTGTGACCGACGAGGAGATCGCCGCCGTGCTCG
>CANRLV010000130.1 GCA_947631565.1 uncultured Gemmiger sp. | reverse complement strand
CCCAAGAACATCATGGTCCCCATCGGCACCATGTACGCCGACGTCATCGCCGCCTGCGGCGGCATCAAGCCGGGCGTAGAGCTGGGCAAGGTCATCTACGGCGGTCCGATGATGGGCGGCGCCGCGCCCAGCGCCCAGTTCCCGGTGCTCAAGCAGAACAACGGTCTTTTGCTGCTCAGCAAAGAAAAGGCCCAGCTGCCGGCGGCCAGCGCCTGCATCCGCTGCGGGCGCTGCATCAACGCCTGCCCGATGGGGCTCGAGCCCGTGACCGTGGTGCAGGCCTTCAACAACAAGGATTTTGCCGCCCTCAAGGCCCGCTGCGTGGACCTGTGCGTGGCCTGCGGCAGCTGCTCCTACGTCTGCCCGGCCCGGCGGCCGGTGTCCCAGAATATGGCGCTGGCCAAGGCCTGGTACCTGGGCGAACTCAAGAAAGGGGGGCATTGAACGATGGACGAACGCTTGATCGTAACCGCCTCGCCCCATATCCATGACAGTACCACCACCCGCAGCCTGATGGGCTGGGTGCTGGTCGCATTGCTGCCCAGCGCGGTGGCCAGCGGCATTTTGTACGGGCCGCAGGCCCTGGTGCTGATGGCCGTGACCACCGGCGCCTGTGTGATCTTTGAGCATTTGTACTGCGTGCTGCTCAAAAAGTCCAGCCCGGTGGGCGATCTGTCCGCCTGTGTGACCGGCGTCATCCTGGCGATGAATATGCCGGCCGGTATGCCGCTGTGGATCGCCATCATCGGCGCCTTTGTCGCCATCGTCATCGTCAAACAGCTGTTCGGCGGGCTGGGCTACAACTTCGCCAACCCGGCCCTCGTCGGCCGCATGGTGCTGTTTTTGGGCTTTGCCACCCGCATGACGACCTACGCTTTCCCCGCCGCCTGCGCCGATACGCTGGCCTCGGCCACGCCGCTGTCCGACGCCGTCGACCCCGCCGCCGTCAGCCTGCTGGATATGTTCCTGGGCATCCGCGGCGGTATGCTGGGCGAGGGCTGCGCCATCGCCATCCTGGCCGGGCTCGTCATCCTGCTCTACACCGGCACCATCGAGGCCACCATCCCCTGCACCATCATGGGCGTGAGCTTCGTGCTGTCGCTGCTGTCGACCGGGTTTGACCTCCATGTCACGCTGGTCCAGATGATGGGCGGCGGGCTGTTCTTCGGGGCCGTGTTCATGGCCACCGACTACGTCACCAGCCCCCTGACCCGCATGGGCAAGATCATCTACGGCGTCTGCGTGGCGGTGCTGGCTTTCCTTATCCGCAACTTTACGGGCATGAACGAGGGCATGAGCTACGCGCTGCTGCTGGGCAACATCTTGACCTGCCTGATCAATATGTTCTGCCACCAGACCCCGCTCGGCTACAAAAAGCCGGTCAAGGCCAAAAAAGCCGCCAAGGCCAAGGAGCCCGCGACCGCCGGACAAGGAGGTGCCGCGTAATGGAAAACGTCAAGACCCCTGAAAAGGAAAGTGCATTCTCGACCCTTGTGTTCCCCGTGCTCATCCTGGTGGCCATCTGCCTGGTGTGCAGCGCACTGCTGGCCCTGCTCAACAACGTGACCGCCCCGGTCATCGAGGCCAACGAGAAGGCCGCCACGCTGGCCAGCTACCTTGAGGTCCTGCCCGAGGGCACCGACGCCGCCGCCCTGACCGACTACACCGACCTTGCCACCGAGGGCGTGGACGGCGCGGTCGAGACCCCGGACGGCATCATCGCCGTCAAGGCGCTGGCCGACGGCTATTCCGGCGAGGACGTGACCCTCTACGTCGCCTTTGACGATGAAGGCACCATCACCACGCTTTCGGTCGACGCCTCCACCCAGACCCCCGGCATCGGCTCCAACGTCGGCAATGAAAGCTTCTACGGCGGCTTTGTCGGCTGGGACAACGACGACGGCAGCGTATCGTCCGGCACGCCGGTCGATACCTACGGCGGCGCGACCTATTCCTCCACCGCGGTCTTTACGGCTGTGAACGCCGCCATCGACTGCTACAACAATGAATTGAGCTAAGGAGGCGGTATATCCAATGAGCAAATGGCAGATCTTTACCGCCGGTATCATCAAGGAGAACCCGGTTTTGCGCCTGGTGCTGGGCTGCTGCTCGGCGCTGGCCGTCACCACCACGCTGTCCGGCGCGGTGGGCATGGGCTTCGCGATGACCTTCGTGCTGGTATGCTCGAACATCTTTATCAGCGCCCTGCGCAAGGTGATCCCCGCCAAGGTCCACCTGCCGTGCTACATCGTCATCATTGCCAGCTTCGTGACGGTGGTGCAGATGGTCATGCAGGCCTATATGCAGGACCTGTACAAGTCCCTGGGCGTGTTCATCGCCCTCATCGTCGTCAACTGCATCATCCTGGGCCGGGCCGAGATGTTCGCCTGCAAGAACACCGTGCTGGACTCGGCGCTGGACGGTCTCGGCATGGGCTGCGGCTACATCCTGACCATGGGCCTGATGGGCGCCATCCGTGAGCTCATCGGCAGCGGCAGTCTGCTGGGCTTCCAGATCATCCCCGAGCAGATCGACCGCATGACCATCATGAACTCGGCGCCCGGCGGCTTCTTCGTCTTCGGCTGCCTGATGGCCGGCTGCATCTGGCTGGAGCGCAAGCTCGACAAGCCCATTGAGCGCAAGACCTGCGGCGACGTGATGCTGGAGGAGCTCGACGCCGCCAAGGCCGAGGCCGCTGTGGAAGGGGGTGCCGCGCAATGAGCAACATTGCCACCTTTGCGGTCATCTTCTTCAACATGATTTTGGTCAACAACTATGTGCTCGTGCAGTTTTTGGGCATCTGCCCGTTTTTGGGCGTGTCCAAAAAGCTGGATTCCAGCATCGGCATGGGCGTGGCCGTCATCTTCGTCATGCTGATGGCGACGGCGGTCACCTTCCCCATCCAGATCTTCCTGCTGGACGCCAACAACATGGGCTATATGCAGACCATCGTCTTCATCCTGGTCATCGCCGTGCTCGTGCAGCTGGTCGAGATCACGCTCAAAAAGTACATCCCGGCGCTGTACAGCGCCCTGGGCGTGTATCTGCCGCTGATCACCACCAACTGCTGCGTGCTGGGCGTGACCATCCTGGCCACGCAGGACTACACCCCCGTCATCGCCGAAAGCGGCTTCGGCCTTGCCTACGCCGAGGCGCTCGTCTGCTCGGTGGGCGCCGGCGCCGGCTTTTTGCTGGCGATGGTGCTGTTCAG
>CANRLV010000129.1 GCA_947631565.1 uncultured Gemmiger sp. | reverse complement strand
GCCAGCAGCGCCGTCAGCACGAACAGGGCGACGAGCAGCAGTCCCAGCACCGCCGGGCTGAACAGGAACGTATCCGCCGTGAAGGCGTTATACAGGAACAGCACCAGCACCGCATCTGCGAACAGCAGCAGTGCGGCCGGCGTGCTGGCGAGGAAATTTTTGCGCAGCGCGGCAAAAAAGCTGAGGAAGATGCCGTTCTCCTCGCGGCGCACCATCTTGAGCGTGAGCGCGTACAGCGCACACAGAGCCGCCGCCGCAGGGATGACGGCGGCGCAGCAAAGGGCCGTGAGCAGGCTCAACAGCATCAAATCAAACAGGCGGGCCAAAAACCGCATCGGTCCGCTCTCCGGCTGCAGCACAAAGCATGCCCCCCTTGACAGTGTTCAGTCGAGGTCAGCACCGTTCGAGGCGATGACCTTCTGATACCAGAAAAAGCTGTCCTTGCGGGAGCGGGCCAGCGTGCCGCGGCCGGCGTCGTCCTTGTCGACATAGATGAAGCCGTAGCGCTTTTTCATCTCGCCGGTCGAGGCCGAGACGATGTCGATGGGGCTCCACATCGTGTAGCCGAGCACCGGCAGGCCGTCCTCGTTGACGGCCTTTTTGAGCTCGCGGATGTGGCCGCGCAGGTAGTCGATGCGGTAACCGTCGTGCACGGTGCCGTCCTTCTCTACCCGGTCGGTGGCGCCGAGGCCGTTCTCGACCACGAACATCGGCTTCTGGTAACGGTCATAGAGCGAATTGCAGGTGATGCGCAGGCCCACCGGGTCGATCTGCCAGCCCCATTCGGTGACGGCCAGATACGGGTTTTTGACCGAGGCCGCGCCCGCGTTGCCATAGCGCCCGGTCTGTTTGGGGTCGGCCGAGATGCAGTGCGAGGCATAGTAGCTGAAGGAGACAAAATCCACCGTGCCGGCGCGCAGGTCGGCGAGGTCGGCGGGCGTGCAGTCGAGGGTCACGCCCGCACGCTCGATGCGCTTCTGCGCCCACGCGGGATAAGCGCCGCGCACCTGCACGTCGGTGAAGAAATAGTTGTCGCGGTCAGCCTCGAGCGCGCGGTGCACGTCGGCGGGGGCGGGCGTGGCCGGGTAATACTGCCCGGCGGCCAGCATGCAGCCCACCATGCAGCCGGGCATCAGCTCGTGCGCGAGCTGCACGGCCCTGGCGCTGGCCACCAGCTCATAGTGGGCGGCGCGGTACTTGACCTCGGTCTCGTTCTCGCCCGGCGCGAACAGGATGCCCGCGCCCATGAAGGGCATGTGCAGCAGCATGTTGATCTCGTTGAAGGTCAGCCAGTATTTGACCTTGCCGGCATAGCGGGTGAAGATGGCGCGGCAGTATTGGAGGAAGGCCCCGATCATGCGCCGGTCCTTCCAGCCGCCGTATTTTTGGATCAGGGCGATGGGGGTGTCAAAGTGGGAGATGGTGATGAGCGGCTCGATGCCGTATTTGCGGCACTCGTCGATGACACGCTCATAAAAGGCAAGGCCCGCCTCGTTGGGGACCTGGTCGTCGCCGCCCGGCAGGATGCGCGTCCAGGCGATGGAAAAGCGGTAGACCGAGAAACCCATCTCGGCAAAGAGGGCAATGTCCTCCTTGTAGCGGCGGTACATGTCGATGGCCTCGTGCGACGGGTAGGTGTGGCGGTCATCGCAGGCGAGCATCGGCAGCGCCCCGCTGCTGACGGCAAAGCGGTCCGGCCCGTAGGGAACGACGTCCACCGTCGACAGGCCCCGGCCATCCGCATCATAGGCGCCCTCGCACTGGTTGGCGGCGGTGGCCCCGCCCCACAAAAAGCCTTTGGGGAATGGTTGTGCCATCGGTCATTCTCCTTTTCGTTTGCCGCCGGGCCTGGCTGTCCGACGCGCTCATTTTATGCTTTCAGTATAGCGTTCCGAGCCGGCAAAATATAGCAGAAAGCCCAGCCTTTTTGTCAAAATCATGCCTTGGCGCCTGCCTGCGCGCGGCGCCAGTGCAGGCAGCTTTGCAGCGCGCCAATCTGGTTGGCACGGCTGTCGAACGCGCAGCGCACGAGCTCGACCGTCTGCCCGATACCGGCGATGGCCATGGTGGCGAACACTCGTTCCGTCTGGCGGCGCAGCGCGTCCAAAAGCGCGTCCTGGCGGCTGATGCCGCCGCCGATGGCGACTTTTTCGACGTCCAGCAGCATCTGTAAGTTGTAGATCTGGATAGCCACGTTGTGGGCAAAGGTCTCAAGCGCCGCGCAGGCCGCCGCGTCCCCGGCGTTGATGAGCGCAAAGGCGTCATGGCCGTTGAACGGCGCGCCCTCCTCAATGCTCTTGGCCGCACGCACGAGGCCCAGCAGCCCGCGGGTGCTACACTGTTGACCGAGCAGGCCTGCGGCGTCGCCCCAGGCGCTGCTCTCGGCGCTCACATAGCTGAACTCGCCGGCGCAGTGGTGCACGCCGCGCACAAGCTCGCCGTTAACGATGAGCCCGCCGCCGACGCCGGTGCCGATGATGAACGCCGCCGCATTGCGGCAGCCCCGCAGGCTGCCGGCCGTGTACTCGGCCAAGGCGGCGCACTTGCCGTCGTTGTCGATGTGGACCGGGCAGCCGCACAGCGCCGCGAGCTGCGCCGCCACCGGCTGGCCGATGTTGTAGCGCAGCGCCCCGCCGCTGTGGCAGAAGCCGGCGTCGGCGTCGATGATGCCAGGCATGCTGACGGCGATGCCCTCGGTGCCGGCCTTGTGCTGCTCGTAGATCGAATGCAGCGTTGCCAAAAACTCGTCCTGCCCCGACTGCGGCGTGGGTACGGTGCCCTGCGCAGAGACGCTCAGCGTCTCGTCCATGACGGAATACTTGATCTCGGTACCGCCGACGTCAAAAACGACATATTTCATGAGGCTCCTCCCTTTACCTGCCTTGTGCGGATGGTAGTTCACTTATAGCACGGATGCGGCAAAAAAGCAAGAAGGGCCGACGCCTTAAAACAAAAGTAGCATTTGTACAGATTGGAATGTACAAATGAACATGCTTATGGCTTATGGTATAATCACAGATAAAGGCGGTGGCAGTATGCCGGACAACGAACAGCTTCGGCTTTTTGAGGATCAGCCCATCCGCACGGCGTGGGATGAGGAAAAAGAAGAATGGTACTTTTCCGTTGTGGATGTGGTAGGTGTTTTGACGGAGGCCAAGGGTTATCAGGCGGCGCGCAACTACTGGAAGGTCACCAAAAAGCGGTTGAAGGACGAGGGCAATCAATCGGTTACAAACT
>CANRLV010000128.1 GCA_947631565.1 uncultured Gemmiger sp. | reverse complement strand
CCGCAGTTCTACTTCCGCACCACCGACGTGACCGGCATCATCACCCTGCCCGAGGGCACCGAGATGTGCATGCCCGGTGACAACATCGAGATGCATGTGCAGCTGATCACCCCGGTCGCGATGGAGGAAGGCCTCCGCTTCGCTATCCGCGAGGGCGGCCACACCGTCGGCTCCGGCGTCGTTGCCAAGATCGTCGAGTAATTGCCCCGCATAAAAGCCCGCTGCCATATGGCAGCGGGCTTTTCGTATGTTATGGCGGCATCGAAAGGGCCGCCCCATGTGGCGGCCCGTTTACCGCAAGATCCCGTCCTTGATCTGCCGCACATACCACGGCTCCGGCGCGCGGAACACCCGCCCGGCCAGATAGGCGAATGCCGGGTCGTCGATATGCTGCGGCATCACGAGCTCCCACGCGCACAGCGCCTGATACCTGAAATGATAGCGGCGGTTGGCGGCGTTGTCGCCGTATTTGCCGTCGCCCAAAACGGGGCAGCCGATGCTGGCCAGGTGCGCGCGGATCTGGTGCGTGCGCCCGGTCACAAGGTCGACATTCAGCAGCGCCAGCGCCCCGCTGACGGCGAGCGTCTCGTACCCTGTAATGATCTCTTTGGCGCCGGGGGCGGCACGGTCCAGCACCCGCACGGTAGCGGTTTCGGCGTTCTTGCGTAAGAAACCGCGCAGCGTGGCGGCGGCAGGCTGCGGATGGCCGACGGTCACGCACAGGTAATGCTTGCCGATGGCACGGTCCTTGATGGCGGCGGTCAGAAAGTCCGCGGCGGCGGGCGTCCTGGCCAGCAGCACCAGTCCGCCGGTGCCGGTGTCCAGCCGGTGGCAGAGCACCGGCAGCGCGGCGGGGTCCAGCCGGTTTTCGCGCGCCAGCGTGCGGCAGACGCGGGCCAGCAGCGTGTCGCCCGCACCCTCGACGGCGATGCCGGGGGGCTTGTCGGCCACGATGACGGCGTCGTCCTCATACACAAAAACGGCGGCGGGACAGAGCTGCTCCTCGCGCAGGTACAGCCGCACCACGTCGCCGTTTTGCACGGCAGTGTCCAGCGGCAGCTTTTGGCCGTTGAGCTTGAGCTTGTTCTCCCGCAGCGCCTTGTGCAGCATACCCGGCGTCAGCGCCGGGAACTGCCGCAAAATATAGCGGTCCAGCCGCACGGGGCGGGCGGTCCTGACGGTCAGCTCCCTCATTGCACGACCTCCAGCGGTACATCCCACAACACGGTGGCGTCGCCGATGTCCAGCGTCACCATCAGCCAGCCGGGGTCAGAATCGTCCACCCGCAAAATGGCGTAGTCCCGCCCGCCGGCGCGCAGGGCGGCGGCGCCGTCCAGCCTGGCGCGGGCGAACGGCGAATCCCGGAAGCAGACCACGCGCCGGTCACCGTCCAGCACGCCGCGGTTCCACAAAGCGTCGGTGTAGTCGGCCAGGCGTAGCGGCCAGCGCTCATCATAGGGCGTGCAGGCCGCGTCCAGATCAGCATCCTGCAAGCCGGGCGCGATAACGTACCAGCAGGCACCGTCCGGCCCCGTCACGGCGCCGCACCAGGCCTGCGCGCGCACCGGCTCGACGGCCTGCAAAAAATACCCTTCATCGCTAAACAGGTAGAGCGTATCGGCTCGCAGCGTGCCGGTCGCCAGCTCGTCCAGCAGGGCGGCACGCTCGGCCGCCAGCGCCGCGGCGTCGTGCCGGGCGGCGAAGGGGTCGTTGGTGGTCATACCGTGGTCGGCGGCAAACAGGGCCAGATGTAAAGCATCGTCCTGCAAGCCGTCCATCGAGGCGATGTGCGCGTAGCCCGCGGCGGCGGTCCAAAACTCGCCGGTCAGGGCGGTGGGGAAAGCGGGCGCGGCATACGCGTCCCGTACGGCCTGCCGCCGCGCGGCAAGGCCGGGGGTGATGTCAGCCAGCTGCACGGCCAGCAACACCGCCGCCAGCACGGCGGAAAGGCGCCCCGCGCCCAGCCGCACGGTGAGCACGAAGGCCAGCAGCATCAGAAGATAGTACACCGGCCAGAACAGCCGCCCGCCGGAGCGGAAGACCGAGAAGAACTGGATGAGCCGTTCCGGCAGCGGCAGCACGGCCAGCGTGGCGCCGTTGGCGGTGATGACATGGCTGACGGCAAAGGCGGTCAGCACCGCGCAGACGGCGGCCAGCGGCCAGTGCGCGCGCAGCTGCCGCAGCCCGCCGCGCCAGCTTTTTACGCCATGATAGAGCAGTGCCATCAGCCCGGCCAAGACGCCCAGGCCCAGGTAGGCGAAGGCGTCATAGTTGCCGTTCACCGTATTCTGCACCGGCAGAAACAGGCTCCAGTCCACGCCGTTCACGCCGGCCGGGTTCCACAGCGCATTGAGGTTGAGACCGAAATAGCCGTACAGCGCGCCGTCGCCGCCGCCGGACTTCCCATAAAACAGCCCCAGCGCCCAGCCCAGCGCGGCAGCGGCGGCCAGGTTCATGCCCAAAAAGACGAACGCGGCCGGGCGGCGGGTGCGCAGCGTATCCTCCACGACCAGCGCCAATGTTATGGCAAAGGTCATCGGCACAAAGTAGGGGTGGATGCCGATGCCCAGCACGTTGACGGCGAACAGCAGCCACCACGCCCTGCGCCGCCCGCGGCGGGCGGCGAAATAACCGTAGAGCGCGGCCAGGACCAGCCACTGCGCGCCGAGGGCCGTATGCCGCAAAACACGCTCCCACAAAACGGGGGAGAGTACGAACAGCCCCGCGCCCAGCAGCGGTGTACAAAGACCTTGGGCGAACAACCCGCACAGCAGCGCCGCAAAGCCGCCCTGCAGCACAAAGCAGAGCAGCGTGCACCAGCCGAAATACTGGAACGTGCCCGGCAGAACGGGGGAGAGCAGGCGGCACAAAACGGCGGCCAGCGGCACCGAATCGGTAAAGGCGACGCTCAGGCCGCCGCTGCCGATGCCCTGCGCCACGCCGGGCGGCCAGCCAAGCGGGCTCCCGCGCAAAAACAGCCAGCCGGCGTAGTGCTGCTGGATGTCCCGCTCGATAAAGCCGCCGCGTGCAAGCGCGTCGTTGGTCACATCCAGGGGCGCCAGGCCGAACACGGCCAAAAAGGCAGCGGCGCCCAGCAGCCCGCCCAGCGCGAACAGCATGGCGGCGCGGCGCTTTTGCACGTCTTTTGCGTGCGGCATGGGCGGGACCCTCCTTTTTGGAAAGATATATTAGCCATGAGCGAAACTCAAAATAGAGCATAAAAGCGAGAGAAAACCGGCATGGCCAAGACCGGGAATCACTCCA
>CANRLV010000127.1 GCA_947631565.1 uncultured Gemmiger sp. | reverse complement strand
TTTAGGCAGCCTTGTAAGAGGAGAACTATGGTCTTTGATCTTCGCAGCTTTCTGCAGCGGGAACTTCCGCCCGTAAGCGCCGAGCCTACGTTCGATTTTTCCGACCGTGACTTCGGCGATGTGCAGGTATCGGGCCCGGCGGTGTGCAACTTTACCGCCCGACTGGCAGCCGGCGAAGCCGCCCTGACGCTCTCGGTGCAAGCCGAAGTGCCGGGCGCCTGCGCGCGGTGTTTGGCCCCGGTACGGCAAAGCGTGGAGGCAACGGCCGCGTTCACGGTACGGCAGCGGGACCTCGCGGACCCCGATTTTGAGCTCCCGCTTACCGCGAACGGCTGCCTGGATGTGGCGGAATGGGCTTATCAGGAGCTGTTCCTCGCCATCCCGCGGGTGTTGCTGTGCAGCCCCGACTGCCCCGGCCTGTGCCCTGTCTGCGGTCAGCGAAAGACCGCCTGCACCTGTGCACCAACCGCAGATGCTGCCCCGAAGGACGCACGGCTCAGCGTTTTGCAACGATTTCTGTGTGATGAATAAGGAGGTACACCGACCATGGCTGTTCCCAAGAGAAAACTGTCCAAGGCCCGCCGTGACAAACGCCGTTCCAACGTCTGGAAGCTGTCCGCTCCCACGCTGGTGAAGTGCCCGCAGTGCGGCGAGCTCAAGGTCCCGCACCAGGTGTGCGGCCGCTGCGGCTACTACAAGGGCAAGGAAGTCATCAACGTCGCCAAGGAGGCGTAAGAGCCTCTTGCCGGGCAGGAGGGGCGCAAGGTCCCTCCTGCTTTTCTGTTAAGGAGCGTGTTTTTTGCCATGCCGGTCACCGTGCACACCGTGCAGGCAGGCTCGCCTGCCGCCCGCCTGGGCCTTGGCCCGGGCAGCGTGCTGCTGGCGGCGGACGGCAACCCCCTGAACGATGCGCTCGACTACCAGTACTACACCACCCCGGCGACCTTCACGCTGGACTGCGAGGTCGATGGCGCGCGCCGGACGCTGACCGTGCAAAAGGAAGAGTACGAGCCCTTTGGCTGTGACTTCGCCACCTATCTGGGCGACGCCCAGCACAGCTGCCAAAACCACTGCCTGTTCTGCTTCATCGACCAGCTGCCGGGGGGCCTGCGCCCTTCGCTGTATTTCAAGGATGACGACGAGCGCCTTTCCTTTTTATATGGCAACTACATCACGCTGACGAACCTCTCCGAGGCCGAGGTAGAGCGCATCATACGCCTGCACATCAGCCCCATCTTCGTCTCGGTGCACACCACCGACCCCGCGCTGCGCGTGCGGATGCTGGCCAACAAGCGCGCGGGCGAGGTGCTGGATTACTTACAGCGCTTCGCCGCCGCCGGCATCGAGCTCAACTGCCAGCTCGTGCTCTGCCGCGGCATCAACGACGGTGACAGCCTGCGCAAAACGCTCGACGACCTGCTGGCCCTGCGCCCGCGCGTGGGCAGCATCGCCGCCGTGCCGGCCGGCATCACGGCCCACCGGCAGGGGCTGTATCACCTGGAAGCGTATGACGCGGCGTCCGCCGCCGCGACGCTGGATATCCTCGAAGGCTACAGCCGCCGCTGCCGCGCCGAATGCGGGCGCAGCATCGTCTACCCCAGCGACGAATGGTACCTGACCGCGCAGCGCCCCGTCCCGCCGGCGGAGTTCTATGACGACTACGCCCAGCTGGAGGACGGCGTGGGGATGTGGCGGCGCTACCATGACGATTTTTACCGGGCCCTGGCTGCCCACCGCGGCCCCGTCTGGCCGCATAAGGCCGACACCGTCACCGGCACGCTGGCCGCGCCGCTCATCACCGCAGCGGCGGGGGCCGTGGCCCGCCGCTGGCCGTGGGCAAAGATCACCGTCCACGCCATCCAAAACGACTTTTTCGGCGGCAACGTCAGCGTAGCGGGGCTCGTCACCGGGCAGGACATCATCAAGCAGTGCAGGGGCAAACTGCAAAGCCGCACGCTGCTGGTGCCCGAGGTCATGCTGCGCGACGAGGGCGATAAATTCCTGGACGACGTGACCCTGCCCGACCTCGAGCGGGCGCTCGGCTGCCGCGCGTTCGCCATCCCCGTGACGGGGGAGGGGAGCTGCGAGGCATTCCTGAAGGGATACCGGTAAACGCCGGGCCGTCACACAGGGCGGCCCGTCTGACGGAAAACGTTACTGTGAACGGAGAAAACACACCATGCCCAAACCGCTTGTCGCGGTGGTGGGACGGCCCAACGTGGGCAAGTCCACCATCTTCAACAAACTGACCGGCCAGCGCTTGGCCATCGTCGAGGATACGCCCGGCGTCACCCGCGACCGGCTTTTTGCCGACTGCGAGTGGCTGGGCAAACAGTTCCTGCTCGTCGATACCGGCGGCATCGAGCCCGGCACCAACGATGACCTGCTCAGTCACATCCGTAAGCAGGCGCAGATCGCCATCGACGCGGCGGACTGCATCGTCATGGTGACCGACGTCACGGCCGGCGTCACCCCGCAGGACACCGAGATCGCCGCCATGCTGCTGCGCAGCGGCAAGCCGGTGGTCGTGGCCGTCAACAAATGTGACGCCGTCGGCGAGGCGCCGCTTGCCCTCTATGACTTTTACGCCCTCGGCCTGCCCGAGGTGCTGCCCGTCTCCGGCGTGCACGGCCACGGCACCGGCGATCTGCTGGACGCCGTCTGCGCCCATCTCACTTTCTCCGACGATGCGCCCGGGGAGGAGGACGTCATCCCGGTGGCGGTCATCGGGCGGCCCAACGTCGGCAAATCCAGCCTCATCAACTATATCCTGGGCGAGGACCGGCTCATCGTCGCCAACGAGGCCGGCACCACGCGCGACGCCATCGACACCCGCGTCGAGAACCAATACGGGCGTTTCATCCTCACCGACACCGCCGGTCTGCGCAAAAAGGGCCGCGTCGAGGCCGGGGTCGAGCGCTACAGCGTGCTGCGCAGCCTGGCGGCCGTCGAGCGCAGCCGCGTCTGCGTGGTCATGATCGACGCCACCCAGGGCTTTACCGAGCAGGATTCCAAGGTGGCCGGCTACGCGCACGAGCAGGGCAAGGGCATCGTCGTCGCCGTCAACAAGTGGGACGCCGTCGACAAGGACGCCTACACGATGGACGCCTTCAAAAAGCAGCTGGCGCAGGACCTCAGCTTTATGCCCTACGCGCCGCTGGTGTTCATCAGCGCCAAAACGGGGCAGCGGGTCGACAAGCTGTTCGAACAGATCGTTTACGTCGATACGCAGAACGGCACCCGCATCCCCACCGGCGCCCTCAACGAGATGCTGGCCCGGGCCACCGCCAAGGTCCAGCCCCCCACCGACAAGGGCCGCCGC
>CANRLV010000126.1 GCA_947631565.1 uncultured Gemmiger sp. | reverse complement strand
CCGCCGGGGGCCGTGTAGCGGGAAAGCAGGTCGAGCTGGGTGACGGGGACGTAGAGCACGTCCTTTTTGTCATACTCGATGCGCAGATAATCCTTGGTGACGCCCTGCATCTCCATGCGCTGGATGCCGGCATAGCGCCCGATGCCGTGGTTCTGGTGCACGACGAGGTCGCCGGGCGCTATCTCGGTCAGGCTGTTGAGGGCGTCCTTCGCCCGCGTTTTGCGCCGGCGCAGCGCGCCCTCCTCGGCGAAGGCGCGGCCGGTGAGCAGCGCATACCCGGCAAACGGGAAACTGCACCCGGCCGAGAGATGCCCCGGCAGCACCTGCACGAGGGCCGCGTTGGGAACGGGGGCCGCGGCGGCGTCCGTCGACACGCTGACGCCGGGCAGCGCGCCGCGCAGGTCGGCGGCCAGGCCCCTGGCGGCGCGGGCGGTGCCGGCCAGCACGGTGACGACGGCGCCGCTTTCGAGCAGCGGGCGCACATCCTCCAGCAGGCTGTTCAGCTCGCCGTTCCAGGCCGGCAGGCTGTGGGCCGGCGCGTTGACAAGGTCCTTGAGGCGGATGTCGGGCAGGCTGCGGGCAAAGTTTTCGGCGCACAGGGTCGGCTGCTGTTCCGTCTGCGCCCACAGCCACGCCCCGTCGGCGTACAGGTCGGCGAGCGGCGCGCACAGCACGCCCTCGGTGAGCAGGGCCTCCAGCTCCTCGCCGCGGCGGAAAGCACAGGCGCGCAGCTCCTCCCGCAGCGAGGCCGGTTCCTCCAAAACCAGCGCAAACTCGTCCAGATGGTCGAGCAGCGTGGCCGGTTGTGGGTAGCGCACGGCCAGGTATTTGTCCATGTCGACGGGCAGCAGCCCGGCGTCCAGCCGGTCCAGGTCATCGGCGATGCAGGCGGCCAGCGCGGTCTTTTTTCTGCCGCGCTGTTTGTCCAGAAAATCGCGCAGGGCGGCGGCCGCGGCGGCGGGATCGGCGAACAGCACCTCCCGCGCCGGGCTGATATAAATTTTCTCCAGCTGCTCGTCACGGCGCTGGGTGGCCAGATCAAAGCTGTGCAGCGTGTCGATCTCGTCGCCCCAGAACTCGATGCGGGCCGGGTTTTTCATGTCCGGGGCATAGATGTCGACGATCTCGCCGCGAATGGAAAACTGTCCCGGGCCGTCCACCTGCTCGCGCCGGGCGTAGCCGGCGCCGAGCAGCAGCGCGGTCAACTCCTCCCGCGGGAGCGTATCGCCCGGATGCAGCGTGCGGGTGTTGCTCAGGAAGTCGGCGCGCGGCACGGTGTACTGGGTCAACCCCTCGGCCGGCACGCAGACGGCCCGCAGCCGCCCGCCGGCGAGGTCCCCCAGCACGGCCAGGCGGCGGTACTCATACTCGCGGGCCGTGCTCTCGATGGGGCGCAGCACATAGTCCCGCGCCGGGAACACGGCGGCCGGCGTGCCCAGCATGTTGAGGTCGGCGGCAAAGCGGACGGCCTCGGCCTCGGTCGGGGTGACGATGCACAGGGGCTTTTGCAGGTCCGCGGCCAGCGCGGCGTAGAGCATCGCCCGCCCCGCCGCCGGCAGCCCAAACAGAGCCGCCGCGCCGGGGGTGGCCAGTGCGGCAGCCAGGGTCTTGTATTCCTGCGTTTGGGTCAGGCGATGGGAGAAAAGCATACGGGAATGCCCCTCCATAACACAGTTTACCCGTTGAACCGGTTCTGCGCCTCGGGCAGGTCACCGGCCAAAATCAGCCGGCAGGCGGCCTCGATATCATCATAGCGCTCCGCCACGGCCCTGGCGGCCTCGGGCGGGAATTTTGCCAGCACCCAGCCGGCCAGGTCATATTCAGGTGTCGGCTTGGCCCCCACGCCGATGCGCAGGCGCGGGAATTCCTCGCTGCCAAGGTGTTGGATGATGTTCTTGAGCCCGTTGTGCCCGCCGGCCGAGCCGGCGGCGCGGATGCGGATGTGCCCCGGCTCCTGCGTGACGTCGTCACACAGCACCAGCACCCGCTGCGGCGGCAATTTATAAAATGCCGCCGCCGGGCCGGCGCAGCGCCCGGAATCGTTCATGTAGGTCAGCGGCTTGAGCAGCACGACTTTCTGGCCATCCACGCGCGCCATGCCGTACAGCCCCGACCATTTGCTCTTGTTGACCGGGCAGCCCCACTGCTGCGCCAGGAAGTCCAGCGCCGCGAAGCCGGCATTGTGGCGCGTGCCCTGATACTTGGCGTCCGGGTTGCCCAGACCCACGATGAGCCAGTCCGCCCCGGCGCCCGGTCCACGGTTGCCCAAGGAGAAAAATCCCATTTACTTTACTTCCTTCTTTTCGGCCTCTATCTTCTGCTTTTTGGCGATGTAGGCCTGCAGCTTTGCCTCGCCCCAGCCGGGGACGTTGGCCTGCCTGGCGCGCTCGATGCCCAAGCAACCGGCCGGCACGTCCTGCCCGATGGTGGAGCCGGCGGCCGTGAAAGCGTGGTCCCCGACCGTGACCGGCGCCACCAGGTTGGTGTTGCAGCCGATGAAGGCATAGTCCCCGATGACGGTCTTGTACTTGCCCTCGCCGTCATAGTTGCAGGTGACGGTGCCGCAGCCGAAGTTGCAGTATTTGCCGACCTCGGCGTCGCCGATGTAGGTCAGGTGGCTGACGGTGTTGCCTTCGGCAAAATGCGCGTTCTTGGTCTCGACGTAGGCGCCCAGATGCACGTCCTCCTCCGTGACGGTGCCCTCCCGCACATGGGTGAAGGGGCCGATTTTATTGTTGGGGCCGAGCTTTGACCGGTAGCACTGGCTGGCGTTTATCGTGGTGTTCTCGCCCACCTCGGTATCCTCGAGCAGCGTGTTGGGGCCGATGACGCAGCCGGCCGCCACCGCCGTGTGCCCGCGCAGGATGCACCCCGGCAGGATGACAGCGCCGGGCGCGATCGTGACCTCCGGGTCGATGTAGACGGCGTCGGAGATGAACTCGACCCCGTTTGCAAGGTGTTTTTTGAAGGTCTCGGCGTATTGCTTCTGCGCCGCAAGGAATTTTTCGCTGGCTGTCATGGCGGTGCCTCCTGAAAAAATGCTCGGGGCCGGGGGCATGGAAAAGTGCCCCAACCTTCCCCAGTATGATATTACTGTATTTTTGGGCAAATTGCAATCCTTCCGGGCCGAAATGCTGTGCATTTTCGTCAAAAGAAAAGCGGATTTTTTTAACAATCTACTGGAAATCCCTGCCGCGGTCTGGTATAATGTTGGATGCAAAAGCGATCTTACTAGATGTTGTGCTCAAAGCACCCAGAGGAAAGACGCCAATCACATTCGGAGGTAAGAGTATGAGCAAAAAGTTCCTGTACCTGTTCAAGGAAGGCCATGACGCCTTCGGCGGCGACCAGACCACCATGAAGAACATTCTTGGCGGCAAGGGCGCCGGCCTGGC
>CANRLV010000125.1 GCA_947631565.1 uncultured Gemmiger sp. | reverse complement strand
CTATGCGCGACATGACCGTCGGCAGCCCGCACAGCCACCTGTGGCGGTACGCGCTGCCCATCCTGCTGGGCAACTGGCTCCAGCTCGCCTACAACGCCGCCGACGCCATGATCGCCGGGCGCTTTATCGGGCGCGAGGCTCTGGCCGCCGAGGGCGCGGCCGGGCCGCTGATGAACCTGGTCATCCTGGCCATCTCGGGCGTGTGCATCGGCGCCGGCGTGCTGATGAGCGAGAGCTACGGCGCCAAGGACTGGGATACCCTGCGCCGCACGCTGGCCACTACCGTCCTTTCCGGTCTGGCGGTCAGCCTGGCGGTGACGGCGGCGGGACTGGTGTTCGCGCCGGCGCTGCTGGCCCGGCTGGACGTTCCGGCGGACATCTGGGGCATCACCTGCATCTACCTGCGCATCACCTTTTTGGGCGCGCCCTTCACCTTTTTGTACAACGCGCTGGCGGCGGGGCTCAAGAGCGTCGGCGATTCCAAAACGCCGCTGCTGTTCCTGGCCTTCTCGTCGCTGCTCAACATCGCGCTGGACGTCGTCTTCATCGGCTTTTTGGGCTTTGGCATCGTGTGCAGCGCCGTGACGACCGTCGTCGCCCAGGTGGTGAGCACGGTGCTGGCTGCGTGGTATATGCTCGTTAAGGTCCGTGCGCTCTGCCCGCGGCGGGGGCAGTGGCGCATCGAGCGGCGGCTGCTGGGGCGGCTGCTGCGCTACGGCGGGCCGACCGCCCTGCAGCAGGCCATCCAGCCGGTGGGCAAGGTGCTCATCCAGGGGCAGGTCAACGCGCTGGGCGTGAACACCATCGCCGCCTACAACGCCGTGACCCGCATGGATGATTTCGCCTGCATCCCGGAGCAGGGCATCGCCGCCGCCATCGCCACCTACATCGCCCAGAACCGCGGCGCCGAAAAGCCGGAGCGCCTGCGCCCCGGCTTTGCCGCCGGCATCCGGCTGGAGGTCGGGTACTGGCTGCTGATCGGCAGCGTCACGCTGCTGCTGCGCGCGCCCATCGTCAGCCTGTTCGTGACCGGCGAGGGCACGGCCGAGATTGTAAGCTTAGGCAGCCGGTATCTGGGCTGGATGGCGCTTTTTTACTTGTTCCCGGGGCTGACCAACGGCTTCCAGGGCTTTTACCGCGGCGTGGGCAAGATGTACACGACGATGGCCGGCACTGCCATCCAGGTCACGCTGCGGGTGCTGGGCACGCTGTGGTTGGCCCCGCGCTTGGGCATCGTGGGCATCGCCTTCGCCTGCGCCGCGGGCTGGAGCGCCATGCTGCTGTTTGAGATCCCCTATTATTTCGTCACCTGCAAACGGCGCGGCTACCCGCGCCGACCCACTGCCCAATGACCGCATCGGCGCGCCGCAAGAGCCTTTTGGCCTTGGCGGCGCGTCTTTTTTTCGTGTTTTTTCGCTGACGGAGTGTTGTCAAATCGGCGTTTGCATTGTACAATAAAATGTGGAGCAGTGTTTTGAGCGGAAAGGATGCGATATGGCTGTGACCTATATACGACGGGGCCTTGCGGCCCTGCTGTTGGCGGCTGCCCTGCTGCTGCCCGGCTGCGCCGCGCAGGGCAGCGGTACGCTGCGCGTCGGCGTCAAGGACGATGTGGCCAACTTTGGCTTGTATGACGAGGAATCCGGCCGCTATTCCGGCCTGGAGATCGACCTGGCCCAGCTGCTGTGCGATCGGCTGGGCTACCGGACGGTGGAATTTACCACCGTCAACGCCGCCACGCGCGAGCAGCTCATCGACGACGGCAGCCTGGACATGGTCATCGCCACCTACTCCATCACCGACGAGCGCCGCGAACGCTACGACTTTTCCACCCCCTATTACACCGACAAGGCCGGCGTGATGGTGGAGTGCTCGACCCTGATCGATTCCATCACCGAGCTCGCGGGCTGCCGCATCGGCATGATGCGCAACGCCAGCAACGCGCTGGAGATGGCCCACTACATGGCCGGGCACGGCATCGTGGACCGCTTTGCCTCGGCCGAGTTCGACCCCGCCACCTTCCGCGGCGGGCTGACCTTTGTCGAGTTCGACAGCTATGCCGGCATCGCCGAAGTGCTGGAGGTCGGCGAGGTGGACGCCTTTTTGGCCGACGGCTCCATCCTCACCGGCTATCGCAGCGACGAGCGCCGCATCCTGAACGATGTGTTCGCCGTGCAGAACTACGGCGTCTGCACCAAAAAGGACTCCTCCCTCTCGGCCCGCGTGGACGAGGCCATCAAGACCTGGCAGCAGGACGGCACGCTGGCCGCCCTGCGCGAGAAATGGGGGGTGTGACGGTGAACAACGGGAACAAGCGCAAGGCCCGCGCCGAGGCCATCGCGACGGCCGAGAACCGCTATGTGCGGCTGCGTACCGTCATCGGCGTGCTGCTGCTGGCGTGCATCGTCCTCGCCTCGCTGGGCATTTTGGTGACGGCGCGCGTCCGCCTGACCAACGCCCAACTCTACGCCACCAACCGCGTGCGCATCCAGACCGTGCTGAATGGCCTGGAATCCGGCGGCACCGAGCGGGCCGGGCTCGAGGGCGAGTATGACCAGATCTACATCGCCAAGATGAAGAACACCGAGCACTACTGCCACGGCTTTGCCGCCCTCACCGTGGACGACGGTTTTGTGCGCGAGGCCGCCAAATTTGCCGACGTGGACGCCGCCGCTGTGATCGACGATGAGGGCCGTACGCTGGCGCAGTACCATTGCCCGTATGATTTTACGCTGCGCCGCTTTGCCATGCTGCGCGCCTGTGACGGCGAGGACGGCTTCTCGCAGCCGTTCAGCGTCGCCTACCCCGAGGGCACGCGCCGCTTTTTCGCCAAGCGCATTGCGCCCGACCGCATCCTGGTGTTTGCGCAGGACTGGACCGGCACCGCCGCCAACATCGCCCGCATGACCTCGTGGGAGGCGGTGCTGCGCGGCATGATCAGCGTCGACACCGTGTCCATCGCCGTGTCGCTCAAGGATTACAGCTTCCTGTATAACCCCATCGACGACCTGACCGGCAAGGACGCTTTGCAGAACGGCGTGCCCATCGACAGCCTCGGCAATGACTACGAGGGCGAGCTGCAGTTCGGCGGTGATACCTGGTGCGTGGTCGGCCGCCCCTGGGGCGACGCGCAGGTCTTTGTGATGACCCGCAAGACCACCGACATGGCCAACGATTTCGTGCTGGTGTTCGTCGTCGCGCTGCTGTTTTTCATCTTTATCGGGCTCGTCTCGGTGTACGGCATCCTCATCACGCAGGACAACATCCGCCTCGACAAGATGCCCGCCTATTTCCCCCTCATCCGCCGGCGCGGCACCGACGGCAAGGAGGTCCATGTCTTCAACTTCAACCTCACGGTCGCCGCCCGGCTGCTGCCGCTGGCGCTGCTGGGCATCG
>CANRLV010000124.1 GCA_947631565.1 uncultured Gemmiger sp. | reverse complement strand
AGCTTGTACTCGCGCATCTTCTTCTCGCTGATATAGTCCGGCACCATGCGCTTGGCCGTGCACTTGGCGGCCAGCTCGGTCAGGTACCAGTAGGGTGTGCCCGCGCGGACGTTGTCCTCCTCGAGCACATAGATCAGCTTGGGGAAGGCGGGGGTGATCCAGACGCCGGCCTCGTTCTTGACGCCCTCATAGCGCTGGCGCAGCGTCTCCTCGATGATGATGGCGAGGTCCGCTTTCAGGCGGGCGTCGTCGCCGGCCTCGCCCAGGTACATGAAAACGGTGATGAAGGGCGCCTGGCCGTTGGTGGTCATCAGCGTGACGACCTGGTACTGGATGGTCTGCACGCCGCGCTTGATCTCCTCGCGCAGGCGGGTCTCGACGATGGCGGAAAGCTTTTCCTCGTCGGGCGCGACGCCCAGGGTCCGCATCTCGGCCTCGACGTCCCGGCGGATCTTTTTGCGGCTGATGTCCACGAACGGCGCAAGATGGGTCAGGCTGATGCTCTGCCCGCCGTACTGGTTGGACGCCACCTGCGCGATGATCTGGGTGGCGATGTTGCAGGCGGTGGAGAAGGAGTGCGGCTTTTCGATCAGCGTGCCGGAGATGACGGTGCCGTTCTGCAGCATATCGTCCAGGTTGACGAGATCGCAGTTGTGCATATGCTGGGCATAGTAGTCGGAGTCATGGAAATGGATGATGCCCTCTTCATGGGCCTGCACGACGTCGGCCGGCAGCAGCAGGCGCATGGCCAGGTCCTTGCTGACCTCGCCGGCCATATAGTCGCGCTGGACCGAGTTGACGGTGGGGTTCTTGTTGGCGTTCTCCTGCTTGACTTCCTCGTTGTTGCACTCAATGAGGGAGAGGATGCGGTCGTCGGTGGTGTTGTTGGTGCGCTTGAGGCTCTGCACATACCGGTAGGTGATGTACCGGCGGGCGACCTCAAAGGCGCCGGCGTTCATGATGCCGTCCTCGACCAGGTCCTGCACCTCCTCCACGTTCATGGCATGGGGGCGCGCCAGGCAGATCTTCTGCACATCGTCCGCAAGCTGCAGGATCTGGGCCTGGGTCAGGCGCTGGTCCTCATTGACCACATTGTTGGCTTTGGTGACCGCCGCAATGATCTTGGAAATGTCGAAAACGGCCTCACTGCCGTTGCGCTTGATGATCTTCATACCGCTTCTCCTCTGTATACCCTTTGTATATTTCATGGCCGAACAGTTTTACATAGCGTATAATCCCGTTCGGGCGAGCAAGTCTATCATACGCCGGCCGCCCCCAAAAGTCAAGGGGTGAAACCACAATATCTTGTGTTTGCGCTGGCCAACAATAACAAAATATGCAACTTCCGACGCAGCATCGCCAAAAAGTGATTTTGCTGAATTTGCCCCCGCTTTTTTGGCAGATTTCGACAGATTGCAACAAAATATCGAAACAGCGCGATAAATAATAAAATCACAAGCCCGGCGGCGCTTGCGCGCGGCGGCCGTGTCTGCTATACTGAAGGCGGCGAAACGCCGCCGCGGGACCCTATATATTGTATTGCACCGGAGAGGAGAAATCAACACCTTGAACTACGCCACGATAAAAACTTGTGACATCGCCAACGGCGCCGGCGTGCGCACGAGCCTGTTCGTGTCCGGCTGCCGCCGCCACTGCCCGGAGTGCTTCAACGCCGTGGCGTGGGACTTTGCCTACGGCCAGCCCTTTGACAAACAGGCGCGCAACACCGTGCTGGCCAGCCTCAAGCCGGACTACATCGCCGGGCTGTCGCTGCTGGGCGGCGAACCGCTGGAGCCCGAGAACCAGCGTGCACTGCTGCCGTTTTTGCGCGACGTCAAGGTGCTGTACCCGCACAAGACGGTCTGGTGCTACACCGGCAACGTGTACGAGACCGAGGTGCTCAGCCCCGGCCCCGGCCGCTGCGAGGTCACCGACGAGCTGCTTGGGTACATCGACGTGCTGGTGGACGGGGCCTTCCTGATCGAGCAGAAGGACATCACGCTGCGCTTCAAGGGCAGCGCCAACCAGCGCCTGATCGACGTGCCGGCCAGCCTTGCCGCCGGGCACACCGTGCTCTGGCAGGACGAGCCGGTGTTCACCACCCACACGATGTGAGGGGGGGGTGGGGGAGCCGGGGCCGGCCCGCGCCCCCGTTCCCAAAAATGTTCCAAAAAAGTCAGGGAAAAGTCACAAACCGCCGGCCCGCGGGCCCTTGCCGGCGCCCTGAAAAAGTGGTATACTGCCCATTACCGAACACCGCGCAATCATAAAAAGGAGGGCATACACGATGAAGAGACTGCTTGGCATCACCGCCGCGCTGGCCGGCCTGGGCGCCGCCGCCTGGTGGGTGAAGAAGAACGTGACCGTGGACATCAAGGCGGAGCCGGAATCCCCCGAGGAGGAGGCCGCATTGGACGCGATGGAGGCCGAGGCCGAAGCCAAGACCGAGGCGGAGCTCAAGGCCGCCGAGGGCGATGTGTTCAAGACCGCCGCGGCCCTTGCCAAGGGCTGGGTGCGCCGCCACGTCACCGTGACCCGCACGCCGGACGAGCCCGAAGCGGAGGAGGCGCCCGAGGAGGAGCCCACCGAGGAGGTCTACGCCGACCCCGCCGACCCGGCCCCCGTTGAGGATGCCGACCCCGCTGCCCCGGCCCCCGTTGAGGACGCCGCGCCCGCGGCCCCGGCCGACGACGTTCCCAACCCCAACCCGGTCGAGGCGGCGCCCGCTGCTGCCCCCGTGGACGAAAACGGCAAGCTGGACGCGACCACCATCGCCGCGCCCGAGGACTTCGCCGACTGGGACGAGCAGGGCTGCAAGGGCTGAGCCCTGTAAAACGCAGACTGTCAAAAAGCATATTTAAATGCCATCGCCCCTGACCGACATGTGCGGGCAGGGGCGATACCTCTAGAGCAAAAATGCCGCGGCAAGTCGCCGCAGGTATGCGCAAGGCATTTTTGCGACGGGGTGTGTCCAAGAGAGGGGTGCAGGCGGACCGGCGCAGCCAGTGACGCCGAACCCCTCTTTTGCAGCGTGTCGAGGAACTCGACACGCTGCGTTTGCCCGCCGCGCGCCGCGCGGCGGGCAAAATTCTCTATTTACAAGGCTAAACAACTAAAGTATAATAAACCATATTCTCTGTAAAAAAGGGGACCCCCATGGAGATCGATACCGCATCCTTCACCGCGGCGGAGCGCGCCACACTGGCCCTGCGCGGTCTGTACGAGCGCGCCGGCTACCGCAAATACCGTATGTCGCGGTTTGAGGAATATTCGCTGTACCAGCAGTACGAGCGCTTTTTGGCCGACCCGCAGGTCGTCACCTTCACCGACCTGGACGGCAAGCTGCGGGCCATCAAGCCGGATGTGACGCTGTCCATCGCCAAGAACGCCCAGCCCGCCCCCGGCGAGGTGAAAAAGCTCTATTATACCGAGCAGGTCTGCCGCCCCAGCCGCGCCAGCCATACCTTTGAGACCATCGACCAGATGGGGCTGGAATG
>CANRLV010000123.1 GCA_947631565.1 uncultured Gemmiger sp. | reverse complement strand
CCCTCGGGTCCCGATCTGGTTCTTACCTTTCAACAGATTTGGGCCTGTTGCAAAACTTTTCATTTTGCAACAGGCCCCCGGCTGCTGTCTATATCAGGCTACTGGTGGCCGTTGGGCACCCGGCTGGTGTCCTGCTCCATCAGGTAGGTGGCGATGAGGTCCGCCGTGTGCAGCTTGACGGCCAGCGGGTAGGCGTTGTAGGCGTCGCTGGCGGCATAGCTGCCGCCGCGCACGGCGTCGTCAAAGCCGCCCATATGCCAGCGGATAGCCACCGCCTCCTCGATCTTCAGGCGCATCAGCCGTTCAATGAGGTAGACGCTCTTCTCGCCGTGGCCGTAGGGGAACTGGTCCTCGATCTGGTAAAAGGGCACCTTTTCCCACTGGCCGGTCTCGTCGTTCTTGACGTTGCGGGTGCTCACCTTGTAGAAATTGGCCTTGCACACGTCATGCAGCAGCGCACAGACGGCAAAGCTCTCGGCGTTCTCGTCGTCGGTGTAAAAATGCTGCATCAGCGCCTGGTACACGTTCAGGCTGTGCATGACCAGCCCCTGCGGGCAGGCGCCGTGGAAGCGGGTGGAGGCAGGCGCAGTGAAAAAATCCGTCGTCTCCAGCCAGGCCAGCAGCCGGTCGGCGCCCGGGCGGGTGATGTTCTTGTGGTAGATGTCAACAAATTGCGCGTGATAGTCCGTCATCTCACAGCTCCAACTCGTTCAAAATGTCCTTGAGGGCCTGGCATTCCTCGGCGCTCAGGCTGATGCCCTTGCTCATGCGGCTGCCGTCGGGGGACCAGTCCCGGATGTCATACTTGGCGGGGTTGCCGTTCCAGCTGATGAGGTTGAGCTGCCGTTCCCAGCCGCGGGCGTTGGTGGAAAGTACAGCGATGCGCTGCTCGATGTCATAGGTGATGTCCGGCATGGTATCTGCTCCTTTTATACGATTTGTAATATTATTACGTTCTGTAATATATGGCGCGCCTTCGCCACGCCCCCATCATACCCCATTCGGGGCCAAAATGCAAGGGCGTGCCTCACGGTGTGCCAAGCAGCGTCAGGTGCGGGTCATCGGCGCCGTCCACGCGGTACAGGGCGCACAGCCCGCGCGCCGCGGCCAGACCGTCGTCGGCAGCCGGGGCGTAGCGGGCGGCAAAGTCCGGGTCCAGGCCGAACAGCAGCAGGGTACAGGGCGTGTACGCCGGCAAAAGGTCCGGCGCAAGGGCCTGCCGCGGGTCCGGCAGGTAGAGGGCGTCGGTCCGGGGGTAGAACTCATAGCGGTAATAGTACATACGCTGCAAAGCGTCGTCAGGGTCGGCGCTCAAGATCAGCAGGGGCAGGTCAGCCTCTGCGTCCGCCAGCAGCTCCTGCACGTCGGCGGCTGTGCGCTGCTGGCGCACGCGCCAGACCGGCGCCGGCGACAGGAATGCCTGCACACCCACGGCAAAGCCGCACAGGCTGGCCGCGGCCAGCGCGCCGCCCTGTACAGCGGGCAGCGCCATACGCAGCGGCGCGGCCGGCAGCTCCTGCCACAGCGCCCATGCCAGGCACAGCAGCGCAGCCAGCCAGCCGATGAAAAAGCACAGGATGTAGCGCTCAAAGCTGGCCAGGCGATCGGCCTCATACGGGCTCATGCCGCAGATGTAGACGTAGAACAGCACAAAACAGTAGCAGGGCCAATACAGCGTCATGCAGACCGGCAGCGCGGCCAGCTGCGCGCCGCCCCGGCCGCGGCGCCGCCACAGCAGCACCGCCCCCATAGCAAGGCCGAGGACGGTGCAGCCGATGGCCATCTGCACGGCGTTGTAGTGGTCCAGCAGCAGCGGCCGCGTATGTAAGGCATATACAAAGCGGTCGCGGATGTTGTACAGGTAGATGTCCTCGCCGCTGCGGGCCTGCTGCAAAGCGTGCACAAAGGTGCCGGCCTCCATATCGCTGAACTGGTCTGATGTGCAGTCGGTGACGAGCAGCAGCAGCTTCCAGGCCGCAACGCTGCCCGCAAAGGGGAGGGCAGCCAGTGCGGCGCTGCCAAAGCGGCGGCGCAGCGGCCGCCGGGCCAGCAGGCATTGCAGCGCCCAAATGCCCAGCAGGCACAGCCCGAACACGGTGCCGATCTCCTTTACAGCGGCGCAGCCGGCAGCCATAAGGCCCACGGCCGCGGCACGGCGGTCATACGTCCCCTCCGCCGGCAAGACCGCCAGCACGGCGATGCCGGCCGCAAACAGGGCGGCCACGGGGGCGTCCCAATAGATGCTGATGTAGGGATAATCCGCCGTGAACAGGTGGAAAAACAGCGGCGCGGCGGCCGCCGCGCACAGGCGGTGCCACAGCCCGGCCGCGCGGGGGCGCGGTACATACACCGCAAACGCCGCCCCCGCCGCCGCGAACAGCGGCAGATCGGTGATGAAAAGCACGTCCTGCTCGCGGTAGGCCGGCAGCAGCACGCGCAGCAGCGCATACAGGGCCGGCAGCCCCTGCGGGTAGGCCTGGTGGACGATGTTGACCCCCGCCGTCCACTGCACCAGCTCGCCGTGGTAGAATACGCTCTTGTAAAAGATGCCCAGATGGCTGAATTCGTCCCAGGTGGTAAAAGCCGGCTCCTGCACGGCGAACAGCACCTGCGCCGTGGCGACGGCCGCCAATACGGCCACGACGCCCGGTGCCCACAGATACCGCCCCAGTGCGGCGCGGCCGCCCCGGCACAGCAGGACCAGCCCGGCCGCCAGCAGCACGGCGGCCCCCGGCAGCAGCAGGCGCACGCTGCCCAAAAGCTGAAGCACGGTCATCGCAAAGGCGATGCCCAGCGCCGGGCCGAAGCCCTGGGGCAGCTGCAGGCGGCGGCACAGCCACGCGCCCCAGCCCAGCAGGGCGGCAACGGCCAGCCATTGCGCAAGCACAGTGTACATAAAGACCTCCGGTATTTTGATCATTCCTTTCGCACCGCCACCACGGCCAGGCGGGCGGCGGTGCCGGGGACGGTGTCCCCGCAGGTCGAGAGCGTCAGCAGCCGGTCGCCGTACTGCGGCTGTACGCCGGTGTCATAGAGGGCCAGCGGCAGGATGGCGTCCATCCAGGCCTGCCACTGGGCACGGTCGGCGGCGTCAAAAAACGCGTAGTAGGGCAGTTTGTCGGCGCCCAGCTCGGTGCGCAGCACGGCCGCCACCTGCCAGGTGCCGCTTTCGTACAGCGTGTCAAAGGTGAAGGTGGGATGTTCCCGCCAGAAATCCTCGTCCGCATAGCGCGCCAGCGTGCCGAACATACTGCCGTCGGCCATGTTGTGGCCGTAGACCAGCCAGTTGGCGGTGGGGGCGCTGCCGTCAAGGCCCAGGTCGCAGCGGGCGTCCAGAAACAGCGTGCCGCCCACCGCGTACAGGCCGTCAAAGCCGCGGCGCAGATAGTAGTCATTGTCATCCGGCCGCTGTACGACCGGGTAATCGATGCCGGTGCCTTCGATGCGCAGCCAGCCCACCAGGTCCGGGTTCTGCGCAAGCAGGGCACGGTAGGCGGGCAGCACCTCGGCCGATGCCGGGGCGGGGCCGGGCGTCGGGGCGGGGACCGGGTCGGTGCGGGCGGCGGCATCGGCGTCCGCCGTGCGGTCCAGCACGTCCCGTTCCACGTCGGCGGTGGCGGGGCGCACCGCCACCGTGACCGGCGCCGGGGCGGCGGTGGCATTGGGCGCGG
>CANRLV010000122.1 GCA_947631565.1 uncultured Gemmiger sp. | reverse complement strand
ACCCGCCAGGCCGACGCCGCGCCGGACGAGAAGATCGACATGTTCCTGGCCGAGGCCGACTACATCCTCAAGTACATTGACCCCGATGTCGACGTTGCCGTGCCCATCTCGACCTTAGGCATCACCGCCGGTGACATCGCCAACCAGTACAAGTATACCCAGGAGGCCGTGACCACCGCCGACGGCGAGATCCGCGCCTTGAGCTACCAGGCCACCCCCGGCATGATGGTCTACCGCCGCTCCATCGCCAAGGACGTGCTTGGTACCGACGACCCCGACACCGTGGCCGCCGCCGTCAGCGACTGGGACAAATTCTACGAGACTGCCGACAAGATGAAGGCGGCTGGCTACTATATGTACTCCGGCCGCGCCGATACCTACCGCATCTACTCCAACAACGTCTCCGCACCGTGGGTCAACGGCAGCGACGTCGTCGTCGACCAGAGCATGATGGACTGGGTCGCCCGCTCGAAAGAGGACACCGACGCCGGCATCAACCACAACGTCGGCGGCCAGTGGACCGACGAGTGGAACAAGGACATGGGCCCCGATTCCAAGGTGTTCTGCTTCTTCCTGCCGGCGTGGGGCCTGGATGTCTGCATCAAGCCCAACGTCGTTGACACCGCCGCCGAGCAGGACTGGGCCGTCTGCCCGAGCCCGCAGGGCTTCTACTGGGGCGGCACCTGGCTCATCGCCTGCAACGGCACCGACAACCCCACCCTCATCAAGGACATCATGCTCAAGATGACCGCCGACACCGATATCCTGCGCACGCTGGCCGAGAAATACGGCGAGATGAGCAACGACCAGCCGCTGATGGATGAGCTGGCTGCCTCCCCGGATTTCGGCATCGACCTGCTGGGCGGCCAGAACTATCTGGGCGTGCTCTCCAGCGCCGCCGCCAGCATCAGCCTGGCCAACGTTTCGCCCTATGACCAGGGCTGCACCGAGGAATTCCAAGATGCCTTCGGCGATTACTTCAACGGCAACATCGACCTGGCCAAAGCCAAAGAGAACTTCGAGGTCGCCATCAAGGAGCGCTACCCCGAGCTGGCCGGCGGCAGCGTCATCTGGCCCGACGCGTAAATTCACAACAAACCAACAGGCGCGGGGCGGGCACGCCCGCCCTGCCGCCTTTCCCCTTAAATGAAAGGAGGCGCCCGTTGTGAAGGAGCAAAAACCCGTCAAGAGCGTCAGCTACGCCAAATGGGGCTACATTTTCATCCTGCCCTTCTTTTTGACCTACGCTGTCTTTTCGCTCATTCCGCTGGTGGATACCATCCGCAACAGCTTTTATGAGTATTACTATTCCGGCTTAAAGGCCATCGGCCCAAACTGGGTGGGTATGCAGAACTACATCACGCTGCTCTCGGCCGACCTGCCCAAATACGCCTGGAACACCTTCGTGATGTGGATCTTGGGCTTTGTGCCGCAGATCGCCATCGCCCTGCTGCTGGCCGCCTGGTTCACTGACGCCCGGCTCAAGATCCACTGCCAGCAGTTTTTTAAAGTCGTCATCTACCTGCCCAACCTGATCATGGCCTCGGCGTTCTCGATGCTGTTCTTCGCACTCTTCTCGAACGCCGGCCCGGTCAACAACATCCTCATCAAGATGGGCGTCGTCTCCGAGGCCATCCGCTTTATGGAATCGACCATCGGCGCCCGCGGCCTCATCGCCTTGATGAACTTCCTGATGTGGTTCGGCAACTCCACCATCATGCTGATGTCCGCCATCATGGGCATCTCGCCCGCCGTGTTCGAGGCTGCCGAGCTCGACGGCTGCACGCCGGGGCAGAAGTTCTTCAAGATCACGCTGCCGCAGATCAAACCCCTGCTCACCTACACGCTCATCACCTCGCTCATCGGCGGCCTGCAGATGTTCGACGTGCCGCAGATCCTGACCGGCGGCAACGGCGCGCCCGACCGCACCACGATGACGCTGATCATGTTCCTGAACAACCACCTCAAGAGCAAGAACTACGGCATGGCCGGCGCGCTGTCGGTGTACCTGTTCATCATCAGCGGCATTTTGTGCATGATCGTGTTCAAGATGAACACCGAGGATGACCCCACCGGCGCCAAGGAGGCGGCCAAGCGGGCCAAAAAGCTGGCCCGGCAGGCGGCCAAAAAAGGAGGTGCAGCATAATGGACGGTGAAAAGAAAAAAATCAACGTGCGTTCCATCGTTGCCCACGCGGTGCTGATCTTCCTCTCGTTTTTGTGCCTGTTCTTCTTCTACATCCTTATCATCAACGCCACGCGCTCCCACGCGCAGCTGCAGCTGGGCTTCTCGGCGCTGCCGGGCTCGAGCTTTATGACCAACTTCAAGAACGTCGTCAACGACCCGGCCATCCCCATCCTGCGCGGCGTGCTCAACTCGCTCATTGTTTCGGGCTGCAGCGCGGCCATTGTGACCTACTTTTCCGCGCTCACGGCCTACGGCATCTATGTGTATGATTTTAGGCTCAAGAAGGCGGCCTTTACCTTCATCATGATGATTTTGGTCATGCCCACGCAGGTCACCGCGCTTGGCTTCCTGCGTTTGGTCACCAACATGGGCCTGGACGACACGCTGTGGCCGCTGATTTTGCCCTCGGTGGCGTCGCCGGCTGTGTTCTACTTCATGCACAGCTACATGCAGTCCTCGCTGCCCAAGGAGCTGGTCGAGGCGGCCCGCATCGACGGCTCGGGCGAGTTCTACACCTTCAACCGCATCGTGCTGCCCATCATGAAGCCCGCCATCGCGGTGCAGGCCATCTTCACCTTCGTGGGCTCGTGGAACAACTACTTCGTTCCCGCGCTGGTCATCACCTCCAAAAACAAGCAGACCCTGCCCATCATGATCGCGACCCTGCGCGGCGCCGACTACATGAACTTTGATATGGGCAAGATCTACATGATGATCGCCATCGCCATCGTGCCCATCATCGTCATCTACCTGTTCCTGTCCAAGTTCATCGTCGAGGGCGTCGCCCTTGGCGGCGTCAAGGAATAAGGCTAGACCCGGCTGTACAGCAGCAGCCGACCAGAGTGCTTTTCTCATTGCAAATTTCTCCTTCTTACACACCCGGCGGCCTGCTCCCCAAAAAGGAGCAGGCCGCCGAGTGTTGTGTACGAAAGCGTGTGCGGGAGCATCCTTTCGATGTAGCGGTATACACATTCTCTGTACTGATATTCAAATCCGCTATGCCACATTTTGAAATATCATTTAAACGTATAAAAGGTCATGCTGCACGATTTCTTCTGTGCCCTGCGCAACGTGTGGCTTCCCGCAAGGCACATGGTCTGCCCCGGCAAGGTATATCATACCATGAGCAACCGCACCCTCTGACGCCGGCACGGGCATCTCCGCGCTAAAAGCCGCCCTTCGGGCGGTTGCGCTCCGAAACACCTCGCTGCGGCTCGGCGTGTTCGGCTCCCACCATCCGCACAAAAAAGCCGTACCTTACGGCACGGCTTTTTTGCACGGAGTAGGTGGGAGTCGAACCCACGCGGCGGTATTAGCGCCCTATCGCATTTCGAGTAGTTGAAAAGGGCTGCGCCAAATTGCAAGTTTAACATTTTTGTGAATTATTTGGCGCCGTTTGGCACACAAGAAAAAACGCAGCTTCGCACTTTACGGCCAATTTTCAAGAAAAAGGCATGCGCCTGCGTCCAAAATTTTTCGGCCGCAAAAATCAGGGTTTTGCACGTTTCCTGCACGTTTGATAG
>CANRLV010000121.1 GCA_947631565.1 uncultured Gemmiger sp. | reverse complement strand
CCCTCGCCGGTGGCCTGGGCCACCTGCTCGCGCTTGGGCTGGTCCTCGGGGCGGCGGATCTCGATGGTCAGCAGCATATGCACGGCGTCCTCGCGGATGGAGGCGACCATCTCGTCGAACATGGCAAAGCCCTCGATGCGGTACTCGACCACCGGGTCATGCTGGCCGTAGCCGCGCAGGCCCATGCCCTGCTTGAGCTGGTCCATGTTGTCGATGTGGTCCATCCACTTGGAATCGACGTTGCGCAGCAGGCAGATGCGCTCGAGCTCGCGCATCATGGGAGCGCCGTACTTTTCCTCCTTGGCCTTGAGGATGGCCATGCCGCGGTCGTAGAGCATGCCGCTCACCTGGTCGGTGGTCAGCGTCTCGAGCTGGTCCTTTGTATACTGGAAGTCGGTGGGCAGGCACAGCCAGCCCAGGTAATGCCGGCGCAGGGCGGCAAAATCCCAGTCGTCGGGCGTGTCGCCGGTCAGGAAGGTGGAGCAGCTCTCCTCCACGCTTTCTTTGAGCATCTTGTGCAGCTGCTCCGAGATGTCCTCGCCGTCCAGCACCGTGCGGCGCTGCTTGTAGATGATGTCGCGCTGCTGGTTCATGACGTCGTCGTACTGCAGCACCTGCTTGCGCACGGCAAAGTTGCTGGCCTCCAGCTTTTTCTGCGCGCTCTCGATGGTGTTGGTGATCATCTTCATCTCGATGGGGGTGTCCTCGTCAAGGCCGAGGGTGTCCATCAGGTTCTGCACCCGCTCGCCGCCGAAGATGCGCATCAAATCATCCTCAAGGCTCAGGTAGAAGCGGGAAGCGCCGGGGTCGCCCTGGCGGCCGGAACGCCCGCGCAGCTGGTTGTCGATGCGGCGGCTCTCGTGCCGCTCGGTGCCGATGATGAACAGGCCCCCCGCCGCGCGCACGGCATCGGCCTCGGCGGCGACCTCGGCCTCGTGCTCGGCGCACAGCGCCGCAAAGCGGGTGCGGGCGTCGAGGATGCCGGCGTCCTCGGTGTCGGCGTGGCCGTCGCACTCGGTCATCAGCAGCTCCAGCCGGGCGTCGATGTCCTGCATCGGCGGCGTGGGCGGCTCCTCGCCGTGGGCCTTGGCGCGGGCGCGCGCGTGCTCGTACTCGTCCTGCTTTTGCGCCAGGTCGGCGGTCAGGGCGCGGGTCAGCTCCCGGCGCAGGGCGGCCTTGGCCATGTAGGCGACGTTGCCGCCGAGCATGATGTCGGTGCCGCGGCCGGCCATGTTGGTGGCGATGGTCACGGCGCCGCGCTGGCCGGCCTGGGCCACGATCTCGGCCTCGCGCTCATGCTGCTTGGCGTTGAGCACGTTGTGCTCGATGCCGCGGCGCTTGAGCATTTTGGACAGCACTTCGCTCTTCTCGACGCTGACGGTGCCGACCAGCACCGGCTGACCCTTGGCGTGGCACTCGGCCACCTGCTCGATGACGGCCTTGTACTTGCCGTTGACGGTCTTGTACACGACGTCGGCCATATCCTGCCGGGCGCAGGGCTTGTTGGTCGGCACGCTGACGATCTGCAGGCCGTAGATCTCGCTGAACTCGTCCGCCTCGGTGGACGCCGTGCCGGTCATGCCGGCCAGCTTTTTGTACATACGGAAATAGTTCTGGAAGGTGATGGTGGCCAGCGTTTTGCTTTCGGCGGCGACGTTCACGCCCTCCTTGGCCTCGATGGCCTGGTGCAGGCCCTCGTTGTAGCGGCGGCCGTACATCAGGCGGCCGGTGAACTCGTCGACGATGATGACCTCGCCGTCCTTGACGATGTAGTCGGTGTCGCGGTGCATGACGCCGCGGGCCTTGAGGGCGCCGTCGATGTAATGCCGCAGCGACATATTCTCGGCGTCGGCAAGGTTGTCGACCTTGAACCATGCCTCGGCCTTCTTGACGCCGGACTCGGTCAGGGTGGCGGTCTTGTGCTTTTCGTCCACGATGTAGTCGCCGTCGACCTGCTCCTCGGCCTCGACCTTGTCGTCCAGCTCGACGATGACGCTCTTTTTGAGCGTGCGGGCGAACTCGTCGGCGCGGCGGTACATGATGCTGGAATCCTCGCCCTTGCCGGAGATGATGAGCGGGGTGCGGGCCTCGTCGATGAGGATGGAGTCGACCTCGTCGACGATGGCGTAGGCGTGGCCGCGCTGCACCATGCCGGACTTGTAGACCACCATGTTGTCGCGCAGGTAGTCAAAGCCGAACTCGTTGTTGGTGCCGTAGGTGATGTCGGCCAGGTAGGCCTTTTTGCGCTCGGCAGCCGGGATGCCGTGCACGACCAGCCCCACCTGCAAGCCGAGGAAGCGGTACACCTTGCCCATCCACTCACTGTCGCGGCGGGCCAGGTAATCGTTGACGGTCACGATGTGCACGCCCTCGCCGGCCAGAGCGTTCAGGTAGGCGGGCATGGTGGCGACCAGCGTTTTGCCCTCGCCGGTCTGCATCTCGGCGATGCAGGCGCGGTGCAGCACGATGCCGCCGATGACCTGCACCGGGTAGGGCTTTAAGCCCAACACGCGCCAGTCCGCCTCACGGCAGACGGCGAAAGCCTCCGGCAAAAGCTCGTCGAGCGCGGCGCCCTGCGCAAGGCGTTCGCGGAACTCGGCCGTTTTGGCGGCGAGCTGCTCGTCGCTCAAACGCTGCATCTCGCTCTCCAGCGCCAGCACCTTGTCGGCCAGGGGACGGATGCGCTTGAGCTCCTTGTCCGAAAAGGTCCCGAAGATCTTATCAAGCAATGCCATGGTCAAAAACTCCCGTATGTTATGCTGTGGGGCCCGCGGCGGGCCATATTTACACAGTTTCTATAATACCGCGCCGCGGCCGCGATGTCAAACCCGGGCAGGGCCCAAACCCGAAAAACGCGCGGTTTTTTCAAAAAGCGGCAAAAGTATATTGAAAATACATCGGCGCTGACCGACATGTGCGGGCAGGACCGATACCTATAGAGCAAAAAATGCCGTTCAAGTCGCCCTTTGGGCATACGAACGGCATTTTTTGCGATGGGGTGTGTCCAAGAGAGGGGTGCAGGCGGACCGGCGCAGCCAGTGACGCCGAACCCCTCTTTTGAAAATTTAAAATTTTTGCAAGGCCCAATAGAGCAGGCCCCATACCCAGCTGGCCAGCACGCCGAAAGCGATGACCGGGCCGGCGATGGTAAAAATTTTGGCGCCGACACCGGTCACCCAGCCCTCGGCCTTGAACTCGACCGCCGGGCTGACGACCGAGTTGGCGAAGCCGGTGATGGGCACCAGCGTGCCCGCGCCCGCCCTGGCAGCGAGCTTTTGGTAGAGCCCCGGCACCGTGAGCAGCGCCGAGAGCAGGATCAGGCTGATGCTGGTCAGCGTGCCGGCCATCTCCTTATCGTACCAGATCAGGTACAGCTGGCGCAGCGCCTCGCCGACGGTGCAGATGAGCCCGCCGACGCAGAAGGCCCACGCGCAGTCCCGCCATACCGGCGACGGCGGCGAGGCACGGTCGACCATCTCGCCATAATGTTTGGGATCGAGTTTCACCCGTCATGCCCCCTTTTGCCTTACTGTGCCCCGCCCGCCCCGCTTTTATGCGTGCCGGGCGGCTTGCAGCGCGGCGCGCAAGCTGGTATACTGAAAGCAGCAACACCAAGGGGGAACACGGTATGGAATGGACCGACATCAGCGTGACGGTGGCAAAGCGCGACGCCGACACCGCCGAGGCCATCGCCACGATGGCGGCGGGCGGCGGCATCTACATCGAGGATTACAGCG
>CANRLV010000120.1 GCA_947631565.1 uncultured Gemmiger sp. | reverse complement strand
CCGCAGTACGGCCTGTCCAAGGCGGACATCATCACCGAGATCGAGGTCGAGGGCGGCATCACCCGCCTGATGGCCATCTTCCAGAACTACAAGACCGTCGGCGAGGTCGGGCCCATCCGTTCCGGCCGTATCCAGTACTTTGAGCTCATCGCCCCGTGGGAGATGATCTACCTGCACGACGGCGAGAACCGCGAGACCGTCACGCCGCTGGTGCGCGCGCTGGACTACGGGCAGTGGAACATCGGCGGTGACGACCGCAAGCCCGAGAACATGGGCGTGTCCTACCGCGTCAACCGCACGAACTGGAACGGCGGCTCGCTGGAGAGCGTGCATCGCGAGTTCTTCTCCGGCGACCGGCTGGACGCTTTCCTGCAAAAGGACGGCGTCGACACCATGCGCAACTACAACACCGGCACCTTCTTCTACTTTATGGACTACCGCATGGACGACCCCGTGCGTGACCTCGGCACCGGCCCCGACGCCAACTACCCGCCGCTGGTCAGCGACGGCGTGTCCTACGCCATTGTGGACGACGCGCCCTACGTCGAGATCATCCACAACGAGAACCGCGATTTCCGCACCCGCTTCTTCTACGACCCCGGCACCTACCGCTACAACATGGAGCAGTGGTACGCCGCCAACTACTACGGCGGCAACCAGTGGCTGCGCACGATGGACGCCGCCAACAACACCCAGCTCAGCTTTACCAACGTGGTCGTGCTCTTCACCCAGATCGACAACTACCCCGGCACCGTGGAAAAGGGCGGCCTGAAGCGCGTGGATTACACGAGTGGCGGCGTCGGCTACTACTTCTACGGCGGCAAGCGCGAGCTCATCTACTGGGAGAAGGGCAACCCGCAGGACTACCTGCGCCTGTTCTACTGCACCGAGAACGGCAAAAAGAGCGATGAGCTCGTGCCGCTGAACATCGGCAAGACCTATCTGGCCATCGTCGACCTGGACTGCTTCCCGTGGTTTGCCAGCAAGAGCCTTGTCGGCGCCAGCTCCGGCGCCGACCAGACGCCCGCCTCCCGTTCCAACGTGAGCGATTATACCGTGCTCAACGGTATGGCCTCGCCGTCGGAGTCCTATACTTCCGGTGACGACGATGCCGGCGATGTGATCGGCGGCGATACCGGCGTTGATGCCGGCACCGTGAACGAGACCCCGGACGCCACCGGCGTGACCGACACCGGCACCGCCTCCGGCGAGCACGAGCACACCTGGGACGGCGGCGTGCTGGAGCAGGCCTGGCCCTGCGTGCCCGGCACCATCACCTACACCTGCACCGCCGGCGACGGCGCCACGTACACCGAGGAGGTCCCGCCCAGCCAGGACCACAGCTATGACGCCAACGGCAGCTGTGTGGTGTGCACCTACTACAACCCCGACTATGATACCCGGACCGCCCCCGAAGAGGCTGGCTGAATCCTTTGGTCCTCTCCCCCGCATCTCTGCGGGCCCCGCCGCGGCGGGGCCCGAGACTCTGTGACACTGTGAGGTATCTGCCTATGCGCTGCAAGCGTTTGGCCCTGTTGCCGGCGGCTGCCCTGCTGCTGGCCGGCTGCGCCGGCCTGTTCGGCACGCCGGAGCCCACCCCCACCCCGATGCCGGAGCCGACGGCTGCGCCGGAACCGACGCCGGAGCCCACCCCCACACCGGCGGTGGCGGGCGACGCCCTGACCGGCGCCGACGATCCCGCCTTTGCCGGGCAGCGCCCGGTGGCCGTGACCCTGCGCAACCTGCCGGAGGCCGGACCGTGGTGGGGCATCGCCGACGCCGAGGTGCTGGTGATGGGCGTGAGCGAGGGCACCGCCCCCACGATGCTGGCGCTCTACCCGGGCGTGGACGGCGTGCCCGCCAAGGTCGGCCCGGTGGGCCCGGGGCGCGACCTGACGCTGCAGCTTGCCCTGCCGCTGAACGCCGTGCCGGTGCACATCGATAAAAACGTCTACGCCGCCAACCTGCTCAACGTGCTGAGCTACCAGGACCTGGACGGCTACCACGTCGGCAAGACCGCCTTTGCCTATGACGTGGAGCGCAGCAATGCCGGCTTTTTGCCGGAAAACTGCTGGTACACGAACCCCGACCTGCTGCGCGCCGGGCTGGACAGCTACGGCGGCAGCTTTGGCGGCGACAGCCAGTACCTGTTCGATTTCCAGGCCCGTGACCCCGTGCCCGACGGCACCTGCACCGCCAAAACGCTGGAGCTCGGCTTCTCGCGCGCGGCGCACTATTTCCTGAACTTTGACCCCGACACCGGGCTCTACACCCTTTTCGGCAGCGAGTGGGCCAGCATGGCCGACGCTGCCAGCGGCGCCGAGCCGGCCTTTACCAACGTCTTTGTGCTCTACGCCTCCAGCGGCATCAAGGACGACGGCTACACCCGCCAGTATGACCTGACCGGCGGCACCGGCCTCTACCTGACCGGCGGCGCCTGGCAGCAGATCAACTGGAGCAAGGAGGACGCCGGCGCCCCGCTGGTGCTGACAGATCTGGAGGGCGCCTCGCTGCCCGTCAACCCCGGGCGCAGTTTCATCGCCGTGTGGGGCGGCTACTACGGGCAGGACATCCAGCTTCTGGACATCGACGGCACCGCCCAGACCCTGCCGGAGAAGCCTGCGCTGCTGGACAGCGGCGTCTCGGACGAGGACGCCGCGGCCGCCGAGCAGCAGTACCAGCTCCAGGCCCAGCTCACCACCGCCAAGGCCGAGCTGGACAACGCCCAGGCCCGCCTGGACGAGGCTCTCGAGAACCTGGCCGCCGCCCAGGCCAGCGAGGACACTGCCGACGATGCCCCCGCGACCGAGGCCGTGACCCAGGCCACCCAGGCGCGCGACGCCGCCCAGGCCGCCTATGACGCGCTGCTGGCCGGCCTGCCGGCCCTGCCCGCCGACAGCGGCGCCGAAGGCCTGCCGGAAGACACCGCCCCCGTGCCGGACGAGGCTGCCCAGGCCGCCGCCGATGCCGCCGCGGCCGGCTGAAGGAATGCCAAAAATCAAAACCACGCGTTGAACGCGTGGTTTGAACAGGCCCTGTAAGGGCCTGCCTCTCGTGGCAGCCCCCTTAAAGGGGCACTGAAAGGTCTGGCAATCGCTCTTTTATCATGGGCTGCCCCCTTACTCGGGGGCAGTTTTTATGCCTTTTTGGCTTTCTTTCCCGTGACCCGTATTTGTACTTCAAATTCGCATGGCTGTCGAATAATATCAGGCTGCTTTTACTTTTCAAGTACCGCATGAAACTTGCCACACCGAGGTGCGGCGGTATCTCTTTCAGCATATGGATGTGGTCCGGGCAGCACTCTGCTTCTACGGTGTTCACTCCTTTTCTCTCGCAGAGCTCCCTCAAAATTTCCCCTGTGTCTGCGTTGATTTTTCCGTAGATGATTTGGTGCCGAAACTTTGGCGCAAATCTTTTAATAATCTATTGAATGCACTTCATAAAATGCTTTTACCTGCTTTGAACCGTTACAGGTATTTTGGATAATTTTGTGAGCCGTGAAAAATGCGGGCAATGTAAATCAGTTCCTTTTCCGGCTGCACAAGATACAGACCCACATAATTGCCGACGAGGAATTTGCGATATCCTTTTGCTTTGAGTTCCGGTGCGCGCGAAGTTTCAAAGGAATAGGGCCAACTCTCCATCTGGGTGCGGCAGTGCTCAAAGGCTTCCAAAAAGTTTTGTACCGCTGTCGGTGATTCAAAATGCTTGTCCAGATAGGCAACGATATGCTGGAGATCCTCCTCGGCAGCGGGCGTAAGCAGGACTTTATACGC
>CANRLV010000119.1 GCA_947631565.1 uncultured Gemmiger sp. | reverse complement strand
ATGGACGCCGAGGTCGAGGTCTCCGAGCTGATGGGCGCCGAGATCTACCTCTACATGAACTACAAGGGCCAGAACGTGATGGCCCGCGTGGCGCCGACCTCCAAGGCCCGCCGCGGCGACAAAGTCACCGTTGCGGTCGACGAGAACAAGATCCACCTGTTCGACCCCGAGACCGAGCTCGTCATCATGAACTGATTGTCTGCCGGTACTTCTGCGGCCCCGCTGTAAGCGGGGCCGCATTCTTTGTGCGTCTTCGGCAAAACCACGATATTTTCTTCACTTTCCGAAAAATTTTTGGTAAAGCTTATCATTTGCGGCGGCCTGCCGTATCCTGTATAATACAAGCAGAGGAACAAAAGAAAGGGGGCCGCCCGCGTGAACGATCTGCCGCTTTCGCCTGCCTGCGTCCGCATCGGGGCGCAGGTGCCAAGCCGCGCGGCGGCCATCCGCCTGTGCGTGCAGCTGCTGGCCGACGCCGGCGCTCTGCGGGGGCCGGACGCCGCCGCGGAGCTGGAGCAGGCGGTGCTGGCGCGCGAGGCGGACGCCCCCACCGACGTCGGCCGCGGCGCCGCCGTGCCCCACGCCAGGTGCGCGGCCGTGGCGGCTCCCGTGCTGGCGGCGCTTACGCTGGACCCGCCCCTGCCGGCCGCGGACGGCGGGGCAGGGGACGGCGAGCCGCTGCGCTTCGTCTTTTTGCTGGCCGTCCCCGCCGACGCGCATGACGACCATGTGCAGGCGATGGCGGCGCTGGCCGCCGCCCTGCGGGACGAGACCGCCTATGCCGCCCTGCAAACGGCCCGCACGCCGGAGGAATTTGTCGCCGCCTTACAGGCGGGCGCGGCCCCGGCGGCGGAAAAGAGCGACCCGCCGCCCCGCTACCGTGTGCTGGCCGTGACGGCCTGCCCGACCGGCATCGCCCACACCTATATGGCGCGGGAGTGCCTGCTGGAGCAGGCGCAGCGCATGGGCATCGCGCTCAAGGTCGAGACCGACGGCGCCGGCGGCATCGAGGACCCGCTCACCGCCGACGAGATCGCCGCGGCCGAGTGCATCATCCTCGCCGCCGACCGCACGGTCGAGACGGCGCGCTTTGCCGGCAAGCCGGTCCTCCGCGTGCCGGTGGCCGAGGCCATCCGCAGCCCGGAACCTCTGCTGCACCGGGCGCTGTCCGCCACGGCGCCGGACTTCGTGCCGCCGCAGCCGGGCCTGTTCACCAAAGGCGCGCCGCTGTCGGCGCGGCTGAGCGGGCTGGCCCACCGTATGTACACCCATCTGATGAGCGGCATCTCCCGTATGCTGCCCTTCGTCACCGGCGGCGGCATTTTGATCGCGCTGTCCTACCTGCTGACCGGCGCGGCGCCCATCGCCGAGCATGAGCTGGGTCTGACCGGCGTGCTGTACAACGTCGGCAACGCCGCCTTCGGCATGATGTACGCCGTGCTGGCCGGCTTTATCGCCAGCTCCATCGGCGACATCGCCGCCTTTGTGCCGGGGGCGATGGGCGGGTACATGGCCTACGTCGGTATGACCGCCGCCGATGCCTCCACCTGGGTCTCGAGCGGCTTTTGGGGCGCGCTCATCGCCGGCTTCAGCGCCGGGGCACTGCTCAAGGGCTTTGCCTGGCTGGGCCGCCGGATGCCGCGCTGGATGGAGCAGGTCAAGGTCACGCTGCTGTACCCCACGGTGGGGCTGTTCTGCATCGCGCTGCTCATGGTCTATGTCGTGGACCCGCATCTGGGGCGCTTCAACCAGTTCGTGTACCAGGCCCTGACCGACCTGCACGGCGGCAGCCGGCTCGTGCTGTGCGCGGCGCTGGGCGGGCTGATGGCCATCGACTACGGCGGGCCGGTCAACAAGGCGGCTTATGTGTTCGGCACGATGGCGCTGATGAACGGCCAGCCGGACCTGATGGCCGCCGTGATGATCGGCGGTATGACGCCGCCCATCGGCATCGCCGCCGCGTGCCTTTTGTTCCCCAACCGCTTTACCCGCGCCGGGCGGCGCACCGCCCCCAGCAATTTTGTACTTGGCGCCTCGTTCGTGACCGAGGGCGCGCTGCCTTTCGCCCTCAAGGATCCGCTGCGCGTCATCCCCTGCTGCTTTGTGGGCAGCGCGCTGGCCGGTATGCTCAGCCAATGGCTGGGCTGCGCGGTGCCGGCGCCGCACGGCGGGCTGTTCCTGCTGCCGGTCATGACCGAGCCGCTGGGCTTTTTGGCGGCGCTGGCCGCCGGCGCGCTAGCCACCACGCTGCTGCTCGGCCTGTTCAAGAAGCCGATGAGCGAGCGCCAGCGCTTTGACGATATCCCGGTCCCGGTCATCGTCGACAAGACGGTCACACACAGCCGCTGAACGAAATGAAAAATGGCCCGCCCGGTATGAATATCGGGCGGGCATCTTGTTATCTTTCTACCAAATCCGTACCGGGGAAATAGTAAGCAAGGATGCTGCGCCAGCCGGCGCCGCCGCTGGCCATGGCGTAAGCGCCGTATTGGCTCAGGCCAACGCCGTGGCCGTAGCCGCGCGTGGTCACGGTGAACTGCCCGTCCTGCCAGGCGATGGCAAAGCAGG
This sequence comes from uncultured Gemmiger sp., assembly GCA_947631565.1. GTDB lineage: Bacteria > Bacillota > Clostridia > Oscillospirales > Ruminococcaceae > Gemmiger. Next base: position 1,277 of record CANRLV010000119.1, on the reverse strand, counting down.
CGCTGCGCAGGCCCAGCGCCCCGCGCACCTGCACGCCGCTGAAGCTCTGCCCGCCCAGCTCGATGCTCTGCACATAGCCGGCGGCGTCCCACACGGTATCGCCGACCCAGCCGCCGGGCTCGCCCTGCGGCGTGCAGCCCAGCACCGAGACCAGCGCGTCATACATCTGCTGGCTGGAGAACTGCACCGTCACCTCGTACTCCTCGCTGGTCCTGTCCCAGGTGGAGTCCACCCCCTGCAAATAGGGCAGCGCCTCCACCCACACGTTCTGGCTGGCCTCGGTGTGGCCGGTGCTGATGGCATGGTAGCAGGCCGCCGCCGGCGCCCCGGCATAATACAGCACGGTGTTTTCCACCTCCCGCGCCAGCGCCTGCAGCCTGGCCCAGCGGGCATCAAACTCCTCGCCCCAGCGGCTTTGCAGCACCTCGGCCGTGGTCCAGCCGCTGCACAAAGCGCTGTTCACGGTCAGAGCGGCGGCGCCCTGCGCGGCGCCGCCGTGCGCCTGCTGGTACAAAAGATAGCTGTGGCAGGCCACCATCTGGGCGCGCAGGGCATCCTCCGGCCAGGCGGCGGGCATCTCGCAGGCGGCCGCCCCGGCCAGATAATTCCGCAGGGGCACCTCGACTACCGCGCCGGCGGCCTCGTCATACAGCGCCACCGCGGCCGGCGCCGGGGTGGGGGCGGCATCGCTGCCGGCGTCGTCAGGGTCGGCGGCATCACTGCCGGTGCTGCCCGTCCGGTCGACGCCGGCGGGCGGCGGGCTGCTGTCGGGCCTGTCGGCCGCCGACGGGTCGACATCGGCCCCCACGGCCGCGGCGGCGGGGGCAAAGGGCGGCACAAGGCATAAAAACGGCGCGGCGGCGGCCAGCACCGCCAGCAGTGCGGTGCAAAGTACGGTTCGTTTCACAGGCAGATCCTCCGGGCGGCTTGCTTTTTGGGCGCGCAAGCGGTACAATAAGGGGCACGGGCCTGGCCACTTCTGGCCGCCGCTGCCCCGTAGTACCAATGTATGCGCCGCCCGGCGCGTTTATGCCGCTTTTTTTGCCGCACGTTTGGAGGTGTCCGCCATGCCGCAGTCCGCCGACCGCCGCCTGCCCTTCTGGGGCGGGCTGGCGCTGTGTGTGCTGGCGGGCGCCGCCCACCTGACCGACGCCGCCCTGTTCCTGGACGCCGCCAGCGGCTTTGCCGCCCGCGGCCCGGCGCTGGCGCGCTGCGCGGCCTGGGCCGCCGCGGCCGCCCTTGTGTGGTGGCTGGGGCGCGGTGTGGCCGAGGGCCCG
>CANRLV010000118.1 GCA_947631565.1 uncultured Gemmiger sp. | reverse complement strand
TTCGATTACGCCGGCCAGTGGCTGAGCGTGTTCAGCCTGGTGCTGTGGGCGCTCTACAACGGCAAAAAGGGCGAAAGCAGGCTGCGCGGGCAGTTCTTCTATTGGTTCTACCCCGCACACGTCTATCTTTTGTATGGGCTGAGCCTTGTGGTCTACCCGCTGGTCACGCAGTAAACGCCAAATATTTTGCGGCCCGCCCCGAAGCCGGGGCGGGCCGCGTTTTGCTTTGTTTGCAGGTTAAAACAGCTCCATCGCCAGCTTTGCCGCCGCCGGCACGTCCGGGGCGACCGGCACGCCGGTCGTGCGCAGCGTTTCGGCTGCCTGGTGGCCGGCGCTCTGCAGAACGCACCGCACACCGAGCGCCTTTGCCACCTCGGCGTCGTGCACGCTGTCGCCGATCATGACGGCGCGCTGCGGGGCAAAGCCGTTCTCACGGAGATAGGCAAGGCCCAGCTCGACCTTGCTCTTGGCGTAGATGTCATCCAGGCCGAGCAGACGGTCAAAGTACCCCGCCGCCCCGCACTGCGCCACCTGCGCCCTGAGCGTGGAGATCGGCGAGGCCGACAAAATGACCTGCCGCGCCCCGGCCGTTTGGAACAGCTCGAGCGCCTGCGCGGCGCCCGGCATTAGCCCGCAGGCGGCGCTGGCCGGGATATAATGCTCCATGTAGCGCGCGGCCAGCTCCGGGAACGGATGCCTGGCAAAATCAAAGCCGGCGCGGCGGTAATACTCCTCAATGGGGAAGCCGAAGATGGCCCGGTACCCGTCCAGCGTGTAGCGCTGCGGGTAGCCGTGCACCGCAAGCAGGCGGTTGAGCGCGTCGACACAAAGGTCCACGTCGTCCAGCAGGGTGCCGTTCCAGTCCCACAAAACAAGCTCCGGGGCCATCGGTCTTTCCTTTCTTTTCAGCCTTCGCGGATGAGGCGGCGCAAAGCGGCGTTGCGCTCGATGAGGGCAATGAGCGCGGTGCCCAGCACGCAGCAGCTGAGGATCTCGCCCGCGCCCACGCTGACCATATTGAACAGGATCACCGGCAGCGTGGCGGGGCCGGTGCCGAAGAAGAGCGCGATCTCCGGCCCGACGATGAGGGCGTTGCACACAACCGGCGGCAGCGCGGCCAGCAGCGCCAGCCCGCGCAGGCGCACGCCGCGCAGCTTATACGTCAACAGGCAGGCCAGGAACGTGGCCAGCGTGCCGAAGACGGCGTCCTGCCAGACCGAGCCCAGCAGGTTGGCGAGAAAGCAGCCCAGCGTCACGGCCGTGATGTATTCCGGCCCGAACACCGGCAGCAGGCACAGCGCCTCGGCCACGCGCACCTGCACGGCGCCGTAGCTCAGCGGCTGCAGCGCCAGGCACAGCACCACATACAGCGCCGCCACCATCGCGCAGCGGGCCGTGCGCCGGGCAGAAGAGCCGGCCGGCGCCCCGGCGGGGGCGCGCAGCAGCCAGACGGCGAGCACCGCGGCCACAACGGCCGCGGCGGCGGGGATACCGACGGAAAAAAGCATGGTACACCTCGGCGGATAGATTTTGACCGCGCCCGGGACCGCCAGCCCCGGACCGGTTTTGCGCCGGGGCATCATGAAGATGCCGGGGCGGGGCCTAAAATCCTAAGTTGCCCAGGGCAGAAGTATAGCACAAACGAACGCCATACGCAAGTTTTACACCGCCGGTGCTTGTGTTCCGGCGCGCAAACGTGTATAATTATCATGTAGGATTGTGTGCACTTTGCACGGAAAGTGAGCTGCCGCCCCATGCGCCTGGACCCCGCCCTGCATTATCTCGACAACGCCGCCACCACGCTGGTGGACCCGGCGGTGGCCGAGGACGTTCTCTCGACGCTGCGCGGCGTCTGGGGCAACCCCAGCAGTCTGTACGCGGCGGGGGCGCAGGCGCAGGCCCACATACAGCGGGCGCGCGAGCGCGTGGCGCAGAGCCTGCCGGGCGCGCGCGCGGACGAGATCTATTTCACCGCCGGCGGCACCGAGAGCAACAACATCGCCCTGCGCGGCGCCGCCCGCGTGCGTACCGCCTGGGCGGACAACATCGTCACCACCGGCTTTGAGCATCCCAGCGTGCAGAACACGCTGCGCGCGCTGGGCAGGGAGCTCGGCTGGCAGGTCGTTGAGGTACCGCCGGAAACAGATGGCACGCTGGATGTGCAAAAGCTCGCCGGCGCCGTCAACAAAAGGACTGCGCTGGTGGCCTGCATGGCCGTCAACAACGAGACCGGCGCCGTGCAGGACATCGCTGCCCTGGCCGCCGCCGTCAAGGCCAAAAACAGCCGCTGCGCCGTCCATGTCGACGCCGTGCAGGCCTGGCTGCGCATCCCCGTCGACCTCAAAAAATGGCGCGGCGTCGATACGCTGTCCCTCTCCGGCCACAAGGTGCACGCGCCCAAGGGCGTCGGTGCGCTTTACTTGTGCGACAACCAGCGCCAGCACTTTGCGCCGCCGTATGCCGGCGGCCACCAGGAGCGCGGCATCCGCCCCGGCACCGAGAACGTGGCCGGCATCCACGCGCTGGGCCTGGCGGCCCGGCACGGCGGCGGCGCCGCCGGCATCGCCGCGCGCAGCGCCGCGGCCGCCAGGCTGCGCGCACGGCTGCTGGCGGGGCTTGCGGACATCGGCGGCATCACGGTCAACAGCCCGGCGGACGGCGTGCCGGAAATTTTGAATTTTTCCACCGGGCGCGTCAACAGCCAGACGATGATCGAATTTTTGGGCCAGCGGCAGGTGTATGTGTCCGGCGGCAGCGCCTGCGACAAGGGCGAGCCCAGCCACACGCTGCTGGCCATGGGCTGCGACGGGCGCACGGTCAAAACGGCACTGCGCGTCAGCTTTTGCGCCGACAACACGCCGCAGGACGTCGACGCACTGCTGGACGGTCTGCGCGAAGGCCTTGCCGCCCTGCGCCACATTTGAAACGGGAAGTTGATACGATGATACGCGAGATATTGCTTGCCTATGAGGGCGAGATGACCTTGAAAGGCCTCAACCGCGGCAAGTTCGAGAACCGCCTCAGCAAGACCCTGCGCGCCCGTTTGCAGGACCTTGGTCCCTGCAGGCTGACCCAGGCCCAGAGCACGGTGTTCCTGGTGCCCGAGAGCGACAGCTTTGACATGGACGAAGCCGAGCGCCGGGTGGCCTGCGTGTTCGGCATCAGCCGGCTGGCGCGCGCCGCCGTGTGCGAGAAGGACCTCGATGCCATCTGCCGGACGGCCGAGGAGTACCTCGGCGAACAGCTGCGCACGGTCCGGACCTTCAAGGTCGAGGCCAAGCGCAGCGACAAGAAGTTCCCGCTGACCAGCCCCGAGCTCTGCCGCGAGCTGGGCGCGCATCTTTTGCGCTGCCACCCGCACCTGCGCGTCGACGTACACGCGCCGCAGCTCACGGTCATGGTCGAGATCCGCGAGGGCGGCGCCTACCTGCACGGCCCCAAGCGCGAGGGCGCCGGCGGCCTGCCGGTGGGCACCAGCGGGCGGGCACTGAACCTGCTTTCCGGCGGCATCGACAGCCCCGTGGCCGCCTGGTGTATGGCCCGGCGCGGGCTGGCCATCCACCACATCCACTTTGCCAGCCCGCCCTACACGAGCCCGCGCGCGCGCCAGAAGGTCGAGGACCTGGCCGCCCTGCTGCGGGACTATACGGGCGACTGTACGCTGTTCGTGGTGCCCTACACCGCCGCGCAGGAATATCTGCGCGACCACGCGCCGGAGCCCATCTTCACCGTGCTGATGCGCCGAAGTATGCTGCGCATCGCGGCCATGGTGGCCGGCCAGTGCGAGCTGGAGGCGCTCATCACCGGCGAGAGCCTGGCCCAGGTGGCCAGCCAGACGATGGGGGCGCTGGTCTGCACCGA
>CANRLV010000117.1 GCA_947631565.1 uncultured Gemmiger sp. | reverse complement strand
ATCTGGGGCGGCACCGCGGCCATCAGCCCCTACACCACCAACAAGGAAAGCGGCTGCGGCCCGGCGTGGAACAACTCGCTGTTTGAGGACAACGCCCAGCACGGCCTGGGCATGCAGCTCGGCTACGAGACCGTGCGTGCCAACCTCATCAACCGCGTCGAGGCGCTGAAGGGCAAGAAGCCCGAGCTGGATGCCGTCATCGACGAGTATCTGGCCACCAAGGCCAACACCAAGGCCAACGATGCCCCGACCAAGGCGCTCATCAAGGCCCTGGAGGACTGCGGCTGCGACGAGGCCAAGGAGATCCTCGAGCAGAAGCAGTTCCTCGCCAAGAAGAGCTTCTGGATCTTCGGCGGCGACGGCTGGGCCTATGACATCGGCTACGGCGGCCTGGACCACGTCCTGGCGTCCGGCCGTGACGTCAACGTCATGGTGTTCGACACCGAGATGTACTCCAACACCGGCGGCCAGGCCTCCAAGGCCTCCAACATCGGCGAGGTCTGCCAGTTCGCGGCCGCCGGCAAGGAGATCAGCAAGAAGAGCCTGTCCGAGATCAGCATGACCTACGGCTACATCTACGTGGCCCAGATCGCGCTGGGCGCCAACATGGCGCAGGCCGTCAAGGCCATCGCCGAGGCCGAGGCTTATCCGGGCCCGTCCCTGATCATCGGCTACGCCCCCTGCGAGCTGCACGGCATCAAGGGCGGCATGACCAACTGCCAGAACGAGATGAAGAAGGCCGTCGAGGCCGGTTACTGGAACCTGTTCACCTTCAACCCGGCGCTCAAGGCCGAGGGCAAGAACCCCTTCACCCTCACCTCCAAGCCCGGCAACATGGACAAGTATCAGGACTTCCTGGCCGGCGAGACCCGCTACAGCCGCCTGACCCGCGCTTTCCCGGACCGTGCCGAGAAGCTGTTCAAGCAGAACCAGGATACCGCCGATGCGCACTACACGCATCTGCAGAAGTTGGTCGAGCTGTACAAGTAACCCCTTGCAGCGCTGCCTGGACCAAACCCCTTGGCATCTGCGCCCCCGGCTTTCGCCGGGGGCGCTTTTGGCGGGCGCGGGCAAAAATTTGCCCGCGCCCGCAACGCTTTGCCGCCGCCGTTCGTCCTTACGGGTGCAAGGCCCTGCAAAACCACAGCCGAAAGGAGGCAACGCCGTGCCGGTCTGGGAGGAGCTGTATACCACCCTTGGTCCCGCGCTGGCGCGGTACTGCACCGCGCTGTGCCGCGGCGATGCCGCCGCCGGTGAGGATATGGCGCAGGAGGTGTTCCTGCGCGCGCTGCAAAACACGGCCCTGCTCGGGGACCTGAGCCCCCGCCAGCGCCGGGCCTGGCTGTACAAGACGGCCCGCAATCTGGCCGCCGACCGCGCCCGCCGCGCCGGCCTGGCGCAGCAGCACGCCGCCGCCCTCTGGCAGCCGGAGCCGGCCCCGGACACAGGCCTTGCCGCCGTCGAGGCGGCCGCCCTGCTCGCCGCCTTGCCGCAGGAGGACCGCGACCTGTTCGCGCTGCACACCTTCGCCGGCTACACGGCCGCCGAGCTCGCGCGCAGGCTGCACTGCCCCGCCGCCACCGTGCGCAGCCGCCTGGCCCGCATCCGCACAAAGCTGCGAACCGTACTCAAGGAGGAATGACCCATGGCAAAAAAGCTCAACATCAGCGCCGTCGTCTGTGATGTGCGCAATGTCCGGGAGGAAACGCTCGCCGGGTACGAGAGCATCTCCGTCAAGTCCGTTCTTTTGCTCACGACCGCGCGCGCCAGCGCGCTGCTGGCCGCACACGGGGCCGGTCTCAACGTCGTGAACACCGTCACCCTGCCCGAGGACAGCGGCGTGCAGCCGCGCGTTATCAACGGCAGCCACACGCTGCGCGCCGGCAACGGCGCCGAGAACCCGCAGTACCTCATCGTCAACGGCGAGCTGACTGTCGCCCCCGACGCCGCCCCGGCGCTCAAAAATATCGTCGGCGCCGTGGTCAACGGCGAGCTCCTCGGCCCCGAGAGCCTGATCGGCGCCATCCCCAACCTGCAGGTCAACGGCGAGACCACCGCCTACCCGGATGGCGCGACCCCGATGTGGGAGGCCACCGCCATGCTGGACGCGAGCTTCCCGCTGCGCGCCACTGCCAGCTGGTACTGGGCTGCCAAGCGCTTTGTCCTCGTCGACCCGGCGCTGGCCGCGCAGGCCGCCGCGATGGCCGCCCGGCCGATGCGCTTCACGGCGCCGCGCGCCATTCTGGCCGCAAGTCTTGTTCCCACGCTGGCGCCGCTGTTCGACGCCGACTGTGACCTGACCGTCGTGCCCGACGGTACCGCCTTTATTGATGACGACCTCACGCTGACGCCGGCGCGCCTGCGCCGCTGGGGTCCGCGCCTGTACGTTACGGGCGACCTCGACCTGATGAAGGCCGACGCTGCGCTGCTTGGGCAGCTGGAGAGCCTGACCGTCGAGGGTGACGTGCTTCTGCCGGAGGGATCGCTTGACGCCTACGTCGAGCTCGACCCCCGCTGTGACGGCGAGGTCATCCCGGTGCGCGGGCATTTGCTGGAAGGGCGCGGGAACGTCACGGTGGATGCCGCGCTGCTCGGCAGTATGCCCGGCGGCGCCACGCTCGTGAACTGCGCCGAGGTCATCATCGACCCCGCGCTTGCGCCCGAGACGTTGGCCGAAGCACTGCGCCTGTATGGCTGTGCCAGCGTGCACTGCGCGCCGGAGCAGCTGAGCGCCGTGCAGCGCATTGCCGAGGATACCGGTGACCTGACCCCCGACGCCGCAGCCGCGCTGGCCAAGGCGCAGAAAGATGGCGGCGATGACGGCGAGAGCGTCCTGGATACCCTGACCTGGTATGGTGACCCGGACGCGGTCCGGATACAGGCCGTGCAGTACACGATGTGAACCCGCACGCCAGCGCCCCCGGCGAAAGCCGGGGGCGCTTTTGCACAGTAAAGCGGTATTGACGCGGGCAAAAACCCGCGCTATAATAAAAAAGCCCCCTCAGGGGCAGAGCGTTGCTACATAACGGTAGGCGGTCAGCACATTCTTTTATCGCCCGCGTGCGCGGGCCGCGTATGTCGGAACGAACGCGTTGCGTTCGTTTTTGCCACACGCTTCGCGTGTGCGCCGGGCATAGCCCGGCGTGCAAAAAACCGCCACTCTGGCCAGTGACGGTTTTCTGGGTTAACCATATAAACTGATCCTACAGAGCAACCGCTTATCGGCAACGCTCTTTACATGATCATTATAGCAAGCTGCCGCAAAAATGTCAACAGCTTTGCACACATGAGGTCCTGTCATGCCGGATATCACCGTGCGCGGTATCACACTTTCTGCCGCTGCCTGCCAAAAACCGCACCTCATCGTGCCCATCATGGCCGATACGCTGACCGAGGCCGTGCGTCAGGCGCGGGCGCTGGCCGCCCTGCCCGCCGCCGAGCTGGTCGAGCTGCGGCTGGACCCGCTGCCCGCGGCCGACCGGGCCGCGGCGCTCGCCGCCGTGTGCGGGAACCTGCGCGCCGGGCAGCCGCTGCTCGCCACGCTGCGCACCGTGCGCGAGGGCGGCGCCGCCGACCTGGCCCCTGCGGCCTACGCCGCCGCCGTGCAGGACCTGCTGACGGGGCCGGTGCGGCCGGATCTTATCGACATCGAGTTCTCGGCCGGGACGGAGTTGGTCGCTGCCCTGACTGCCGCTGCGCACGCCGCCGGCGTGCGGACCGTGTTCAGCGAGCACCATTTTGACGGCACGCCGCCGCAGGCCGGGATGACCCGGGCCCTGTGCGCGATGGCCGATGCCGGCGCCGACATCGCCAAGCTGTCCGTCATGGCCCACGCCCCCGGCGATGCGGCCGCGCTGCTGGCGGCCACGGCCGCCGCGGCCGCCGCCCGGCCCGCCACCCCGCGCCTGACGATGGCGATGGGCCCCTGCGGCGCCGTGACCCGCGTC
>CANRLV010000116.1 GCA_947631565.1 uncultured Gemmiger sp. | reverse complement strand
TCTATTTTTTGAAACAGACGGGCCAACCGCTGAGCCTTGCAGCGAAAGAATTGGAAACAATGATCGTGAACAAATCTAAACTGTAACGCCTGGCAGTGATGGGGCGGAGGGAGAAAACATGATCCATCTTTATTGGGGCGACGGCAAGGGAAAGACCACCGCCGCCATGGGCCTGGCGCTGCGGGCGCTGGCCGCCGGACAGACGGTGGTCGTCGTGCAGTTCCTAAAAGACGCCCCCTCCGGAGAGGTGGCGCTGCTGGAACAGCTGGGAACAAAGTTCTTCCGCGGCAAGCCCACAGCGAAATTCGTGTCCGGGATGGACAAGGCCGAGCGGGAGGCGGCCCGGCGGATGCAGGACGACAACCTCCGGGCCGCCCTGGCGGAGAAGGCGGACCTTCTCATCCTGGACGAGGCCTGCGCCGCCTGGCGGCTGGACATGGTGGACAAAAACTTGCTGCGCGCCGCCGTAGAGGATGCGCCCGAGGACCGGGAACTTGTCCTGACGGGCCGAGATCCGGCGGACTGGATGCGGGAGGCCGTCGACTATGACACCGAGATGCGCTGCCACCGGCATCCCTATCAAAAGGGCATAAGAGCCAGAAAGGGCGTGGAGTTTTGAGCGTGAAATATACGGATCCCGCCGGTATCGAGCGGACCAGTATGGATATCATCCGCGGGGAGCTGGCGGCCCGGGGTATCTCCCTGCCGCCGGAGAACGAGGCCGTTATCCTGCGGGCCATCCACACCACAGCGGATCTTGACTACGCCGAGACCTTGGCCTTCACGCCGGATGCGGTCCAAAGGGGAACCGCCGCCCTGGCCGCAGGGGCGGATATCGTCACCGACACCAACATGGCCCGGGCCGGCATCAGTAAGGCAACGCTGGCAAAGCTGGGCGGCGCGGCGTACTGCTATATGGCGGATGAGGTGGTGGCCACCCAGGCCCGGGCCGAAGGCGTCACACGTGCCGCGGTGTCCATGCGTACAGCCGCAAAGGAACACCCTGACGCCGTGTATGCCGTAGGCAATGCTCCCACGGCGTTACTGGAGCTGTGCGCGCTCATGGAGACGGGGCTGCGTCCGGCGCTGGTGGTGGGGGTGCCGGTGGGCTTTGTGAACGTGGTGGAGAGCAAGGAGACGCTGCTCAAGACCTGTCAGAGGCTCAATGTGCCGGCCATCATCGCCATAGGCCGAAAAGGCGGCAGTACCGTCGCCGCCGCCATATGCAACGCCCTGCTCTATACCGCCGCCGGGACACTGGACCCCGGAAAACGGTAGGCGGCCATTGTTCCTCTTCTTCAGTGCAGCGTTCCGTGTTAAAAACATTGCATTGTATCAAATTGCGCGATTTTTAGCCCTGTATCCACATAACACGCAAATCAATGTCAGAGCATACCATACGGCGATACTCTATCTGAAGAAGAAATAATTCAATTTGGCGGCCTGCTGTGCGAACAGCGGGCCTTTTTCTACGGATTTTTCAGGGCACCTCGAAATCGGCCAATCTGCCAGCACCTTTTTGCCGGGTTTTGCGCGTGTGTTGGCGGTTTTGGCTCTGCGTTTTCGCAAAGTGCTGGCAGTTGCTGCGTTTAGGGCGGTTTTGTGGGCTTTTGGCGGGGTTTTCGGGGGATGAAGTGCCAGCACCCCGCAACGTCTTTCGGCACCTTGTGTGTGGCTTTTCGAGCCAAAATCGGCCCTGCCGATTTCGATGCAGGAGAAAGCGGCGTTTCATTTGCAGGGTCACGCCGCGCTCACATCAGCCCGCAATGCGGGCTGAACGGGGTTTTTGTAGTGTTTCATTTTCGGTTGATTTTACCCTCGTTTTCGAATCCGTGTTTCTTTTCAGGCGCTATGCTCCCGTTTCTTGCTGAGCTGCGCACTTTTTATGTATTTCATTTCCCCGGTTTTGCCCGAAGCCGGACGGTCTCCTCTTCTCCCCTCTTACTGCCAGCACCTGTCACGGGTGCTGGTTTTTTGATATAAAAATTTTTTGAAAAGGAGTTTCATATGACGAAAAAAGAAATCATTTACCTCGACGACATTCCCTCCCGTGCGATCTTGGTCTGGCAGTACCTGTGCAACCGGGAAAACGCGCAACACCAGTGTTGGCCCAGCATCAACCGCATGGCCAGAGAGCTGCACCTGAGCCGCAGTACCGTCAAGCGGGCGCTGCATGACCTGACCGAAGGCGGCTGGATCACTGCCGAGCCGCGACAGCGGCCCAACGGCTCCGACACCTCGCGGCTGTATACGCTGCACTACTGATGCTCCGCTTTCTTGTTGTTTCTGGTGATACCGTTCTCTGCTGGTTGCTGGTATGCTTTTGTGCTGAAAGGAGGCAGTGTATATGAGCATACCTGTCAAGCAATGCCCGTGGTGCGGCAGCATGGCGTTCGTCGTTGGCTACCAGCATCAGGAGGCCCGAATCGTCACCAGCCCGAACGGTCTGTTCGGCTGCCGGGTGCGGCACTTTATCTGCAAGAGATGCGGCGCCGTGTTGCTGAGCAAGATAGCCCAACCGGAGAAATTCCCAGACGCCCGCACCGCATGGGAACGGTAGAGGCCGAAAAAAAGAAAATGTCTCCGCCCAGGGGGAAGTGTGCCAATTTGCTGTCACCGGGACCGGTTCATGGTGGACCTCCCAGAAGGTTACCAAGGGAAGATATAAAACAGAAGAAGAAAGTAATCTCCCTATATAGAGATATATAGACATAGAAGGTGGGTCAGCCAAAGAGAGAGAGTTGGCGGGAGCAGAGAGAAGACCGGGGTGCTGCGTCCGGTCTTTTTTCTTTTCTGTGACTTGCTGCGCCTGAAATTCAGGCGCAGCCTGCCGGGAAGGAGGGAGACTCTATCAAGGATGCCAGACCAAGGGAAATGTGAAATTTCGAAAAAGAGGTTATCAAGACCCCCATTTTTTGGGGGAAAGGTAGAGGGAAAATTTCTTTTCAAGAAAAGGTGTGCCAGCCAAAATGAAAATCAAATTTAGCTGCGTAATTTTAGAGTTCCGGCAAAAAATATTTTGATTTTTATTCGTCAGACCCCACTACTTTTGCGGAATGAAGATAGAGGGAGAAATTCCTCTTCCAAATCAAGCCAACAGCCGCAGACAAAAAAATTGATTGGACAGCGTGATTTTGCAAAATTTCACAAAAATCTCTTTTGTAAAACCCCTGGTGTTTGCGGAATGAAGGTAGAGGGAAAATGTGAAATTTCAAAGAGAAGTGTATCAAGGCCCTCGTTTTTTCGGGGAAAAGTAGAGAGAGAATCTTTCTAACCGAAAAGTCCTGTGGGCGTGATTCCTGTTTTCCATCTCCTGCACCATATGGTCAGCACGGCAGTACGGAAAGATGCGCAGCCGCTCAAATCAACAAGTGCGATTCCTTTTCTCTGTGATTCACTGCGCCTAAAATTTGGGCGCAGCCTGTGGGAAACAGAAAACCGCCGCCAAGACTGCTCAGCCAAGAGAAATGTGAAATTTTGAAAATTGCAGAGATCCCATTGCTAAACATCCCTGTTTTTTGGGGGAAAGATGGAGGGGAAAAATGTGAAATTTCGAAAAAGAGGTTATCAAAACCCCCGTTTTTTCGGGGAAAGGTAGAGGGAAAAATTCCTCTTCCGAAGCAAGCCAACCGCCACAAACAAAAATCGATTTGGCAGCGTGATTTTATAAAATTTCACAAAACCTTCACCGATTTTTGTTGGTAAACACCCCCGTTTTTTGGGGGAAAGATAGAGGGAGATTTTTCCTTCGGCGCTCTTTGACAACTGAATATCCGGCAAACACAGTACCTTACCCGCATTGCCGTCAACGCACAGGCAGCACGGCAGCGCACAGGACAGTGCGCGATGACTATCATGGCTTACATACCAGCCGAAAAGCCCACAAGGCCATGGTAAGAGCGATTACGCTGCCCCGAATTGCCCGCGTGCGCGGGCTACCGATTTCGGTACGCCCTCGCTTCGC
>CANRLV010000115.1 GCA_947631565.1 uncultured Gemmiger sp. | reverse complement strand
AATGCAAAAAGTCCGGTCGGGCAACCTTCTTCGGCTGCTCGACCGGACTTTTTTCTATTCTATTTCGCAACGGACCCATTTTTGCGTTCATTTGGCGGGGAACGGCCGCCGCACATCGCTGACGCCGCAGATGTAGTTCATGTCCACATCATAAAAGCGGGCCAAAATGCGCAGGTTTTCCATCGAAATATGAATCTTGCCGGTCTCATAACCGGAGTAGGTGCGCTGACCCACGTTCAGCAGCACGGCCACCTGTGTTTGGTTCAAGTCGCGGTCCTCGCGCAGAGCGCGGATGCGCTCACTGCAATCCATTCTAACCACCTCAAACCCATCATAGGGCAGAATTTATAATTCTATTGACATTTACCATTTTTAATTCTATAATGCGATATGTATACCATTATAAATTCTAGGGGTGGTATTATGTTTTTCACCTGCCTGACCTGCCGCCGCTTTGTGCGCTACTATATCCGTGCCGGCAAGGGATACCTGCCGCTGGACAAGGGGCACTGCCGCCGCCGGCGCGGCGTGCCGTGCACGGCGGGCACCACGGCCTGTCGGCATTATTCCCCTGCTGCCGCGGCCCTGACCGGGGAGGAATGGCACACCCTGCAACGGGCGCTGGCCGTAAAGCTAAAATAGGCAGCCGCCTCATCCCCCTCATCCGTCAGCGCCTTACGGCGCTGCCAGCTTCCCCCAAGTGGGAAGCCTTTACGGAGAGCGCCCCCGGCGAGCGAATGCTCGCCGGGGGCGCGTCACACATCATAAAATCTCACTGCTCGCAGCAGGGCTTGGGCTCGTCGGCGTGGTCGTGGTCCTCGTCGAGCATTTTAAAGGTCTCGGGGTCGTAGGCGATGCCGTTCTTCTCGTAATAATCCTTGACGGCGGCCTTGATGGCCTGCTCGGCCAGCACCGAGCAGTGCAGCTTGTAGGCGGGCAGGCCGTCCAGCGCCTCGGTCACGGCCTGGTTGGTCAGGGTCAGCGCGTCCTTGAGCGGCTTGCCCTTGATCATCTCGGTGGCCATGCTGCTCCTGGCGATGGCACTGCCGCAGCCAAAGGTCTCGAACTTGACGTCGTCGATGTTGCCGTCCCTGATTTTGAGGTACATCCGCATGATGTCGCCGCACTTGGCGTTGCCGACCTCGCCGATGGCGTCGGCATCCTCGATGGCGCCGACGTTGCGCGGGTTGCGGAAATGGTCCATGACCTTCTCACTGTATAACATATTGGCACTTCCCTTCCTGTAAGTCGCGCCAGAGCGGGCTCATCGCGCGCAGGCGCTCAACGATCTCCGCCACCGCTTCGGCGATATAATCGACCTGCTCGGCCGTGATGTCCTCACCCAGCGTCAGCCGCAGCGAGCCGTTGGCGACCTGATGCGGGCGGCCGATGGCCATCAGCACGTGGCTGGGGTCGAGCGAGCCGGAGGTGCAGGCCGACCCGGAGCTGGCCGAGATGCCGCGGTCGTCGAGCAGCAGCAGCAGGCTCTCGCTCTCGATGCCCTCAAAGCAGAAGTTGGCGTTGCCGGGCAGGCGCTTTTCGGCGTCGCCGTTGAGGGCGCTGTGCGGGATGCGCAGGATGCCCTCGATGAGCCGGTCGCGCATCGCGCTGACCTTGGCGGCGTTCTCCGGCAAATGGGCGACCGCTTCCTCCAGCGCGGCGGCCATGCCGGCGATGGCGGGCACGTTCTCGGTGCCGGGGCGGCGGCCGCGCTCCTGCGCGCCGCCGTAGATGACGTTGCGGGGCAAAATGCCGCGCCGGCAGTACAGCGCACCCACGCCCTTGGGACCGTGGAACTTGTGGCCGGACATCGACAGCATATCGATGTCCTGCGCCTTGACATCGATGGCCACATGGCCGACGGCCTGCACGGCGTCGGTGTGGAACAAAACGCCCTTTTCTTTGCACAGCGCGCCGATGGCGGCGATGGGCTGCACGGTGCCGATCTCGTTGTTGGCGTACATGACCGAGACGAGCGCCGTGTCGGGCCGGAGGGCCGCTTCGACCGATTCGACGGTGACGACGCCGTCCTCCGGGATGTCGAGCAAGGTGACCTCAAAGCCCTCTTTTTCCAGCGCGGCCAGCGCGTGCAGCACCGCGTGGTGCTCAAATTTGGTCGATATCAGGTGCTTTTTGCCCTTGGCCGCGCCGAGGTAGGCACCGGTGTAGAGGGCCTGGGTATCGGCCTCGGAGCCGCCGGAGGTGAACGTGATCTCGGCCGGCAGCGCGCCGATGGCCTTCGCCACCCTGGCGCGGGCGTCCTCCAGCACCTCCTTGGCGCGCTGGCCGATGGAGTACAGGCTGCTCGGGTTGCCGAAGCCCTCCTCCAAAAGCGGGATCATGGCGTCCAGCGCGGTGCGGCTGGGGCGGGTGGTCGCGGCATTGTCCGCGTAGATCTGCATGGGCGGGTGCCTCCTTTTCCCCTGACCGGGGCAGACAGGCCGGGTGCATTTCCCTTAAACCTATCATTTTGGTGTGATTATACCCTTATTATAGCCCGCCGGGCAGTATTGTCAAGCCCGGCGGGCAAATTTTTGGTCTTTCCAGGGCAGGGTCAGGGGACCAGCTCCGGCGGCTGCAGCTGCTGCACGGCCTCGAGCTTGCGGTTGATGGCGCGGCTGCGCGTGCCGATGAGCTCCTCCAGGTCATTGCCGGTCTGGTCGAGATGGCGCTGCATGGCGGCCAGCCCGGCGCCGAACTTGTCGAACTCGGCCTTGACGGCGGCCAGCACGGCCCACACCTCGCCCGAGCGCTGCTGGATGGCCAGCGTTCTAAAGCCCATCTGCAGCGCGTTCAGCAGCGCCGCCATCGTCGAGGGGCCGGCCACCGTGACCCCGAACTCCCGCCGCAGCTGCTCCGGGATGGGGCTGTTTACGACCTCGGCATAAAGCCCCTCAAAGGGCAGGAACAAAATGCCGAAGGCCGTGGTGTGGGGCACGGCGATGTATTTGTCGTGGATGTCCTTCGCCTCGCGCCGCAGCGTCGCCGCCAGACGGCGGCGGGCCTCGGTGACGGCGGCGGCATCCCCGGCCGCCTGCGCCGCCTGTAAGTGGGCGTAAGTATCGCCGGGGAACTTGGCGTCGATGGGCAGCCACACCGGTGCGCCGTCCACACCGCCGGCGCCCGGCAGGCGCAGCGCAAACTCGACGCGGTCGGCGCTGCCCGGCACGGTGGTCACGTTCTCGGCGTACTGGCCGGGGGCCAAAATCTCCTGCAGGATGGCACCGAGCTGCACTTCGCCCAGGATGCCGCGGGTCTTGACGCCGCTCAGGATCTGCTTGAGGCTGCCCACGTCGCCGGCCAGCGTGCGCATCTCGCCCAGGCCCCGGTACACCTGCTCCAGCTGACCGCTGACGGCGCGGAAGGATTCGCTCACCCGCTTTTGCAGCGTGTCCTGCAATTTGTCCTCGACCGTGGCGCGGATGGCGTCCAGCTTCTGGTCGTTGTCGGCGCGGATGGCAGCCAGACCCTGTGCCAGCGTCCCGCGCACGCTGTCCAGCCGGGTGGCATTGCCCTGCTCCAGTGTTTTGAGCCGCTGCTCGAGCAATGCCAGCTGGCCCAGCATCGCCTCGTTGGCGGCCTGCTGACGGGCGGCGCCGGCGCGATCGATGGCCTCCAGCCGCGCCATGTCGGCGGCGGCGCGCTCGCTCTGATTCTGGGCCAGCACGGCCGAGACGTCCCGCAGCGCGGCGGTGACGGTGCGGCCCAATTCCCCCTGCAGGGCGCGCAGGCGGCCGTCCAGCCGGTCGGCGTCGGTCTTCGGGTTCGGCAGGCGCAGCAGCAAAACGACGAGCAGGACGTCGCCCGCCAGGGCCAGCACGAGGAGTGCGGTGAGCAATGGCAGCATGGAACCAGTCCCCCTTTTATCAACCTTTGCGCTCAGTATACCATACTGCCGGCCCGATAAACCGGACTTTACACGTTTTTTTGCAGGACGTTAAATGACAAAGTAAACGCAAAAAGCCCCCCCTGAAAAATTGCAAGTACCCTGACAAACATTGCAATTACAGT
>CANRLV010000114.1 GCA_947631565.1 uncultured Gemmiger sp. | reverse complement strand
CGACGGTCCACAAGAGGCGAGCGAAACCAAAGAGGTCGTGGTATCCACAACAGACCCGGAGAGCGGCTTGTTCCACAAGGGAGAACACAAGAAATGCTTTGCATATGAAGCACATACAGCCTGTGACATGCACGGATATATTTTAGAAGCAGAAGTTACCCCCGGCAATATACATGACAGCGTCGCGTTCGACCCGTTATATGACAAATTGTGCGAGCGGTATCCGGAACACAAGACAGTGGTAGCGGACAGTGCCTACAAGACGCCATGGATCTGCAAAAGGGTATTTGACAGTAACAGAGTATTGTCTACAGCATACAAAAGGCCCATGACCAAAAAGGGCGGACATCCGTGGTGGCAATATGTGTACGATGAATATTATGACTGCGTGATTTGCCCGGAATACAAGGTCCTGCATTATGCCACGACTGACCGGGAGGGATATCGGGAATACACCAGCCGCCCGTATATATGTGAGAACTGCCCGACCAGAGCGTTATGTACGCAGAGCGCCAAATGTGAGAAAACGGTAAAGCGGCATATCTGGCAGGATTATGTGGAGCTGGCGGAGGATGCCAGGTACACACCGGAATACGCGGACTTGTACCGGCTGCGAAAAGAGAAGATCGAGCGGGTGTTTGCCGATGCGAAAGAAAAGCACGGCATGCGCTATACGCAATACAGAGGCTTGGCTCAGGTAAGCAACTGGGTGAGGCTCAAGTTTGCTGCCATGAATCTGAAAAAGCTGGCAATCCACAAGTGGAGAGCGGGCCATTCACATGATGGAAAGGTCCTTTTACCTCTTTCCCTGAAAAATCTTTTCCTCGCTTTATGCGAAACCTTCCTAAATATTGAAACCCCTGTCCTGGCCTGAACGCTGGAATACCAGTTTCTCGACAGTCTGAGCGGTCTCGGCAGGGTATCGACCTGCCAGGACCGCAAATTTTGTTTGTCAAATCCTTGCCACACCGCTCTCCCGCGCAGCCTGCGCAACGGCGGCGGCCACGGCCGGGCCGACGCGCGGGTCAAAGGCCTTGGGGATGATGTAGTCGGGGCCAAGCTCGTCGTCCGGGATGAGCCCGGCCAGCGCCCTGGCGGCGGCCATCTTCATCGCCTCGTTGATGTCGCTCGCGCGCACGTCGAACGTGCCGCGGAAGATGCCCGGGAACGCCAGCACGTTGTTGATCTGGTTGGGGAAATCGCTGCGCCCGGTGGCCACGACGGCCGCGCCGCCGGCCTTGGCCTCGTCAGGGAAGATCTCCGGCGTGGGATTGGCGCAGGCAAAGACGATGGCGTCCCTGGCCATCGTGCGCACCATGTCGGCGGTCACGGTGCCGGGGGCCGACACGCCGACGAACACGTCGGCGCCCTTCAGCACCTCGGCCAGCGTGCCGGCGCGGCGCTCGCGGTTGGTGACCTCGGCCATCTCCGCCTTGATCCAGTTCAGCCCCTCGCGCCCCTGGTAGATGGCGCCCTTGCGGTCGCACAAAATAACGTCCCGCACGCCGGCGCTCATCAGCAGCTTGGTGATGGCGATGGCCGCCGCGCCGGCGCCCGAGGTGACGACGCGGATGTCGCCGATGTTTTTACCCACCACCTTTAAGGCGTTGAGCAGCCCGGCCAGCGTGATGACGGCGGTGCCGTGCTGGTCGTCGTGGAAGATCGGGATATCGCACTTTTCCTTGAGCTTGCGCTCGATCTCAAAGCAGCGTGGGGCGGCGATGTCCTCAAGGTTCACGCCGCCAAAAGACCCGGAGAGCAGGTACACGGTATCGACGATGGTGTCGACGTCCTGGCTCTTGATGCACAAAGGGAAGGCATCCACCCCGCCGAACGCCTTGAACAGTACGCACTTGCCTTCCATGACCGGCATGCCGGCCTCGGGGCCGATGTCACCCAGGCCCAGCACGGCGGACCCGTCGGTGACGACGGCGCACAGGTTGTGGCGCCGGGTCAGCTCATAGCTTTTGGCCGGGTCCCGCTGGATGGCAAGGCAGGGCGCGGCCACGCCGGGCGTGTAGGCCAGCGACAGGTCGTCCCTGGTCGCCACCGGCACGGTGGCGGTCACCTCGATCTTGCCCTGCCACTGCGCGTGCAGCTTGAGCGATTCCTTTGCATAATCCATGCGGGGAAAATCCTCCTTTAAACGTTTATACCATGTCCTCGTAGCGCATCAGCGCGTCGAATTCCTCGCCCGAGATCAGCCCCAACGCCAGCGCTGCCTCGCGCAGGCCGGTGCCCTCGGCGTGGGCCTTTTTGGCGATCTTTGCCGCGTTCTCGTAGCCGAGCCGCGGGCTCAGGGCCGTGACCGTCATCAGCGAATGCTCGAGATAGTACCGCATGCGCGCGGGGTCCGGCATGATGCCCTCGACGCAGCGCTCCCGGAAGGAATCCATGCACCCGGCCAGCAGCCGTGCCGACTGCAAAAAGTTGTAGGCGCACACCGGCATGAAGACGTTGAGCTCAAAGTTGCCCTGGCTCGCGGCCATGCCCACGGCCACGTCGTTGCCGATCACCTGCACGGCGACCATCGTCACCGCCTCGCACTGGGTGGGGTTGACCTTGCCCGGCATGATGGAGCTGCCCGGCTCGTTGGCCGGGATGGTGATCTCGGCAAGGCCGCAGCGCGGCCCGCTCGCCAGCCACCGCACATCGTTGGCGATCTTCATCAAATTGGCGGCCAGCGCCTTGAGTGCCCCGTGCGCGAACACGAAGGCGTCCTTGCTCGTCAGGGCGTGGAACTTGTTGGGGTCAGGCGTGAAAGCCTCGCCGGTCATGGTCGAGAGCTGCGCGCACACGGCCTCGTCAAAGCCGGCCGGAGCGTTGAGGCCGGTGCCCACGGCCGTGCCGCCGATGGCCAGCCGCCGCAGGGGCCCGAGCGCCGTTTCCAGCATGGCGGCCGGCTCCTCGACCAGCGCCCGCCAGCCCGATACCTCCTGCGCAAAGCGGATGGGCGTCGCGTCCATCAGGTGCGTGCGGCCGGATTTGATGATGTCCCCGCTGCGCGCCTCCAGCGCGGCGAGGGCGTTGGCCAGCCGCCGCGCGGCGGGCAGCACCTGCCCGGCCACGCTGCACACGGCGGCCACGTTCATCGCGGTGGGGAAGGTGTCGTTCGAGCTCTGGCTCATGTTCACATGGTCGTTGGGGTGCAAAAGCCCCGGCTGCCCGGCCAGGGCGCTGCCGCGGTTGGCCAGCACCTCGTTCATGTTCATGTTGCTCTGGGTGCCGCTGCCGGTCTGCCAGACCTTGAGCGGGAACTCGGTCCAGTGCTGCCCGGCCAGCACCTCGTCGGCTGCGGCGGCGATGGCGTCGCGGCGAGCGGCGTCCAGCTTGCCGAGGGTAAAGTTGGCCAGCGCCGCTGCCTTTTTCAGGTACGCAAAGGCGGTGATGACCTCGCGCGGCATCGTCTCGTCCCCGATGGGAAAGTTTTCTAGGCTGCGCTGGGTCTGGGCGCCCCACAGCCGCTCGGCCGGGACCTTGATTTCGCCCATCGTGTCGTGCTCTGTGCGGTAGTTCATACAAAGGCTCCTTTTTGAGGAACAGGTCTTTTTGACAACTCGTAGGGGCCGGATACATCCGGCCCGAAAAACCTGCGCAGTACCGCGCGGTATCCGGGCCGCATATAGGCGGCCCCTACGGTATTCGTCTTATACGTGCAACCGCTGCTTACGCGGCCTTGGTGATGCCGGTGATGTGGGTGTTGACGCCCTCATACCAGTACAGGAAGCCCTCGACGTCGACCACATCGCCCTCGGCCAGTTCGCCGACGGTCATGTAGACGGGGGTGTTGACGTCGGTCAGGTACAGCTCGACGCAGAAATCATACGAGGCGCCGTTATAGCCGAACGTGACGTAAATGTCATCGCCGGGGGTGCCGTTCTTGTACTCGATCTTCTCGACGGTCAGGCCTTTGAAGCTGACGTACTCGTTCTGGTGCTCGATGAGCTCGTCGGTGCCCAGCAGCTCGGTCACGTCGGTGGGCTCGGCGATGAAGGTGTCGCCGTCGTCGACAAACTCAAAGGTGGCGCCCTCGGCGACCTCGACCTCGCCGGACCACTCGGTCTTGAAGCCGGTCACGCGGATCTTGGT
>CANRLV010000113.1 GCA_947631565.1 uncultured Gemmiger sp. | reverse complement strand
CCAGCATATCTCTTCCCCCTTTTCTTCCATTATACCAGATAAGGGCCGCCTAAGCGACCCTTTTTCGACAGGCTGCGGGGCGCTCCGTTGGGAGCGCCCCGCCTTGTTTTTGCTGCTTACTTTTGCAGCCCCTGCGCCGTGCGCAGCAGCCGGGTGGCGTTTTCCTCCAGTTGGCGGCGCGGCAGCGTGCCGGTCTGCACGGCCTGCAAAATGGCGGCATAGTCGGCCTGGGAGCCGGGCATGACCAGGTCCCCGCCGGCAGCGGCGATGCGGGCGGCATCCGGGTCCGGGTGGACGGATGTTTTGTCCGCCATCATGGCCACAATCCAGTCGGTCATCAGGATGCCGTCAAAGCCGAACTCGGCCCGCAGGATGTCGGCGGCGAGGTCGCGCCGTTCCGACGTATGCACGCCGTTGAGCAGGTTGTAGCTGGTCATCACGGCGGCGGGGGCGCCCTCTCGCACGCAGATGCCGAACCCGCGCAGGTAGATCTCGCGCAGCGCGCGCTCGCTGACCTGCGAGTTGGAGTTGTACCGGTTGTATTCCTGGTTGTTGGCGGCAAAATGCTTGACGGTCACGCCGCAGCCCGGGTGTGCCTGCACGCCGCGCGCCACGGCGGCGGCAAATCTGCCCGAGAGCAGCGGGTCCTCGGAATAATACTCAAAGTTGCGCCCGCACAGGATGCTGCGATGGATGTTGAGCGCCGGCGCCAGCCACAGCTGCACGCCGAAGCGCTCCATCTCAGTGCCGACGATGTCTCCGCAGGCCTCGGCCAGCGCCGGGTCCCAGCTTTGGGCGATGGCCGTGCCGATGGGAACGGCCGTGGCATACTGGTGGCGGATGCGCGCGGTTTTGGGCGGTTTGGGGCCAAGGCGCCCCAGCAGCCAGCCCAGCGGCCCGGGCATAAATTCAAACACCGTGGCGGGCAGACTGGGCCCAAGGCTGTGGGCGCCCTTTTCGTCCTTATAGTATTCCGGGCTCAGGCGCACGCCGGCAGGTCCGTCCGCCATGACCAGCGGCGGGATGCCCGGCACGCCGCCATAGCTCTCCCCCGCCGCGCCGGCCACGCGCTGGCTGGCGCTGCCGATAACGCTCAGCACGCCGGCCTTGGGGGCAAAGGCGCCGGTGTTCAGGTAGGCGAGCTGTTCGTCGGTCAGGGCCTGCACGGCGGGGTCGACTTCCGGCTCGGCGTCGTACACCACGGTACCGGTGGGGATATCGGCTTTCCTGACGCGCACGACCGGCAGGCCCTGGACCGTGCCCGTGGGGGTCGGAGTTTTGGGCCGCCAGTCGGCAAAGTCCTGCGCGCCGCCGCAGGGGCGGCATTGCAGCACCGGCACGTCGGCGGCCAGGCGCACGGCGCCGCAGGGCACGGTGTCGGCGCTGGAGGTGCCCAGCCGCAGGAGATAGCTGCCCTTTTCCAGCAGCCAGCGGCTGTTGGCGGTATCGTACCCGGCCAGCTCGTGCATGGCAAAGCGCAGCGAGACCCCGGCGCTCTCGCCGGGGGCAAGCTCCGCCGTCTTCGCAAAGGCCGCCAGCGTCTGGTACGGCTGGTCCAGCGCGCCGGACGGCACGCTGACATACAGCTGCACCGTCTCGCGCCCGGGGCGGGCGCCGGTGTTCTGCACCGTCGCCTGCACGGTCACGGTCTCGCCGTCGGCCTGCACCGCGCCGGGCGTGACCGCAAAGGTCGTATACCCCAGCCCGTAGCCGAACGGGAACATTGCCCGCTTGCCGACACTGTCAAAATAACGGTAGCCGACGTAGATGCCCTCTGTGTACCGGGTATCGTCGTGCCCGCCGAAGTCGCCGATCTGCTGGTAGTCTTCCCAGGGCGCCCAGGTGGTGGTCAGCTTGCCGGAGGGGTAGCTTTTGCCCAGCAGCAGGTCCGCCAGCACATGGCCGGTCACCACGCCGAGCTGTGAGAGCAACAGGATGTTGCCCACCTGCGCCACCGGGCCAAGGTCCACCGGCCCGCCGACGTTGAGGACGAGCAAAAAACGCTTGTACTGCGCCTGCAGGGCCAGGATATCCCGCTGCTCGCTGGCTGAGAGCAGCACATCGCCCGGTACGGGTTGGCGGTCGTTGCCCTCGCCGCAGATGCGGGACAGCACATACACGGCAGTGTCCCCGGCGCCGTCCAGCGGCAGGTCGCAGTCCGGCTGCGGCATCACGGCGCCCATGCCCTCGGTGATGGCGTTGGTGTGATTTTGTTTGGCGCGGGCCTTGATGTCCTTGACAAACTGCACCTTGGCCGCAGCCAGCACGGCGTCATACCCGTCCAGCCAGGTCTTGGTGGTCACGGTGAAGCCGGCGTATTCCAGCGCCTGCTCCACGGTGGGGAAAAATCGGGAATTCACCTCGCCGGAGCCGGTGCCGCCCTTGACGGTGTGGCGCGCCCCGCTGCCGTAAAGCGCCACCGGGCATGGCGCCGCCAGCGGGAAGCTGCCGTCGGTTTTGAGCAGCACGGCACAGCCGGGAGCGAGCGCCTGCAGCGTTTCGATGTGCTGTTTTTCATACGCATAGACTTTCATGGCGGGGTCCCTCCTGTTCCTGTTTGTTTTTTCCAGTATAGCGCTTTTTCCGCGCCGCCGCAAGGGGCACGTGCGGTTGACAAACGGCCGGCGATGCCGCAAAATAAAGTCAGGGGGTGCTGCCATGAACGTGCTGCTGTACGAGCACGCCAACAGGATCATGCAGCGTGCCATCCGCGCCGTGCTGCCCGGCCCGGCCGTGCGCCGGGCCCTGGCGCAGCATCGCTTTGCCGGGCCGGGGCGGGTGTACGCGGTGGCGGCCGGCAAGGCCGCCTGGCAGATGGCCGATGCCGCCGCCGACTGGCTGCGGGATGCCGGCCTACCGCTGGCCGGCGGCGTGGTGGTGACGAAATACGGACATATACAGGGGGCCATCCCCGGCTTCGTCTGTTGTGAGGGCGGGCACCCCGTGCCGGACGCGAACGGCTTTGCCGGCACGGCCAGGGCGCTCGCGCTGGTGCGGGGCCTGCGGCCCGGGGACACCGTGCTGTCCCTGCTTTCCGGCGGCGGCAGCGCGCTGTTTGAGCAGCCGCTGGTCCCCGCCGCCGAGCTGCAGGATATCACCCGCCGGCTGCTGGCCTGTGGGGCTGACATCAGCGAGATCAATACGGTGCGCAAGCGCCTGTCCGCCGTCAAGGGCGGGCGCTTCGCGCAGGCCTGCGCGCCGGCGCAGGTGTTCAGCATCCTGTTGAGCGATGTGCTGGGCGATGCGCCGGACCAGATCGGCTCCGGCCCGACCGTGCCGGACCCCTCGACCTGCGCACAGGCGCTGGCGGTGGCAGAAAAGTACCGCCTCACCCTCAGCGAGACGGCCCGCGCCTGCCTGCACACCGAGACGCCGAAAGCGCTGCCAAACAGTGAGGCCGTGGTCACAGGCAGCGTGCGGGAGCTGTGCCTCGCCGCCGCCGAGGCCTGCCGCGCGCTGGGCTACGGGCCGCAGCTGCTCACCGACTGCCTGCAGGGCGAGGCGCGCGAGGCCGGGCAATGGCTGGCCGGGCTGGTCGCCGCCCGCGCGGGCACGGGGCGCCCGCTGGCCCTTGTTGCGGGCGGCGAGACGGTGGTCCATGTGACCGGGCCGGGCCTTGGCGGACGCAGCCAGGAGCTGGCGCTGGCCGCGGCGCCGGGCATCAAAGGCCTGGATGCCGCCGTCTTCAGCTTTGGCAGCGACGGCACCGACGGCCCGACCGATGCCGCCGGCGGCTATGTGGACGGCGACACGGCGGCGGCGCTGGCAGCGCACGGCCTGACGGTTGCTGAGGTACTGCGCCAAAATGACGCCTACCAGGCTTTACAGGCGGTGGGCGGGCTGCTGGTGACCGGCCCCACCGGCACCAATGTCAACGATGCGGCCATCGCTTTGGTGGGCGGCTGACGCCGCCCACCAAAGCTGTTTTATGCAAGTATGCCCTTGAGGGCGGGGTACAGCTTGTGCCACGTTCGATACCGTTCCGCGTAGGCGGCGGTTCGGGCAGGGTCGGGCTGCGTCACGCTCTTGACGCGGGTCAGGGCTTTGGCACAAGCCGCCACATCCGGCCACGCCCCGCAGCCGACCATGGCGAGCATGGCCGCACCGTAGCCGGGGCCCTGCTCGGTCTGCGGCAGCTCCAGCGGGAT
>CANRLV010000112.1 GCA_947631565.1 uncultured Gemmiger sp. | reverse complement strand
CCTATGACGCCGACGCCGGCAACTATGTGAACAACATCCTCGCCTTTCAGGATGCCGTCGCGCCCTACGGCGATACCGTCATCGACGCGCCGTTCTACACCAACCATGACCTCGGCCGCAGCGCCGGGTACTATGCCGGGGACTATGCCGTCAACCAGATCAAGATGGCGCAGGCCATGAACCTGCTGATGAGCGGCAGCAGCTTTGTCTATTACGGCGAGGAGCTGGGCATGAAGGGCGCCGGCAAGGACGAGAACAAGCGCGCGCCGATGTATTGGAGCGACGATGCCGCCGCGCCGGGCATGTGCAACGGCCCGGCGGACATGGAGCCGCCCAAGATGCTCTACGGCAGCTATGAGACGCAGAAGGACGACGGCGATTCCATCTTCAACTTCGTCGTGCAGGCCATGCGCCTGCGCGGCGCGTTCAACGTCATCCGCCACGGCACCGTGGACGACAGCGTGGTCGCCGGCGATACCTGCGTGCTGCACAAAACGTATGACGGGCAGGAGCTGCTGCTGGCGTTCAACCTCGGCGAGGCGGCGCAGGACGTGCCCCTGCCAACGGACACCGACCCCGCCGCCTGGGACCTGGCCGGTGTGCTGGTGACGACGCCCGAGGACGTGCTCTGGGCGGACGGCGCCCTGACCCTGCCGCCGTACTCGGCGGCTGTGCTGGCGCCGGCGGCGTGAGACCGCGCAAAAAGCAAACATACAACAACAACGGGGCCCCGCGTGGCCCCGTTTACTGTGTAATAAGCTCTCTTTCGGGCAAATCGTAGGGCGGGCTCTTGAGCCCGCCGCGGGAACCTTGCTGCAGTGACAAGCTTGCACGGGGCCTGTTGCAAAATAGAAAAAATTGCATGATTTTTGTATAATATTGTAGGGGCCGCATACATGCGGCCCGGAAACTTAACGATAGAGCGAAGTTTAGCGGGCCGGATATATCCGGCCCCTACGAATTGATTGGCTGAATCGCAGCAAAATTGCTATTTTGCAACAGGCCCCCTACAAACCTACCTGCAAATAGATCCTTTTTTGGAACACCCGGCGGCTCACAGCAGCTTTGCCCGCATCCGGACCCACAGCGTTTTAAAGAGCGGCGGGCGGGCGGGGGGCAGGCAGCACCAGCGGTATACGGTGGCATCGGGCGGGAAGGCCCCGTGCCGTGTGTAGTACCGGTAGAGCAGCGGGAACTGGCGCTCGCGCGCGGCGCCCGGCAGGTGCAGCACGCACACCGGGTCCAGCAGATAGTTGGTGGCGACAAAGTAGTGCCGCGCGCCCAGCCAGTAGCGCCACACATAGCTGTTGGCGGCGCGCACCGGCTGCCCGGCGCGCAGCGCGCGGTAGGCGGCCGCGCAGGTGACGGCCTCGTCGCCCTCCTTGGGCACCACGCCCTTTGCGCCCATCTCGCGGTAGACCTCACCGCACAGGTCCATGAAGGCCCGCAGGCGGTCCCGCCGCCCGGCGATGAACTCGCCGCCGAAATGCGTCAGCACATGGGGGGCGCCGTCGGGCTCCAGCGCGTCAAAGTGGGCGCTGATGGCCGCCGCCATCGGCTGGGATGCGGCGTGCGGCGTCTGGTAGAGCAGCACCGCCTCGTCCGCCTCGCGCCACACATCATCAAACGCCGCCTGGGTGTAGGTGTCAAGGTCCAGCATCAGGTACCGGTCAAAGGGCTTTTCCCGCACCGCCCAATCGAGGGCGCACAGCTTGTAGAAGGCCAGCGACCACGGCGCGTCCGCCGACATGGTGAAGGTGTCAAACTCGTGCCGCCACACCTCAATGCCGGCGGCGGCCAGCTGCGCGTCAAACGGCGCCGGCACATCCGTATTGGTAATGAGCGCGACTGTGCAGCCGGGATTGCGCACCTTGGCGCTGGTGAGCGCCACCACGGCGCAGCGGTAGTAGCTCTCGGCGCCGGTCTGCTGCTTTTCGCCCGCGCGGTAGCCGGGCAGGGCGGCAAACGCCCCCAAAACGGCATCCATGGCCCGCCCTCCTTTTTGAAAAAGTATGGTGTTATTATACACGCATTTTCGGCGTTTGTCCACGCCGCGCGCGGCGCCCGCTCAACTTGTACAAAAAACCGCCCGCCGGACTGGTAAAACGTCCAAAATGCCGAACAGTGCCGGATTATCCTGTTGACGCGGCACTTTCCGGGCCTTATAATATTTGGTAACAGGTGGAAAAGCGTCTTTTCCGCTTAAAACGCAAAGGAGATATGTGCTATGAACGAAGTTATGCAGCGCGTTTATGAGATCGGCATCATTCCGGTCATCGCCTTCAACAGCGTCGACGAGGCCGTGCCGCTGTGCAAGGCGCTCGTCGCCGGCGGCCTGCCCGCCGCCGAGGTCACCTTCCGCACCGCCTGCGCCGAGGAGTGCATCAAGAAGATCCACGACGAGGTCCCCGAGATGCTGCTGGGCGCCGGCACCGTTCTGACCTGCGACCAGGCCGACCGCGCCATGGCCGCCGGCGCGACCTTCATCGTCGCCCCCGGCTTTGACCCCAACGTCTGCCAGCACGTGCTCGACAAGGGCGGCATCATGTGCCCCGGCACGTCCAGCGCCGGTGAGATGCAGCAGGCCATGAACATGGGCTGCGAGGTCATCAAGTTCTTCCCGGCCGAGGCCAACGGCGGCGTGGGCATGCTCAAGAACATCGGCGCCGCGCTCAAGACCGCCAAGTGGATGTGCACCGGCGGCGTCAACGCCAAGAACGTCAACGATTATCTCGGCTATGACCAGATCGTCGCCGTCGGCGGCACCTGGATGTGCAAGGCCGACAAGATCAAGGCCGGCGCCTGGGACGAGATCACCGCCATGTGCAAGGAGGCCGTCGACGTCATGCTCGGCCTCGAGCTCGGCCACATCGGCATCAACTCCGCCGACGACAAGGAGGCCATGGCCACCGCCAACGCGCTGGGCGCCCTGCTCAACAAGAAGGTCGCCGAGGGCAACTCCAGCATCTTTGTCGGCAGCAAGGAGTTCGAGATCATGAAGAAGCCCGGCCGCGGTGCCCACGGCCACATCGCCATCAAGTGCAACAACATCGACCGCGCCGTCTATCATCTCGGCCGCCGCGGCATCAAGTTCGATATGGACAGCATGGTCACCAAGAACGGCAAGCACACCGCCATCTACTTTGCCGACGAGATCGCCGGCTTTGCCATCCATCTCGTTCAGAAATAAAATTTTGCTGCGCAAAATTTTATTTCCGTAGGGGACGGCCTCCGGACGTCCCGGCAACGTTCCGACGACACGGCGCTCACGGGGCGTCGAGGACGCCGAGCCGCAGCGAGGCGTTTCGGAGCGCAACCGCCCGAAGGGCGGCGCTTAGCGCGGAGATCGCCGCCCCCTACATCTCCTCCGTGTAAAAACATTATAAATCAAAGGAGAACAAAGCTATGAAAGTCGTAACCTTCGGCGAACTGATGGTCCGTCTGCAGCCCTACAACTATGAGCGCTTCGTCCAGGCCGATCACCTGGAGTTCACCTTCGGCGGCGGCGAGGCCAACGTGGCCGTGTCGCTGGCCAACTACGGCGCCGACGCCGTCTTCGTCACCAAGCTGCCCGCCCATGCCATCGGCCAGGCGGCCGTCAACAGCCTGCGCCGCTACGGCGTCGATACCTCCAAGATCACCCGCGGCGGCGACCGTGTGGGCATCTACTACAACGAGAAGGGCGCCTCGCAGCGCGGCTCGGTCTGCATCTATGACCGCGCCCACTCCGCCATCCAGGAGGCTTCCACGGCCGATTTCGACTGGGATGCCATCTTTGAGGGCGTCGACTGGTTCCACTTCACCGGCATCACCCCGGCGCTGGGCCCCAACGTCGTCGATATCTGCCGCGAGGCCTGCAAGGCCGCCAAGGCGCACGGCGTCAAGATCAGCTGCGATCTGAACTACCGCGGCAAGCTGTGGACCCGTGAGCAGGCCCGCGCCGCCATGACCGACCTGTGCCAGTACGTCGACGTCTGCATCTCCAACGAGGAGGACGCCAAGGACGTGTTCGGCATCGAGGCCGAGGCCACCGACATCTACGGCGGGTCCCTCAACCACGAGGGCTACAAGAGCGTGGCCAAGCAGCTGGCCGACAAGTTCGGCTTTGAGAAGGTCGCCATCACGCTGCGCGAGAGCCATTCCGCCTTTGACAACGGCTGGAGCGCCATGCTCTACGACGTGGCCAGCGGCGAGTACGCGTTCAGCAAAAAGTACGACCTGCACATCATCGACCGCGTCGGCGGCGGTGACAGCTTCGGCGGCG
>CANRLV010000111.1 GCA_947631565.1 uncultured Gemmiger sp. | reverse complement strand
ACCTTGACAGCAGATCGCATTGCCCGGCTGGATGCTATCGGCATGCAGTGGGATGCCTTGAGCGTGAAATGGGAGCAGAACTATCTGGCAGCGTTGGAATATTACCAACAGCATGGAGATCTGATGGTTCCGGCCGCCTATAAGACCGAGAGCGGGTTTGCCTTGGGAGCCTGGGTCCGCACGCTGCGCAATACGCGGCGCGGCCTGACACGGGGTCGAGCCCTGACCACAGAGCAAATCAAACGTCTGGACGCCATTGGAATGTACTGGGGCGACTGCAACGACAACCAGTGGCTCAAGGGATACCATGCAGCGGAGCGCTATTACAAGCAAAATGGTGACTTGAACGTGCCGGTCGCCTACCAGAGTCCGGAGGGAATCGCCCTGGGCAAATGGGTGCGGCGGCAGCGGTACGCCGGTGAGGCCCATGCCAAGACCAACAGCCGCCTGACGCCGGAACGGGTACAGATGCTGCGCCAAATCGGGCTTGAGGTGGCGGAGCGCGCCGGGTAGCGGCCGCAAAAGGAAGCAATTCGCTTATGGCCTGCTTTTCGCGGGCTGACCGATTTTGGAGCGCCCACGCTGCGCTCCGGTCGTTTGCGCCACGCGCTGAACGCGTGCGGCGGGCATCGCCTGCCGTGCGCAAATCCTCCGGGGGGGGGTAATTCCTTTCTGGAAGAGCAGAAGAGATAACAGAAAGGAATGAGCATCTTGAGCCAAAAAATCATCCACGCTCTGCGGCTGCAAAGCGATAAAGTACTGTGCGCATCCGAGTGTGCACAGTACCTTTTGCCGTGCATCAACAGAACGCTTGGGTAAAGCAGACCGCGGAGCCTTTTCTGCCCTTGGGGTGGGCAGAACAAAACTGTCCTGTGTGGGAAGCGAAAATGTTATGAAGAAATCACAAAGCCAACTGATCAAGGGCCTGCCGTGGCGCGTCGTGTTGATGTTGCTGGACTGCGGGCTGATCACGCTTTGCTATTATCTGGCGGTGCTTTTGCGTTTTGACGGCGAGGATGCCTGGAAGCAGCCGGCCGTACTGCAGGCGCTGGCGGATTATCTGCCCTTTCTGCTGGCCATCCACCTGATCATCTACCTGTTCGGCGGCCTGTACGAAATCTTGTGGGAGTACGCCGGTCTGCGTGACATGGCGCGGCTGGTGCTGCTGTGCGGGCTGTCCACGGGCGTGATCATGCTGCTCAGCCTGATCGTGCGAGGGGATATGGTCAGCGGCTCGGTGCTGACCATCGGAGCAGTGCTGAGCGCCGGGGCTATGACGTGCGTGCGCTTTGCCTGGCGATTGTGGCGCTCGATCAAGAACGGCCGCAATGTGTCAGCCACCGGTCAGAGCGCCAAGGGTGCGGCGCCGCTGCTCATCATCGGCGCCGGGCATGCGGGCACATGGGCCATCAACCTGTGCAAGAGCAATCCCCAGACCTTTGGCAGTCCGGTCTGCATTGTCGATGACGATTTGACAAAGATGAACCTGCGCGTACAAGGCGTGCCGGTTCGGGGCGTCATCTCGGACACGCCGGCACTGGTGCGCAAGTATCATATCAAGGAGATCGTGATCGCCATCACCGGCTTAAAGGGTGAACGCCTGCGCGAGGTGATCAATCTGTGCAATTCCACCCGCTGCCGGGTGCGTATGCTCAGCGATCCGCAGGCTGTGGACGAGAATGGCAAGCCGCTGGCGCCCGGTCTGCGTGAGCTCAATGCGGCGGATTTTCTGTCCCGCGACGAGGTCCAGCTGGACAATACCCAAATCAGCGAATATCTCAAAGACAAAGTGGTGCTGGTCACGGGCGGGGGCGGGTCCATCGGCAGCGAGCTGTGCCGCCAGATCATGCGCTACGCGCCGCGCCGCCTGCTGATCTTTGACATCTACGAGAATTGCGCTTATGAGTTGGAAACGGAGCTGCGTGCCAGATACGGCCAGGATGCCCCGGTGCTGACGCTGATCGGCTCCATCCGCGACAAGGCCCGCCTCGATGAGGTGTTCGATACGTATCACCCGGAAGTGGTGTTCCACGCGGCGGCGCACAAGCATGTGCCGCTGATGGAGACGAGCCCCGCCGAGGCAGTCAAGAACAATGTGTTCGGCACCAAGAACCTGCTGACCAGCGCGGCGGAGCACGGCGTGGAGCGGCTCGTGCAGCTTTCGACGGACAAGGCTGTCAACCCGACCAACGTAATGGGCTGCACCAAGCGCATCTGCGAGATGCTGATACAAACCTATGCGCAGAACACCGACATGAAATGCGTGGCCGTGCGATTCGGCAATGTGCTGGGCAGCCACGGCAGCGTGATCCCGCTGTTTGAGGAGCAGATCAAGCGCGGCGGGCCCGTGACCATCACCCACCCGGACATCGTGCGTTATTTCATGACCATCCCCGAGGCCGCGCAGCTGGTGCTGCAGGCGGGGGGTCTTGCCGAGAGCGGCAGCATCTACGTGCTGGACATGGGCGAGCCGGTGCGCATCATGGACCTGGCGCACCGCCTGATACGGTTCTATGGGTACGAGCCGGGGGTCAATATGGAGGTCAAGATCACCGGCCTGCGCCCGGGTGAAAAGCTGTATGAGGAGCTGCTGATGGACGCCGAGCAGGACAAGATGCAGCGCACGGCGCACGACAAAATTTTCATTGCCCCGCCGATGCACATCGACTTGGCGCAGTTTTATACCGAGCTGCAGGCGCTGCAGCAGTGCGCCGAGAGTGAGGATGACACGGCTGTTGTGGAGCAGCTGCAGGCGATGGTATCGAGCTACCACCCCAACCGCCGGTTGAAGGCTGACCACACCGTCATCGCCGCCACCGGCAACACCGCGATTTTGGATAAGGCGGAGGTACAGGGAACACTGGAGCAGCGCCGCATCGTCGCGGCGGAGGGATGAATCAGGGAGCCGACGCCGTGGGGAGCGGCGGAAGATATATTCCACAAAAGGGAAGGGATCGTAAGGATGAGGAACGAGGCACTGCTGCGGGATCCCCGTTTTAAGGGGATCGAGCCGTTCAAGAAAAAGGTATGGCTGGCGTCGCCAACCATGCATGGGGAAGAACTCGATTTTATCAAGGAAGCGATCGAGACCAACTGGGTGAGCACCATCGGCAAAAACATCGATGAGATCGAGAAGATGGTGGCCGACTATATCGGCATGAAATATGCGGTGGCGCTGTCGTGCGGAACAGCGGCGCTGCATCTGTGCATGAAGCTGGCGGCCGAGCGTTTGAATCCTACCGCCAAGCCGGGCAATGGGCTGGCCGGACAGAAAGTATTTTGCTCCGACATGACGTTCGACGCCAGTGTGAACCCCGTCCTGTACGAGGGCGGTGAGCCGGTGT
Source organism: uncultured Gemmiger sp. (assembly GCA_947631565.1). GTDB lineage: Bacteria > Bacillota > Clostridia > Oscillospirales > Ruminococcaceae > Gemmiger. Next base: position 930 of record CANRLV010000111.1, on the reverse strand, counting down.
TCATCGACACCGAGCCCGATACCTGGAACATGGACCCCGTGGCGCTGGAGAAGGCGTTCGAGATGTACCCGGACGTCAAGCTGGTGGTGCTGGCGCATCTGTACGGCGTGCCGGCCAAGATGGACGAGATCGTGCGCATCTGCCGCGAGCACGGCGCCCTGATCGTCGAGGACGCGGCCGAGGCATTGGGTGCCCGCTATGACGGCAGCCTTGTCAAGGGCATGTGCGGCAGCTTTGGCGATTACTGCGCGATCAGCTTCAACGGCAACAAGATCGTCACCGGCAGCAGCGGCGGCATGTTCGTGACAAACAGCAGGGCGGACGCCGACAAAGTGCGAAAATGGAGCACGCAGAGCCGCGAGGACGCGCCGTGGTACCAGCACGAGGAGCTGGGCTACAACTACCGCATGAGCAACATCATCGCCGGTCTGGCGCGCGGCAACATGTTGCATGTGGACGAGCACATTGCTCAAAAGAAGGCCATCTACGAGCGCTACAAAGAAGGCCTCAAGGAGCTGCCGCTGACGCTCAACCCGTATGAGGACAAGGCACAACCCAACTACTGGCTGAGCTGCCTGCTGATCGAAGAGGCTGCGATGTGCGAGCAGGTGCGCGGCGAGCGGGAATACCTGTACAGGACCGAGCCAGGCAAGAGCTGCCCGATGGAGATCTTGGAGGCGCTGTACACCTACAACACCGAGTGCCGCCCGATCTGGAAGCCGATGCACATGCAGCCGCTCTACCGCATGAACGGCTTTGTGGTGCGGGACGGCAATGGCCGCGCACGGACCAACGCGTACATTGCGGGCAGTGCGGCCGACGTCGGTGCCGATATCTTCCAGCGGGGGCTTTGCCTGCCCAGTGACAATAAGATGACGCCGGAGGAACAGGATAAGGTCATTGAAATCATTCACAGGTGCTTCCGGTAAA
>CANRLV010000110.1 GCA_947631565.1 uncultured Gemmiger sp. | reverse complement strand
GCCGCTGCCGGGCAGCAGCTCGGCGGCGCTGCGCTCCAGGTCCGCGCGGGCCTGTTTGGCGGCGGCGCCCTGGGCGGCGGCGTCGGCGCTGGCTTGGCGGGCAAGCTCGCGCGCGGTGTCGGCGTCGGCACGGGCGGCGTTCAGCGCGGCCTCGTCGGGCACGGCGCCGGTGGTTTGGGCCGGGTGCGGGTGCTCGGTGGCGCCGCACACCGGGCAGGGCTGCCCATCCGTGAGCCCGGCGGCCAGAATGCCGGCCTGCTCGCACAAAAAGGCGCGCTCCAGCGCGGTGCTGCGGGCCTGCGCGGCCTCGGCGGCTTTCTGCCTGGCGGCAAAATCCGCCTGCGCGGCCTCCACCCTGCGCAGCAGCGCGTGCAGGGCGGCGCAGCGCGCGGTCAGCCCGGCCAGCGCCTGCCGGCGGGCGGTGAGCTTTTCCGCCTCGGCGGTCAGGCGGGCCAGCTGTTCGCCGGCGTTCTGCAGCCCGGCCAGCTCGGTCTCGGCGGCGGCCAGCGCAGCCTGCAGGCGCTCGGCCTCGGCCGCCGCCTGCTGCTGCGCCGCCTGTGCCCCGGCGGCGGTCTGTACCGTGGCCTGCAGGGCCTGCCGTTCGGCCGCCAGCTCGTCATAGCGGGGCAGCTGGTCGGTGTAAAGGGTGATCTTTTCCTGCCATTGCTGCGCCTCGGGCAGGGCGGCGGCGGTCTGCCGTTCGGCGGCCTCCAGCCCGGCCAGCTCGTTTTGCAGCCTGGCCAACTGGCCTTGCGCGGCGGCCAGCGCCTGCCGGCGCTGCTGCGCCTGCTCCGCCTGCTCCAGCGTGCGGGCGGTGCTTTCCTGGGCGGCGGTCAGTTTTTTGAGCTCGTCGGTGCAGGCGGTCTGGCAGGCCTCGTCGGCCTTCAGCAGCGCCGCCAGCTGTTCCAGCGCCTGCGCAAGCGGCAGGCGGCCCTCGCAGGCGTCCTGCCAGGCGGCGGCTGTCTCGGGCGCGGCGCCGGGGTCGGTCCGCACGCCATGCAGTTCCCAGTCGATGCGCTGCGCCAGCGTTTCGCGCCGGTCAGCCAGGTCGTGGGCCTCCTGCCGCAGGCGCTTTTGCAGCGCGTCGAACCGCTCGGTGCGGAAGATGCGGCTGAAGATCTTTTTGCGCTCCTCGGTGGGGGCGAGCAGCAGCTTCAAAAAGTCGCCCTGGGCGATCATGGCGATCTGGGTGAACTGCTCATAGCCAACACCCAGGATCTCGGCGACGGCGTCGTTCACCTCACGCGGGCGGGTCAGCACCCGCCCGTCCGGCATCGTCAGCTCGGCAACGGGCGAGGTCATGGTGGTGCCGCCGCGTTTGGCGGGGCGCGGGTAGGCGGGGCGCCGCCGCACGGTGTAGGTATCGCCGCGGCAGATAAAAGTCAGCGCCGCCTCGGTGGGGGTGGCGGGGTCGGCATACTGGCTGCGCAGCATGGCGGGCTCGCGCTTGTCGCCGCTCGCTTTGCCGAACAGGGCGAAGGTGATGGCGTCAAACAGTGTGGTCTTGCCGGCGCCGGTGTCGCCGGTGATGAGGTAGAGCCCCTCCTCGCCCAGCCGGTCAAAGGGCAGGTCCACCTGCCCCGCGTAGGGCCCAAAGGCCGAAAGCTCCAGGCGTACCGGTCTCATAGCGTTTCCTCCCAGATCTCGGTGATCAGGCGCGTGGCCAGCGCACGCTGGTCCTCGCTCATCGGCTGGCCGTTCTGCAGGTCATACAGCTCGTCCAGCAGCTGCAGCGGCGTCTTGTGCTCAACGTCGGCGCTGCCGGTCACCTGCGCCTCGCTGCGGGTGCGGGTATTGTCATAGCGCAGGGCCATCAGGTTGGGGTAGCAGGCACGCAGCCGCGCCTGTGCGCTCGGCACGTCCTCCTCGTCGAGCAGGGTGATCTCACAGTAATCGTCGGTGTCTTGCCCGGCCAGATAGCCTGGGTCGGTGACGGCGTCGAACAGACCGCGGATGCGCCGCAGGTCGTGCCGCGGCTGCAGCGGCACCAGGCGCACCGCCACGCCGTCGGCGCCCAGCTCCACCACCGTCACGCCCTTTTTCTGGTCAGCCTCGGAGAAGGAATATTTGAGAGGGGACCCCGCGTAGCGCACGGCATCGCTGCCCACGGACTGCGGGCTGTGCAGATGCCCCAGCGCCGTGTAGGCAAAGGGGGCGAACACCGCCGCCGCCACCTCATCGAGGCCGCCCACGGTATGCTCCTCACTGTCACAGACGGCCGCCCCGGCCACGAACTGATGGACCAGCGCCACGTTGCGGCAGGCGGAGTCGAGGTCGAGATGCGCAATGACCGCGCGCACGGCGTCGGTGTAGGTCTCGATGCCGTCGTCGGGCCAAAAGCGGCGCACCTGCGCCGGCTTTAAGAACGGGATGAGCCAGAACGCCACCGGCCCGTACTCGTCCGAGAGCGTCAGCGGGGCGATGGTGCCGTTATACACGGGGGCCAGGTGGATGCCGCTGGCGTCCATCAACCGCCCGCCGAAGGCCACCCGCCCGGCGGAATCGTGGTTGCCGCTGATGATGTAGACCTGCAGGCCGCGCCCGGCCAGCCCGACGAGGAAACCGTCGAACAGGTCCACGGCCTCCTCGGGGGGGACGGTGCGGTCGTAGACGTCGCCGGCGATGAGCACGGCCTGCGGCGCCTCGGCGTCGACGATGGCCAGGATGCGCTCCAGGATATAGCGCTGGTCCTCCAGCATCGGGAACCCGTTCACCCGCTTGCCCAAGTGCAGGTCGGCCAGATGAAGCAGCTTCATAAGGAACCTCCCATAGAAAAAGAAACGAATCAAAGCGCTATTTACGCCGGGCGAAGACCTCACAGTTGAGGCGGCGGCCGCCGGCGTCGGAAAAATCAAAATCCCAGTCGCCCGGCAGGGGCGCATACCAATCGTCCTGCGGTGGGATATAAGCGGTCATACCGTCGCCGAGCAGGGCATCGACAAATTGGCCCATGCAAAAACCTCCGGTGTGCGGTGAAAGGCAGAACAGGCAACGCAGACAAATCCATGCGGCGTGATCTATAGCCGAATAAAGCGGCATGGAATGCTGCCTTTTTTCGATAACAGGCTTGTTTCCATTTTACAGGTACAGCCGGCAAATTTCAAGTAGATTTCATTCGGCGCATGGTCATCCCCGGCGTATGGTCAGGCCTTATTTCATAGATAATTGTAACTGCACCATATATTTCAAAGATAATTGTCAATAGAATAAAACGCTCCATCTAAACGTCTGTAGCCGTTCGCTTTGGCGATAAAAAGCAAAAAAACCACGCAGGTCAGTTATAAAACCGTTCTGCGTGGTTCAGGATTATCTGGAAATCAGAGAATACAACATCTTATTTCGAAGACAATTGTAACTTCACAATGGGGTCGACGCGCTCTTACAGGTGCAGCACGCGGTCCTTGATCTCGGCCGTGCGGCCCTGGTTCCAGTACTGGGTGCCGATGTAGCCGCAGGTGCGCCGCGCCACGTTCATCTTGCTCTGGTCACGGTTGCCGCACTTGGGGCAGACCCACACCAGCTTGCCGTCCTCCTCCTGGATGCTGATCTCGCCGTCATAGCCGCAGCACTGGCAGTAGTCGCTCTTGGTGTTGAGCTCGGCGTACATGATGTTGTCATAGATGAACTGCATCACGCTGAGGACCGCCTCGAGGTTGTCCTGCATGTCGGGCACCTCGACGTAGCTGATGGCGCCGCCGGGGGACAGCTTCTGGAAATCGGCCTCGAACTTGAGCTTGGTGAAGGCGTCGATCTCCTCGGTCACATGGACATGGTAGCTGTTGGTGATATAGCTCTTGTCGGTGATGCCGGGGATGATGCCGAAGCGCTTCTGCAGGCACTTGGCGAACTTGTAGGTGGTGGACTCCAGCGGGGTGCCGTAGAGGCTGAAGTCGATGTTGTGCTGCGCCTTCCAGCCCGCGCAGGCATCGTTCATGTGCTGCATGACCTGCAGCGCGAACGGCTTGGCGGCGGGGTCGGTATGGGAACGGCCGGTCATATACTTGCAGCACTCATAGAGCCCCGCGTACCCCAGGCTGATGGTGGAGTAGCCGTTGTAGAGCAGCGGGTCGATGGGCTCGCCCTTGTCCAGGCGGGCCAGCGCACCGTACTGCCACAGGATGGGCGCCGCGTCGGACAATGTGCCCTTGAGGCGGTTGTGGCGGCACATCAGGGCCTTGTGGCACAGGGCCAGGCGCTCGTCAAAGATCTGCCAGAACTTGTCGAAATCGCCGCCGCTGGAGAGCGCCACGTCGGGCAAATTGATCGTTACAACGCCCTGATTGAAGCGGCCGTAGTACTTCGGCTTGCCGGGCTCGTAGTTCTTGGCGCGGGCGACGTTGTCCCAGCCGTTGCCGGAACGGTCCGGGGTCAAAAAGCTGCGGCAGCCCATGCAGGTGTAGACGTCGCCGTTGCCCACGGTCTCGCCCTTGCTGAGCTTGTACTCGCGCATCTTCTTCTCGCTGATATAGTCCGGCACCATGCGCTTGGCCGTGCACTTGGCGGCCAGCTC
>CANRLV010000109.1 GCA_947631565.1 uncultured Gemmiger sp. | reverse complement strand
TGGTACGCCCACAAGCTCTTCCGCACCAATGCCATGTCCCAGCTCAGCTCCTTTGAAACGGAACAGTACGTCAACCGGAACGAAGGCATTTATATCTCGGGCAACATCTTCTACTGCCCCCGCCGCGCGGTCTATTGCGGGACCGGGATGTGGGACAGTCCTTTCCCCGTCTTCAGCGGCAACACGGTCGTGCAGGTCCCCGGCGCCGGCCTTGTGGATGCAAGCCCGGCCGGCACACAGACCCTCTATATGACAAGCGACACGGAGGATTGTCAGCAAGCGCTCCGGGATATCCTGGGCGACAGCGACCTGGAGCTCATAAAAAAGGATATCCCATAAAACCACAACAAAAGGCCGCGGCAAAACGTGGGAGCCGCGGCCTTTTGTTATGCCAAAAACCGTTCCACGAACACCGGCAGCACCTGTGTAAGCGTGGGGTCACGGTCGCTGACCGGGATATAATTTACGCTCATCACCCTGCAGCCTTTGCGCAGCAGCAGCTGGCAGAACGGCCCGTCCGTCCGCCACGCCTCGTCGAGGCCGGGCAGGGCCAGCGGCGCGGCGGTCTCGGATTTCAGCCAGTCCGCCCGCAGCTCGCGCGCCAGACGCTCCGCCAGCCAGGGCCATCGCGCCTCGTAATAGTCCACATACAGGCCGGCGCGCAGCACGGCGCGGCCATTTTGGCGGACGAGGGCGTGCTGTTCAAAATCATACACGGCGGGCGCCGCCGGCGTGTGGCTGACCGTGACCGTGTTGTGGATATAACGGCTTTCCGCCTCCCATTCCACCGCGCCGCCGCCGGCCAGGTCGGCCAGCGTGGCAAAGGGCAGCGGGTCGGTGTACGCCGGCAGCGGCTGCACGGCCGGCACGCCCCAGCGGGCGAACAGGGCCGCGGTGTAAAACAGCAGCACCGCGATCTCGGCCGCCTGCAGCCCCTGCAGCCAAACACCGCGCCGGCGCTGGCGCGCGCCATGCACCGGGGCCTGCCCGCGGCGCAGCCGGCGCGAGAGCCCCCGCAGATAGAGCGCCCGGGCCAGCGCCAGACCCAGCCCGAGGACGGACACCAGCGCAAAGCCGAGCAGATACTGCGGCAGCGCGGCAAACATGCGCCACACCCGGCTGTGGAACCACAGCAGCGGGTGCAGAACGGCAAAAAACAGCCCCGACCCCACCGCGCCGTACGCGTCGGTACGGATGCGTTTCAGCTGCAAAGCCTGCACGGCCGGGTCGGTGTGCAGCTCGGGCGCCTGCGCATCGTCGCAGGCATAGACGAAAAACCGCCCGCGCGGGCAGACGTACTGCCACCCGGCCGCGGCGGAAAGCTCGCGTTCCTCGCCGTCCGGGGCGGACCAATCATCGTCCAGCACCGAGCCGCGCGTCGCGTTCAGGCGGTAGCGGACGGGGCGCGGCACATCTTTTGCAAAGCCGGCCCAGCCAAAGCGGACCGTGCGCAGGTACAGTCCCTTGGCGGCCATGCCCTGCAGCCAGCTCTCGCAGCCCTCCAGGTCATAGTCAGGGCAGGGGAAGGGGCGCCAAAGCAGCCTGGCCACGGTCCGCACCTCCTTCCGGCAGCGGTTTGGCCGCGTAGGACAGGGCCGCCGTGGCGGCCGCGTCGGCCACGATGCGCTGCAGGCGCTTAAGCTCCGCCTGGTAGGCCGCCCGCCCGGCGGCCGTGATGGCGTAGGTGCGCCGGCGCCCGTCCACCGCGGTCTCGGTGAGATAGCCGACCTCCTCAAACTTGGCCAGGATCGTGTACAGCGTGGCCGGGCCCAGCCGCAGCGCGCCGCCCGTGCGCACCGCCACGAACTGCACGACCTCGGCACCGCAGCACTCGGCGGCCGAGAAGGCCATCAGCACATAGAACATCGACTCGGTCAGGCTTTCCAGCGCTCGCTTCGGCATCGGCGGCACCTCCATATCGTATAACGATATCGTAACACGATATTTATGCTGCGTCAAGGGCGGCGGGCATTTTTTCTTGCGGGCAGCGGCAAAATATGGTATGATACAGGCAAGAGGATACTTTCCCGGCGGCGGCAGGCCGCCCGCAGCGCGAAGGAGGCGCTTTTCGATGAAACCGACCGTCTATTTTACCCGCACCATCAGCCCCGAGACCGTCGTCACCATGTATGAAAAGCTCGGCGTCACGCTGCCCGGCAGGGTGGCGGTCAAGGTGCATTCCGGCGAGGCAGGCAACCAGAACTACCTGCGCCCGGAGTTTTTGCGCCCCATGATCGAGCATGTGCAGGGCACCGTGGTCGAGTGCAACACCGCCTACGAAGGCGAGCGCAACGCCACGCCCAAGCACTTGAGTCTTTTGCAGAGCCACGGCTGGAACCGCTATTTCACCGTCGATCTGCTGGACGCCGAGGGCCCCGATCTGGAGCTGACCATCCCCGGCGGCAAAGTGCTCAAGAAAAACCTCGTCGGCAAAAACCTTGCCAACTATGACTCGCTGCTGGTGCTTTCGCACTTCAAGGGCCACCCGATGGGCGGCTTTGGCGGCGCGCTCAAGCAGCTGTCCATCGGCTGCGCGTCCAGCGTGGGCAAGTGCCTGATCCATTCCGGCGGCACCTGCACCGACCAGACGGTCGTGTGGGACCACCACGCCGCGCAGGACACCTTTACCGAGGCGATGGCTGACGCGGCGATGAGCGTGGCCGAACGGTTCAAGGGCAAGGCCGCCTACGTCAGCCTGATGGTCAACCTCTCGGTCGACTGTGACTGCTGCGCCGTCGCCGAGGACCCCTGCATGAAGGACATCGGCATCCTGTCCTCGCTGGACCCGGTGGCGCTCGACCAGGCCTGCATCGACCTCGTGTTTGCCTCGGGGGACCGCGGCCGCGACCATTTCGTCGAGCGCGTCGAGACGCGCAAGGGCCGCCATATTTTGGAGGCCGCTGCCGCGCTCGGCTTCGGCAGCCGGGACTACGAGCTGGTGGAAGTGTAAAAGACATACGATACAGCGACGGGGCGGGCCCTTGGGCCCGCCCCTGCTTTTGACATACTGAATATACAAACCGTATAATCCGACCGAATATTACAGATTTGTATAACCCATCAAAAATTCGTCCACGGCCGCGGCGGCATCGCGCCCCTCGCGGATGGCCCACACGACCAGGCTCTGGCCGCGGCGCATATCGCCGCAGACGAACACGCCGGGTACATTGGTGGCAAAGCCCGTATCGGCCACATTGCCGCGCGGCGTGCAGGCAACGCCGAAGGCGTCGGCCACCGCGCGCTCGCAGCCGGTGAAGCCGGCGGCGATGAGCACCATATCGCAGTCCAGCGTGTACTCCTCGCCGGTGGGCACCATCGCCGGGCGGCCGTCCACGACCTTGCTTTCGAGGACCTGCACCACGGCGCCGCACACCTGCCCGGCGTCGTTTTTGCGGAACTCCCGGACCGTGCGCTGCCACTGCCGCGGCTCCGCGCCGAACACGGCGATGGCCTCCTGCTGGCCGTAGTCGGTCTTGAGGACCTTGGGCCATTCCGGCCAGGGGTTGTTCTCGGCCCGCTGTGCAGGCGGGCAGGGCAGCATCTCGAGCTGGGTCACGCCGGCGCAGCCCTGGCGGATGACGGTGCCCACGCAGTCGTTGCCGGTATCGCCGCCGCCGATGACCAGCACCTTTTTGTCCCTGGCGCTGGGGCAGGCGCCGTCGGAGAAGCGGGCGTCGAGCAGGCTTTTGGTGACGGCGGTCAGATAGTCGACGGCAAACCAAATGCCCCCGGCATCGCGCCCCGGCACGGGCAGGTCGCGCGGCTGCCTGGCGCCGCAGCACAGCACGACGGCGTCATACTGGGCGGCCAGCTCGGCGGGGCCGGGGCCGGTATCGCCGCCGACGTCGGCGTTCGTCACAAAGGCGACGCCCTCGGCCTCCATCAGGGCCGCGCGGCGCTCGATGACCCACTTTTCCAGCTTCATGTTGGGGATGCCGTACATGAGCAGCCCGCCCACACGGTCGGCGCGCTCATACACCGTCACCTTGTGCCCGCGCTTGTTGAGCAGGTCGGCCACCGACAAGCCGGCCGGGCCGGAACCGACCACGGCCACCGTCTTGCCGGTGCGGGCGGGCGGCGGCACGGCGCGGATGGCGCCGCTGGCGTAGCCGTACTCGATGATGGCGCGCTCGTTCTCGCGCACGGCGACCGGGTCCCCGGTGGCCATGCCGCAGGTGCAGGCGGCCTCACACAAGGCGGGGCAGACGCGGCCGGTGAACTCCGGGAAGCGGTTGGCGGCCAGCAGCCGCCGCAGCGCCAGCTCCCAGTGGCCCTGATACACAAGGTCGTTCCATTCCGGGATAAGGTTGTGCAGCGGGCAGCCGCTGACCATGCCGCCCAGCAGCATACCGCTCTGGCAGAAGGGCACGCCGCAGTCCATACAGCGCGCGCCCTGGGCCTGCTGCTCGTCGGTGTGCAGCGGGACATGGAACTCGTTGAAATTTTGGATGCGCTCCAGCGGCGGCAGCTCGGTGCTCACCTGGCGCGGGATGGTCATAAAGCCGTTCGGGTTCCCCAT
>CANRLV010000108.1 GCA_947631565.1 uncultured Gemmiger sp. | reverse complement strand
GGGCGGCGCTGGCGGTGGCGGCGCTGGCCGCGGACGGGACCACGGCGCTGCGCGACCCCGGCTACATCGCGCGCGGCTACTGCGACCTGGGCCGCACGCTGGCAGCGCTGGGGGCCGACTGCCGCCCGGCGGACCGCGCGGGAGCAGGGGAGGGCGCAGACTCTGAAAATTAGGTCAAACCGACAAATTTTTCAGCAAAAATTCGTATAAGGTGCCGGGAACTTTGCAAAATTTTTTACAATTTGCGCCGAAGGTATTGAAAAACCAACGCATTTTTGATATCCTTATAAGGAATCCTATACCTACCAATGGGCCTGTGGCCCGTGCAGGGTACGTTTATCCGTCGGAACATAAAATTTTAGGGGGACATATTCATGGCATTCATCCTTGATGAAGAAATGCAGAACATCACCAACATCAAGGTCATTGGTGTTGGCGGCGGCGGCGGCAACGCCGTCAACCGTATGGTGGAGGCCGGTCTGGCAGGCATTGAGTTCGTTGCCATGAACACCGACCAGCAGGCGTTGATGAACTCCAAGGCGACCCAGAAGGTCCAGCTTGGCGCCAAGCTGACCAAGGGCCGCGGCGCCGGCGCTGACCCGGAGGTCGGCCAGCGTGCCGCCGAGGAGAGCAAGGATGATATCTCCAACGCCCTCAAGGGCGCGCAGATGGTCTTTATCACCGCCGGTATGGGAGGCGGCACCGGCACCGGTGCGGCGCCCATCGTGGCGGCCACTGCCCGCGAGCTGGGCATCCTGACCGTCGGCATCGTGACCAAGCCCTTTGCCTTTGAAGGCAAAAAGAAGATGAGCATCGCCGAGGAGGGCATCGCCGGCCTGATGATGAGCGTCGACAGCCTCATCGTCATCCCCAATGAGCGCCTCAAGCTCATCAGCCAGGAGCGCATCACGCTGATGAACGCCTTTGAGGCGGCCGACAACGTCCTGCGTCAGGGCGTCGAGAGCATCGCCAGCCTCATCAATACCCCGGCCTTCATCAACCTCGACTTCGCCGACGTGCGCTCGGTCATGAAGGACGCCGGCTACGCCCACATGGGCGTGGGCACCGCCAAGGGCCCCGGCAAGGCCGAGGCTGCCGCCAAGGCCGCCGTTTCCAGCCCGCTGCTTGAGACCAGCATCTCCGGCGCGCGCGGCGTCATCATCAACATCACCTCCAGCAATGACATCGGCCTGGACGATGTCGAGACCGCGGCGACGATGGTCACCCAGTCCGCCCATCCCGATGCCAACATCATCTGGGGCACCGCCTTTGATGACAGCCTGACCGACGAGATGCGCATCACCGTCGTGGCCACCGGCTTTGAGAAGGTGCCCGCCGTGGACGGGCCCATCCAGGCCGCGGTCGAGGCGCAGGCCCCTGCGGCGCCGGCAGCTCCGGTGGCGCCGGCCGACCCGGTCATGCCCAGCCCGGTGTTCAGCCAGGTGTTTGAGCCCCAGGCCGAGACCCCGGTCGCCGACACCCAGGCCGCGCCGGAGGAGGAAGAGGACGACGGCGACTACTTCAACGACCTGCTGACCATCCTGAACAACCGTTCTTAACACAAGCGTGCCCCGCGCCGCCGCGGTCCCTTTGCGGCGGCGCGGTCGATTTTGTCCCGGCAAGGGCCCGGTGAAAAAGCAGCAAAGGGGGGTACGGTATGCCGACGCAGGAGGGCCTTGCGCAGGAGCAGGGGTTTCGTTCCAGCCTGTTTGGTTTTGACAAAAACGACGTTTTGGCGTACATGAATGCCCTTGCTGCCGAGCACCAGCGCCAGAATGCCGAGTATCAGGAGAGCATCCGCCAGCTGCAGGCCCAGGTCGACAGGCTGACCGGGGAGCAGAACGCCGCCCGCCTGTGTGTGGACAAGCTCCAGCAGGACCTGGCGGCCGCCGCACAGCGCGCCGACGAGGCCGAGCAGAAGCTGGCCGCCGCCGAGGAGGAGACCCGGCACGAGACCACCCGCTGCCAGACCACGCAGGACGCGCTCAACCGCGCCCAGCTGCACGCCCGGGACCTGGAGCAGGAGATCGTGCGCCTGCAGCAGGAGCTGGAGGCCCAACAGGCCGCCGCCGAGGGCGAGATGGCCGAGGCCGGCATCGCCCCCGCCGACCCACTCGCCGATGCCCGCCTGGAGGCCCGCCGCCTTCTGGCCGACGCCCGCCTCTATGCCGAGAACGCCGAAAAACGTCTGCAGCAGGAGGCCGACGCCCAAAAGCAGCGCATGGCCGAGCACGCCGCCGGCATCTCGGCCGGGGTGCTGCTGCTGCGCAGCCGCCTGGCCCGCGTGGACGACAAGCTCAGCGCCGCCACGCTGGACCTGGAGAACGCCACCGCCGCCATTTATGAGGCACTGGACGCCGCCGACCAGGACCTGGACGCGCTGGGCGCGCATATGCACGCTTTCGCCGACGGCCACCCCGAGAGCGACCCCGTGCCCCCGCCCGCAGCCCCCGCGCCGCGCCCGCGCGCCACGGCCCAGCCCGTGCCCCCGCCGCACCGCCAGCGCCCGGCACGCCGGCCCGGCCGCCTGCGCCGCACCGTCTCACGCGAATTGCGGGACGTCAGCGATTATTTTGACGATGAACAGTGACACAGCACCGCGGGCCGCGCCAAAGCAGCGGCCCGCGTGCTGATTTTACCGGACAGGACCGAAAGGATGCGCCCCGTATGCACGCACACCTGCTGCAAAGGATAAGGAACGGTCTGGCCGCCCTGCCGGCCGGGCCGCGCTGGCTGTTGGCGGGCACGGCCCTGCTGGCCGGCATCCTGCTGGGCGGGGCCATCACCGCCTACGGCGGGCTGCTGATCGTGGCCATGCTGTGGCTGCTGTGCACGGGGGCCCTGTGGCTGCTGCTGCACACGGTGTGGCAGGTGTGCTTCCCGGGGCAAAGGCTCCGGCAGGACAGGCCCTTCCTCATCAGCTGGGGTGTCGGCTCGCTGGCGGGGACGGCGGTCATCGCCGCGTTGGTGCTGTACCGGCAAACGGTCTACGAGACCGACGCCATCAACTACTACGCCAAGCAGTCGCTGCTGTTCGGCAGCTTTGCCACCAACGGCTTTTATGGCGTGCGCACGCTGCTGGACAACCTGCTTTTTGCCGACTATAAGATGTTTTTGAACCTGTTCATCAGCGTGCCGTATTTCTTTTTGCCGCGCACGGTGGAATGGTTCATGATCAGCTATGCCGTCACCTGCTTTGTGCCGATGTGGTTCGCGCTGCTCATGGGCGCCAAATGGCTGGGAAGCGCCTGGGCGCCCCGCATCCGCCTGTACTACCCGCTGTGCATGGCCGCCGCCGTGCTGTGGCCGATGTTTTTGTGGCCGGCCACCCACGGCCTGGCCGATGCCTTTGGCCTTGCCTTCGCGGTCCCATTGGCGCTGCTCACCGCCGGGTACCGGTTCGAAACGCTGGCCGGGCAGGCGCCGCGCCTGCTTGCGATCTGGGCGGCCGCGCTGGCCCTGATGCTGACCCGCCGCTGGTATATGTTCTGGCTGCTGGCGTACCTGCTGTGCTATCTGGCCGTGCTGCTGGCGGGCGCGGTACGCCGCCGCTGCCTGGGGCGGACGCTCCAAAACCTGCTGACCTTCGGCATCCCGGCCGGGCTCGCGGCGGCGCTGCCGCTGGCCCCGACCTTTTACACCGCCCTCACGGAGAACTACGCCGACGCCTACGGCGCTTACTATGGCGGCGGCTTTTGGGCGAACGTGCAGGTCCAGGCGGGGCGGCAGGGCTGGCTGTTCCTGGCGCTGTGCGCCGTGGGGCTGGTGCTGGCGTGCGCCAAACCGGAGCGCCGCGTCCCCGCGCTGGTGCTGGCGGCCTCCGGCGTGCTGGCGATGGCGCTGTTCACCCGTATGCAGAGCCTGGGCGACCACCAGAGCCTGATCCTGGCGCCGATGTATCTGGGCCTTGCGTTCTGCTGCCTGGCGGCGGTGTGCGCGCTGCCGGCCGCAGCGGCCCGGGCCGGCGCGGCGGCTGCCGCGCTGTTCGTGCTGGTCAATTTCGGCAATGCGCTGCGGGTGCCGGGCGCCAACGTATCCACGCCGCTTTTGAGCAATGAAAGCCTGGACATCACCCGCCGCACCGACCTGGCCGCCATACGCGCGGTCACGGATTTTGTGCTGGAGCACTGCGCGCCGGATGAGACGGTGTACATCAACATCGACTCGGACGGCTACAGCGGCACCGCGTTCGCCTACAGCGACCCCACTCACCCCGCGCTGCAAAGCATGATCCTGTGGGAGAACAGCGTGCCCTCGGTGCACGGCTTCCCGACCGGTGTGTGGACGTCGCGCTACGTGATGGTCACCGACCGGCAGGACGACAGCCTCGTCGGCCGTGTCAACACCGCCCTGCGCACCGCCACGCCCGCCGCCGCACACTATACCTATGTGACGGAATTTGCTCTGCAAAACGGCGTGACGCTTTATTGCTACGCGCGGCAAAGCCCGCCCGACGCCGCCGAGGCGGATTACTATAAGGCGCTGTTCGCCGACTTCGACGCACAGTGGCCCGCACTGTACAGCGGGCGCATCGACGCCTGGATGGCACAGCGGTGAGTCAATAAAAGTAACCGCCAATAGACAGCCCGTTGTGTACAATTGCTGTTTGAAGTGAGAGAATAGAAGAGGAAGAGCGAGAGCT
>CANRLV010000107.1 GCA_947631565.1 uncultured Gemmiger sp. | reverse complement strand
GCCGTTTTTGGCCCGCCCCACGATGAGGGGCGAGTCCTTGCGCACGGCGTAGATGACGCCGGGCTGGTCCTTGAACAGAATGCCCAGCGCGTAGGAGCCGCGCACCCGCACCATCATGCGGGTGATGGCGTCCAGCGCGTCGCCGGCCGAGGCGCCGGTATAGTAGTGGTACACCAGCTGCGCCACGACCTCGGTGTCGGTCTGGGAGGCGAAGGTATAGCCCTGGCGGACCAGGTGCTCCCGGAGCTCCTGGTAGTTCTCGATGATGCCGTTGTGCACCACGGCGACCTTGTCCTCACGCGAATAGTGGGGGTGGGCGTTGCGGGTGCTGGGCTCGCCGTGGGTGGCCCAGCGCGTGTGGCCGATGCCGCACTGCCCCTTGACGGCCCGGCCGCCGTCGGTCATATCGCTGAGCACCTTGAGCCGGCCCTTGGTCTTGACGACCTCGATCTTGCCGGCAGCATCCTGCACCGCGATGCCGGCCGAATCATAGCCGCGGTATTCCAGCCGGGCCAACCCGTCCAGCAGGATGGGCGCGGCCTGGGCCGTGCCGGTAAAACCAACGATGCCGCACATAGGCAGTACCTCCGGTATTCTTGATGGTATCGTATGCTATGCCGCCGGGCGGCAGAGGGTGACGTCACCTTTATGGCCCGGCGTGCAAAAACAGGTAGCCGTCAAGGGCAACGGCTACCTGGTATGCGCGCGGGCTCCTTTTTCCGACCCTTTACACCAAAGGCCGCCGCGGAGGGCGCGTGTATACAGGATAGCACATTGCCGCCGCGGCGGCAAGCGGGACCGGTCTGCACCTTGCTTTCGCAGGTCTGCCGGGGCAAAACCTCATTTTTTTAAGCGGCCGCACCGGCCCGGCGGGCGCAGACCACCAGCCGGCCGTTGGCGGTGTCATACTCGCAGGTCGAAAGCGTGAGCAGGTCCTCGCCGTACACGGGGGTGATGCCGCTGTCTACCGGGCTGCGGCGCTTGACCTCGGCCACGAACCAGTCGAACGTTTCCTCGTCCATGTCGTAGTACTCGTTGTAGACGAAGCCTGGGTCGTCGACGACGTCGATCTCAAAGGCGGCGAAGACCTCATACTCGGCGCTGTCATACAGGGTGTCCAGCTGCACGGTGGGGTGCACGGTATAGAAATCCTGCTGCAGGTAGCCCGTCAGCGGCCCGAAGATGATGCCGGTCTTCATGTTGTGGCCATAGATGATCAGGTTGTTGGAATGGCCGTCGGCGGTCAGCGTGCAGTCCTCGTCAAGGTAGGGCACGCCGTAGTCACTGTAGGTGCCGTCGAACGCGTGCTTGAGGTAGTAGTTGGGCTGCGCGGGCGTGTACATGACCGGGTAGCTCAGCTCGGTGTAGGGGATACGGATCCAGCCTACACAGTCGGGGTTTTGGGCCTGCAGGGCGGCAAAACGGTCGGGCGCGGGCGCTGCATCGGCATCCGCCGCGGGGGCCGGGGCCGGCAGCAGGGTCTGCAGGTCGGCAAAATCTTCCTGTGTCTTGCGGTCGTCCAGGTACCGCTTGACGAGCACGCCGCCGCTGACCAGCAGCACCACGCTGAACAAAAAGGTCAGCACCAGCAGCACCACATCGCCCCGGCGGACCGGCTTTTTGCGCCCCCGGGCGCGGTGCCGCGGCGCGGCCGCGCGCTGCGGCGGGAAGTCCGGGTCCCGGTCCTGGTCATAGAACATACGCGCGGTCGGGATGAGGGGGGCGGTGTCCTGCTTTGCCGGTGCGGCGGCGGGGCGACGGGCGCCCGGCTGTGCGGCAGCGGGGGCTTTGGCGGGCTGTGCCGGCTTGGCGGGCAGGCCAAATTCCTGGCTGCGCTCGATGGTGCGGCGGATGGCCTCGACGTCCAGCGCGGCGGAGGAGGTATCGGAAACAGCAGGGGAGTGGCCGCCGCTGGCGGCCGCGGTCGAGATACGCCGCGGCGCAGATCCGTTTTCCGCCATCACAGGGGCCCCCTTCCACAAATGTTCGGTCTATCCACAGTTATAACACGCCGCAGCCTTAAAATCAAGGGGCGGCGGGTGCCGGCGGCGCAAAAGCTGCCGGCAGGACCGCCGCCCATTTGACGCGGCAGGGCGATTTTCAGCGCTGCTCGGCGTTCAGGCGGTATTTCAGGTTGCCCAATATCTTCTTGACGGCGCGGTCCACGTCGGCGGGCTCCAGCGGCTTTTCGCCGGGCAGGAACTCCAGCGTGAAGGCCATGCTCTTGCGCCCGGCGCGCAAGTTTTCGCCGCGGTACAGATCGAACAGCTTGACCTCGCCCAGGGTGGGGCAGGCGCGGCGCATCTCGTCGATCAGGGCACCGCAGGTCACGCTCTCGTCCACCTCCAGCGCCAGGTCGCGCTGCACGGCGGGGTTGGCGGGCAGCGGGGCATAGCGCACGCCGCTGTGCGCATGGGCCATCAGCGTGGGGTAGTCGAGCTCGGCCAGGTAGATGACCTGGCTGCCGCGGCTGTCCTTGGGCAGCTTGAGCTCGGCGGTCACATCGTTGGCCAGCTTGCCGAACCAGCCCACGCGCTCGCCCTCGCACAGCAGCCAGGCCGAGATGCCGGGGTGCAGCCAGGGCAGAGCCTCGGCGCGCTCGACGGAAAAGGTCAGGCCGAAGCCGGCCCCGATCTCTTCCAGCGCGCCCTTCATGGCAAAAAAGTCCTCGTCGGCGCCAAAGGCGATGAGACCCAGGTGCAGGCGCTCCTCCGGCAATTCGGTGACCGGCAGCTGCTTGGGAATGTAGATATTGGACACCTCGAACAGCCGCCCGGCCGTGTTGCCGCGCTTGAGGTTCTCGACCGCAACGTTCAGCAGCGACGGCGCCAGCAGCGGCCGCATGATGGTCAGGTTGGACGAGATGGGGTTGAGGATACGCACGACGGTGCGCTCGGGCGCGTCGGGGGCGATGTGCAGCATATCGAGCTCCGCCTCGGAGTAGAAGGCAAAGGTCGACGCCTCGCAGAAGCCCTGCGCACAGGCCGCGCGCTTGAGCGCGGCGCGGGTCTGCTGGTCGGCGGTCAGGCCGCCGCCCGTGACCTGCGCGGTTTTAAGGAAGGTGGGCACGATGTGCTCATACCCGTACTCGCGGATGACCTCCTCGGCCAGGTCGGGCTCGCCGATCTCGATGTCTTCGCGCCAGCACGGGGCGGTCACGGTCAGGGTATCGTCGTCGCGGCCGACGGTGACGGTGAACTGCAGCCGGCGCAGGATGGAAACGATGGCGGCCTGCGGCACCTCGATGCCCAGGATGGCGTTGATGCCCTTCACGCTGGCCGTAAAGGTGTGGGGCTTGGCCTCGCCGGTGTTGGGCCGGCCGTCCTTGACGTCAAAGTGGCTGGCCGTCACCTCGCCGCAGCCCAATTCCTGGATCAGGTGCAGCGCGCGGGCCATGCCGAGCTCGGTGGTGTACTCGGCGATGCCCTTCTCGTAATGGCTGGACGCGTCGGTGTTCTGGCCAAGGCCGCGGGCCGTTTTGCGGATGTTGTCGCGCGCGAACTTGGCGCTCTCGAACAGCAGCTGGGTGGTGGTATCTTTAATTTCACTGTTGAGGCCGCCCATGACGCCGGCCAGCGCGACCGGCTTTTCGCCGTCACAGATGACGAGATTTTCCGGCGTCAAGGCGAACTGCTTGCCGTCCAGCGTCGTGATGCTCTCGCCGGGGTCAGCGCGCCGCACAATGATGGCGCAGCTTTCCAGCGTGTCCATGTCAAAGGCGTGCATCGGCTGGCCGATCTCCAGCATCACATAGTTGGTGATGTCGACGACGTTGGAGATGCTGCGCAGCCCGCACAGCGCCAGCCGCCGGCGCATCCAGCGCGGCGAGGTGCCGGGGGTGATGTCGTGCACATAGTGCCCGATGTAGCGCGGGCAGAGGTCCGGCGCCGTGACGGTGATGGACAGCCGCGGGTCGGTGCGGGTGCTGGCCGTGTAGCCGGTGGCGGGCATGGCGAGCGGCTTGCCCAGCACGGCCGCCACCTCGCGCGCGATGCCGAGCACGCTCTGGCAGTCGGCGCGGTTGGCGGTGACGGCGATGTCGAACAGCCAGTCGTCCAGCCCCACGATGGGGGCGATGTCGGCGCCGGGTGCGGTGTCCTTGGGCAGGTCGAGCAGGCCGTAGACCTCGGCGCCGGGGAACAGGTCCTCGTTGAGGCCGAGCTCCTCGCCCGAGCAGAGCATCCCGTTGGAGACAACGCCCTGCATCTTGCGTGCCGTGATGTGCACGCCGCCGGGCAGGGTGGACCCGTCCAGCGCCGCCGGGCAGTGCATACCGGCGTAGACGTTGGGCGCGCCGGTCGAGATGGCGATGTCGTGCCCGTAGTCGCCGCAGTCCACCTTGCACAGGTACAGGTGCGTGCCCTCCTGCGGCACACACTCGGTCACGACGCCGACGACGACCTTGTCCATGCCGCCGGACAGGTCGATGAGCTCCTCGACCTCAAACCCGCAGCCGAACAGCTTTTGCTGCAATTCCTGCGGGGTCACGTCGATATCGACGTATTCTTTGAGCCAACTGAACGGTACTTTCATGGCTTTGCCCCTCCTTACCCTTTGAACTGCCGCAAAAAGCGCAGGTCGTTTTCAAACATCAGGCCGATGTTGTTGATGCCGTACTTGAGCATGGCGATGCGCTCGAGCCCGA
>CANRLV010000106.1 GCA_947631565.1 uncultured Gemmiger sp. | reverse complement strand
ACGAAAGGGCAGTTGCTGGGAATGCCAGGATTGCTTTTTCGTTTGCACCATCTTCGATTCTTTCCTTAACGATTTGTAGAGATGTTTGGGGACTATAGCGGCGATGATACCAAATGTAAATCTATAGCGCAGGTATGTGCCGTGTTTACCGATGGAGATTGGATCGAAAGTAAAGATCAAGCGGATGATGGCATCCGACTGATACAGACGGGAAATGTTGGAAATGGAGTTTACTTGGACAAAAGAGAAAGGGCACGGTATATTGATGAGGAAACCTACGTCCGATTGAATTGCACAGAAGTTTTACCAAACGATATCCTTATATCAAGGCTTCCAGACCCCATTGGACGGGCTTGCATCATACCGGATGGTTTAGGTAAATGTATCACTGCCGTTGACTGTAGCATTATTCGGTTGCAAAGCTTTGTGATGCCGGAATTTTTTGTGGCATATACAATGACCCCGCAATATGCAAGCCAGATTGGGTCATCAGTGACTGGCAGCACCAGGAAACGTATAAGCAGAAAAAATCTCGGTCAAGTTATTATTCCAATACCAGATATAGGTCTACAAGAGCAGTTTGTTACTTTCGTCCGACACACTGACAAATCAAAATATTTTGTTGGGGAATCTCTAAAAATAATCATTTCAACCTTACATAT
Organism: uncultured Gemmiger sp.; assembly: GCA_947631565.1. GTDB lineage: Bacteria > Bacillota > Clostridia > Oscillospirales > Ruminococcaceae > Gemmiger. Next base: position 4,070 of record CANRLV010000106.1, on the reverse strand, counting down.
TATAGCGCGTACACCAAAATGCGTATTCACTGAAAAGAGGTGCTTCCCATGACCAACTTCGACCTCTACCTCACCGACCCACGCCTGGCTCCTTTCGCCCAAATCGCGGTGTCGGCGGAAAAGATATACCCCATCGACCCGGCGGCGGCCGTGCTCAACTGCCGGCGGGCGATGGAGTATGCCGTCAAGTGGATGTACAGCGTGGACGAAAGCTTGGAAGTGCCGTTTTACCAGCCCGCGCTGGTCACGCTGCTCAGTGCCGAGGAGTTCCGCGAGCTGGTGGGGGAGCCCCTCTACAACAAAATGAACTACATACGCCGTATGGGCAACAACGCCGCCCACACCGGCAAAAAGCTCGGCGCGGACGAGGCCGCGCTCTGCCTGCAAAACCTGTATGAGTTCTTTGACTTCATCGCCTGCTGCTATGTCAAAAACTTCGTCTCCAAGCCATACGACCCGGCTCTGTTGGCAGCGCAGCGGCCCGCCGCTGTGCCGGCCTCGGCACCGGCGGAACCGGACATCGACCTCTCCGCCCTGATGGCGGAAAATCAAGCCCTGCGGGCGGAGCTGACCGCCCGGCGGCAGGAACAGCAGCAGAACTATGTTTCCAAGACGCTGGAACTCAGCGAATACAAGACCCGCAAGCTGTACATCGATGCCATGCTGCTGGACTCTGGCTGGACCGAAGGACAGGACTGGCTCAACGAGGTCGAGCTGCCCGGTATGCCCAACAAAAGTGAGGTCGGCTATGCCGACTATGTGCTCTACGGGCAAGATGGCCGCCCGCTGGCGGTCATCGAGGCCAAGCGCACCTGCGTGGACGTGAGCAAGGGCCGCCAGCAGGCCAAGCTCTATGCCGATATTTTGGAGAAAAAATACCATCGCCGCCCGGTCATTTTCCTCTCGAACGGCTTTGAGACCCGTATCCAGGACCCAATCTATCCGGAGCGCCGGGTGGCCACCATCTCTTCCAAGCGCGATCTTGAAAAGCTCTTCAACCTGCAGTCGCTGCGCACGGGCTTGAAGAGCATTATGGTGGACCGCCATATCGCCGGGCGCTGGTATCAGGAGGGCGCCATCAGGGCGGTGTGCCAGGCGCTGGACGAAAAGAACCGCCGCAAGGCGCTGCTGGTCATGGCTACCGGCTCCGGCAAGACCCGCACCGTCATCGCCCTGTGCAAGGTGCTGCTGGACCACGGCTGGGTCAAGAACATCCTGTTTTTGGCCGACCGCAACAGCCTGGTCACACAGGCCAAACGCAGCTTTGTCAACCTCTTGCCCGATCTCTCGGTGACCAACCTCTGCGAGGACAAAGAGAATTACAGCGCCCACGGCGTCTTTTCCACCTACCAGACGATGATGAACTGCATCGACGCCGTCAAGGACGACGAGGGCAAGCTGTTCACCTGCGGCCACTTTGACCTTGTGATCTGTGACGAGGCGCACCGATCCATCTACAACAAGTACCGCGATATCTTCCATTATTTCGATGCCCCGCTGGTTGGCCTGACCGCCACCCCCAAGGACGAGATCGACAAAAACACCTATGAGGTGTTCGAGCTGCAGAACGGTGTGCCTACCTATGCCTACGACCTGGCACAGGCCGTAAAGGATGGCTATCTCGTCGATTTTTTGAGCGTGGAAACACAGCTCAAATTTATTGAGCGCGGCATCGCCTACGATGAGCTTTCCGACGACGACAGAGCCGCCTATGAGGATACCTTTGCGGATGAAAACGGCGATATGCCGGAGCAGATCGCATCCTCAGCCCTCAACGACTGGGTGCTCAACGAGGACACCATCCGCCAAGTGCTGCACATTTTGATGACCGAAGGCCTTAAGATCGACTACGGCCAGAAAATCGGCAAGACCATCATCTTTGCCCGCAATCATCCCCATGCCGAGAAGATCCTCGAGGTGTTCAACAGGGAATACCCGCACCTGAACGGCTGCGCCAAGGTCATTGACAACTATATCAATTACGCCCAATCCGCCATCGACGAGTTCTCGGACCCGAAAAAGCTGCCGCAGATCGCCATTTCGGTGGATATGCTGGACACCGGCATCGACGTGCCGGAGGTGCTGAACCTGGTCTTTTTCAAAAAGGTGATGAGCAAAGCCAAATTCTGGCAGATGATCGGCCGCGGCACGCGCCTGTGCCCGGGGCTGATGGACGGCGCCGATAAAGATAAATTCTATATCTTTGATTTCTGCGGCAACTTTGAGTTTTTCCGCGTCAACAAGGGCAAACCGACGGCCAATCTGATTGCCCTGCAGGGGGCAATCTTCCACCGCAAGGCGCAGCTCGCTTTCAAGCTGCAAGACCTCGCCTGCCAAACACCGGAGCTGATCGCTTTCCGTGAAGCACTGGTGGCGGATATGGTGCGCAAGGTGCAGGAACTGGACAAAGAGAATTTTGCCGTCCGGCAGCATCTCAAGTATGTCGAGCTGTATGCCGTGCCGGAAAATTACAGGGCGCTCACCTATGAGGATACGCTGCTCATGGGGCAGGAGCTGGCGCCGATCATCCTGCCCGATACCGACGACGCCAAGGCACTGCGCTTTGACGTGCTGCTCTATGGCATCGAGCTTGCCTGTCTGGCCGGAAAAAAGTATGCCCGCGCGCGAGCCGACCTGCTCAAAAAGGTAAACGGCATTGCGGGCGTGGCCAATATCCCGGAGATCATGGCGCAGGCGGACCTGATCGATAAGATCCTGCATACCGATTACCTGGAGCGCGCCGGCATCGCAGATTTTGAGGCCATCCGCGAAAATCTGCGGGATTTGATGAAGTATATCCCGACCGGCAAGCTGCTCTATACCACCAACTTTGACGACGAGATCCTCGATATCAACTGGCACGAATCGGAGCTGGAGAATGACGACCTCAACAACTACAAGGCCAAGGCCGAATATTATGTGCGCCAGAACCAGGACCAGGTTGCCATCAAAAAGCTGCACAGCAATCTGCCCCTGACCGCGACCGACATCGCCTCACTGGAGAAGATCCTTTGGAGCGAGCTTGGCACCCGGCAGGACTACGAGGCCGAGTATGGTAAAAAGCCGCTGGGGGAGTTCGTGCGGGAGATCGTCGGTTTGGACATGGCCGCGGCCAAGGCGGCGTTCGGCGAGTATCTCAACGATACGAACCTGGACAGCCGGCAGATCTATTTCGTCAACCAGATCGTCGAGTACATCGTCCACAACGGGATGATGAAGGACCTGTCCGTCCTGCAGGAACCGCCGTTCACCGACCGGGGCAGCATCGTGGAGGTATTTACCGACCTGTCAGTCTGGCTGGGCATCCGCAAGGTGATCGAGGGCATCAACGCTAATGCGGCCTGAGCGCGCACCCCGCGGTGCCGGCAGACGGCGTTTTGCCCTGTATATCTTGTATTTTCCCGCGCAAGCTGGTACAATAATGACAAATCAGCGCGAAACGGAGGGTCGAGCATGAAGCTTCTCAAGGGCTACACCAGGCAGGAAGTCAGCTGGATGATGTATGACTGGGCCAACAGCGTGCATTCGGTCATCGTCGTCACCATCCTGCCCATCTTTTTTGACACCGTCGCCGGCTATACCACCGACGCCGTCTCCAGCATGAGCACCTGGGGCTATGCCACCAGCATCGCCATGGCCATCGTCGCCGTCGCAGCGCCGTTTTTGGGCGTATTCGGTGACATCCGCGGGATGCGCAAAAGGCTGTTCAGCATCTTTTTGGGCATCGGTGTGCTGGCCTGCGCCGGGCTCGCCTTCACCCCCGGCATGGACTTTACATCCTCGGCGGCCGCCGCCGACCGCACGGCGCTGCTCATCCTTGTTTTGTACATCGTCAGCGTGGTCGGGTTCGATGCCTCCTGCATCTACTATGACGCCTTTTTGACCGACATCACCACCGAGGACCGCATGGACCGCGTCTCGACGCTGGGCTACGGTCTCGGCTACATCGGCGGCTCCACCATCCCGCTCGTCATCTTTCTGGTCATGAACGCCGTCGGCGTGCCCACGCTCACCTGCCTGACCGTCATCTTCGCCCTCACCGCCGTGTGGTGGGCGGTGTTCAGCGTGCC
>CANRLV010000105.1 GCA_947631565.1 uncultured Gemmiger sp. | reverse complement strand
ATCGCCGAGGCCGGCGTCAACCACAACGGCAGCCTGGAAATGGCCAAGCAGATGGCCCGCGTCGCCAAGGACTGCGGTGCCGACATCGTCAAGTACCAGACCGCCGTGCCGGAGCTGGTCGTCAGCCGCTTTGCCGAGAAGGCTGCCTACCAGAAGCAGACCACCGACGCCGCCGAGAGCCAGCTCGAGATGATACGCCGCCTGCACTTCGATTTCGCGGCGCACAAAGAGCTCAAGGAGTACTGTGACAGTATCGGCATCCAGTACCTGTCGGCGCCGTTCGATATCCCCAGCGTGCGCTTTCTGGGCACGCTGGGCCTGCCGCTGCTGAAGATCCCCTCCGGCGAGATCACCAACCTGCCGTATTTGGAGGAGATGGCCGCCCTGCACACGCCGGTGCTGCTCTCCACCGGCATGAGCACGCTGGACGAGATCACCGACGCCATCGGTGTGCTGGACGACGGCGGCTGCCCGGCGGTGACGGTGCTGCACTGCAACACCCAGTACCCCACCCCGTATGAGGACGCCAACCTCACCGCCATGCTGGACCTGTACGACCAGTTCGGCCTGCCGGTGGGGCTGTCGGACCACACGCCGGGCGTCGAGTGCGCGGTGGCCGCCGTGGCGCTGGGCGCGACCGTCATCGAAAAGCATTTCACACTGGATCGCAGCCTGCCCGGCCCCGACCAGCAGGCGAGCCTCGACCCCGCCGGCCTGCGCGCGCTCGTGCAGGCCGTGCGCCACACCGAGGCCGCGCTGGGCGGCGGCGGCAAGCGTGTGACGGCCAGCGAGGCGCCCAACAAGGCCGTCGCCCGCAAGAGCATCGTGGCCGCGCGGGCCATCCAAAAGGGCGAGACCTTCACGGCCGAGAACCTCACCACCAAGCGCCCCGGCGACGGCATCTCGCCCATGCGCTGGCATGAGGTTTTGGGGCAAGCCGCCAAGCGCGATTTTGCCGCCGACGAAAAGATCGAGGTATAAGCCATGCCGCACCGGACTATCGCCGCTGTCACCTCCACCCGCGCCGATTACGGGCTGCTGCGCCCCGTGCTGCAAAAGCTGGCCGCCGCGCCGGGGTGCACGCTGCGCCTGGCCGTGACCGGAGCCCACCTGTGCCCGTGGCTGGGCCGCACGGTGACCGAGATCGAGGCCGACGCCGACATCGCCGCCTGCATCGATGCCTGGCTGGAGATCTTTACCGAGACGCCGGAGCCTGTCGCGCAGACCATCGCCCGCACCGTGCAGGTGTTCGACGCGTGGCTGGCCGGCACGGCGCCGGACGCCGTGCTGCTGCTCGGCGACCGGTATGAAATTTTTGCCGTTGCCGCGGCCGCCGCGGCGCGCGGCATCCCCGTCGCCCACATCTCGGGCGGGGACGTCACCCGCGGCGCCGCCGACGACTGGTACCGCCACTGCATCACCCAGATGGCGGCGCTGCATTTCCCCTCCAACGCCGAAAGCGCCGCGCGCCTCGTGCGCATGGGCGCCGCGCCCGACACCGTTTTCAACGTCGGGGGCCTGGGGGACGAGAACCTGCGCGCCCTGACCCCGCTGCCCCGCGCCGAATTGGCGCAAAGCACCGGCCTGCCGCAGTTGGCCGGGCCGTTCGCGCTCGTCACGCTGCACCCCGAGACGGCGCCCGGCGCGCCGGAGCCGACGGCGCTGGCGCAGGCCCTGACCGCGGCGCTGGACGAGGTGCCGGGGGTGTTCTGGCTGTGCACCGGCTCCAACGCCGACGCCGGCGGCGCGGCGTGCACGGCGGCGCTGCGTGCCTTCGCCGCCGCCCGCCCCGGCCGTGCCGCCTTTGTGCAGAGCCTGGGGGCACAGCGCTACCTTTCGGCGCTGCGGTACGCGGCGGCGGTGGTGGGCAATTCCTCCTCCGGTGTCGTCGAGACGCCCACCTTCGGTGTGCCGGCCGTCAACATCGGGGACCGGCAGGCCGGGCGGCCGGTCTGCGCGAACGTCCTCTGCTGCCCGGCCAAGACGGCGGCCATCGCGGCCGCTGTCCGCACCGTGCTGACGCCGGACTTTGCCGCCCAGGCGCGCGCCGCCGTCAGCCCCTACCGCGGCAAGGATACCAGCGGCGACATCGTGCGCACGCTGCTGACCTTTGATTTTGCAAAGCCCCGGGTTTTTTATGACGCAAACTGACGATGCAGGACGGGGGTGCGCAGTTGCACGGCATATAAAGAGGGAAACAGGCGTTGCCCCAAACGGCGAACAACGCAGTTGTCCGACGGGCGGGCACGACGGTTTTCCGTTGCTCGTCAACGCGCAGCCCCGTCCAAAATTTTGATAGAGGGAGAACGGATATGCACCTGCTTTTAGTTGGTCTTGGCAGCATGGGCAAGCGCCGCGCGCGCCTGGCCAAGGGCATCGACGCCGGCATCCGCATCGCGGGCGTCGATACGGCAGAGGGCCGCCGCGCCGAGGCGCTCTCGCTCGGCCTCGTCGACGCCGCATTCGATTCCATCCCGGCAGCGCTCGCCGCCGGGCCCGAGACCTACGACGCCGCGCTCGTCTGCACGGCGCCGCTGGCCCACGCCGCCATCATCGGGCAGCTGCTGGACGCCGGGCTGCCGGTCTTCACCGAGCTCAATCTTGTCTCCGACGGCTACCGGGAGAACATCGCCAAAGCGAAAGAAAAGGGTCTGCCGCTGTTTTTGTCCTCGACCATGCTCTACCGGCGCGAGACGCAGTATATCAAACAGCAGGCCGCCGCCTACGGCAAGCCGATGCAGTACATCTACCACATCGGCCAATACCTGCCGGACTGGCACCCGTGGGAGAATTACAAAAGCTTCTTTGTCGGCGAGGCGCGCACCGGCGGCGTGCGCGAGATTTTGGGCATCGACCTGCCTTGGCTGCTGGACGCCTTCGGGCCGTGGGCGCAGGCATCCTGCGAGGTGCACACCGTGTCCGGTCTCGGCCTGCCCTACCCGGACACCGCCACGCTGCTGCTGCGCCACCAAAACGGTACGCAGGGCGTGGTGGTCGCGGACGTCGTATCCCCCAAGGCCGTGCGCAATTTTGAGTGCTTCGGCGACGGCGTGCACCTTTTCTGGGAGGGCAACCCCAAGGCCCTGTATGAATTCCGCGGCGGCGACAAGCAGTTTGTTGATACCTACGGCTCGTTCGAGCATGACCCGCGCTACAGCGACAACATCGTCGAGAACGCCTACGTCGACGAGCTGCTCAACTTCTTCGCCGTGCTGCGCGGGAAAGAACTGCCCCGCTGGAGCTTTGAGAAAGACCTGGCCGCCATCGACCTGATGGACGCCGTGCAGCACACCGGCGAGCGCAGGCAGGCGGCCGACCCCGGCATCATCGGCGGGGCGACGGTCACGGTGCCCATCTACCAAGCAGAAAAGGAGCCCGGCGATGCAAAAGCCTGAACCCCGCCCGCTGACCGCGCTGTTCGTGGGGCTGGGCTCCATCGGCACGCGGCACCTGCAAAATTTGACGGCGCTGTGCCAAAAACGCGGCCTGCCATTGCAGGCCGACGCGCTGCGCAGCGATGCGGCGCGCCCCCTGCGCCCCGGCGCGGCGGACCTGCTGCGCGCGCAGTTCACCGACCTGACCGACCCGGCCGCGCGGCCGTTCTATGACCTGGTGTTCATCACCAATCCCACTGCCCTGCACGCGCAGGCGCTGACCGCCGTGCGCGGCAAAGCCGGGGCGCTGTTCCTCGAAAAGCCCATTTTTGACGACCCGGCGCTGGACCCGGCGGCGTTTATAGACCCCGGCCAGAAAGCCTATGTGGCGGCGCCGATGCGCTGGTGCGGCACGATGCTGGCGCTCAAAAAAGCCCTGCCAACACTGGGCCGGCCCTACTGCGCGCGGGTGCTGTGCTCGAGCTATCTGCCGGAATGGCGGCCGGGCGTCGACTACCGCACGGTCTACAGCGCCCACCGGGACCTGGGCGGCGGCGTCGCCATCGACCTCATCCATGAGTGGGACTATCTCGTTGACCTGTTCGGCCCGCCGGCCGAGGCGCACTGCCTGCGCGGGACGTACAGCGAGCTTGAAATTGATTCCGACGACATCGCCCTGTACATCGCGCGCTGGCCGCGCATGGCGGGCGAGGTGCATCTCGACTATTTCGGCCGCGGCTACCGCCGCACGCTGGAGCTGTTTTTCGCCGACGGCTCGCTGCTGGCGGATTTCGGCGCCGGCACCCTCACATTGCCAAACGGCAGCGTGCAGCGGTATGAAGAACCCGTCAACCGCCGCTATGAGCGCGAGATGGAATATTTTTTGGAGTATGCCCTCGGCCCCGGGGGCGACAGCGTCAACCCCCCGGCGACGGCGGCACAGGTGCTGCGGCTGGCGCTGGGGCAAACGCCCTGAGCGGGCACGGCAGGCAAGGAGAGCACAGACAATGCAGCATCTTCTCATCAGCATCTGCGGGCGGGCCGGCAGCAAAGGCTTTGCCAACAAGAACCTCAAGACCTTCTGCGGCAGGCCGCTGGTCTACTATACCCTGAGCGCGGCCGAGCTCTTTTGCAAAGGCCTGCCGGCCGATGTGCAGGCCGACATCGCCCTCAACACCGACAGCCAGCCCCTGGCCGACCTGGTGGCGGCGCAGTATCCGGAGGTCGTCTATCTGCCGCGCGGCGCCGCCCTGGGCGGGGACCGCGTGCCCAAGATGGCGGTCTTTCAGGACACACTGGCCCGCATGGAGCAGCGCCTCGGCGCGCGGTATGACTGGTACATCGACCTCGACATCACGAGCCCCTTGCGCACGGCGGCCGACATCCAAAACGCTTTCGCCCTCAAGCGCGCGCGGCCGGACCTCGACCTTGTGTTCTCGGTCTGCGAGGCGCGGCGCAACCCGTGGTTCAACATGGTCAAGCGCGTGGGCGACCACGTCGAGCAGGTCAACCAAAGCG
>CANRLV010000104.1 GCA_947631565.1 uncultured Gemmiger sp. | reverse complement strand
CTTCCGGAAAAACCAAACGGCGGGAACGGTACATCCGGAAGGGATGACAGCACCAAAGACGACGGTCCACAAGAGGCAAGCGAAACCAAAGAGGTAGTGGTATCCACAACAGACCCGGAGAGCGGCTTGTTCCACAAGGGAGAACACAAGAAATGCTTTGCTTATGAAGCGCATACAGCGTGTGATATGCACGGATATATTTTAGAAGCAGAAGTTACTCCCGGCAATGTACATGACAGCGTCGCGTTCGACCCGTTATATGACAAATTGTGCGAGAGATATCCGGAACACAAGACAGTGGTAGCGGACAGTGCCTACAAGACGCCATGGATCTGCAAGAGGATATTTGACAGCAACAGGGTATTATCTACCGCATACAAACGGCCCATGACCAAAAAGGGCGGACATCCATGGTGGCAATATGTGTACGATGAATATTATGACTGCGTGATTTGCCCGGAATACAAGATTCTGCATTATGCCACGACTGACCGGGAGGGATATCGGGAATATACCAGCCGCCCGTATATATGTGAAAGCTGCCCGACCAGAGCGTTATGTACGCAGAGCGCCAAATGTGAGAAAACGGTAAAGCGGCATATCTGGCAGGATTATGTGGAGCTGGCGGAGGATGCCAGGTACACACCGGAATATGCGGACTTGTACCGGCTGCGAAAAGAGAAAATCGAGCGGGTGTTTGCCGATGCGAAAGAAAAGCACGGCATGCGCTATACGCAATACAGAGGCTTGGCTCAGGTAAGCAACTGGGTGAGGCTCAAGTTTGCTGCCATGAATCTGAAAAAGCTGGCAATCCACAAGTGGAGAGCGGGCCATTCACATGATGGAAAGGTCCTTTTACAACTTTTCTTGAAAAATCTTTTCCTCTCCTTATTCGAACCATTCCTAAATATTGAAACCCCTGTCCTGGCCTGAACGCTGGAATACCAGTTTCTCGACAGTCTGAAGGGCCCCCAAACGAAAGTTTGGGGGCCCTTCTCTCAGTGGAATTTAAAAGCAGGACTCGAACAGCCCGTGCCGGCGTAAAAGAGGCATCCAACAAACTGCGGTCTGGCACGGTACCGGGGCCGGCCGCTTGTCTTGTGAGAAACCACACGTCCCGCCGGCGCGCGACCTGCCCTGTGGGCAGTCGCGCAGGGCGCGGAAGAGTCCTGTACTGTCCACTGATTCCCGACGATATCTCATTCGGTATCGTCGGGTTTTATTTTGCCCATTTTTCTTGCCCCCGCACGGGGTTTGTGCTATACTATAGCATGTATCACTGGGGGTGTGCCCGTCGCGGGCCACAACATGTTGCGGAACACCGCGGAAAGGGGCGCGCGTATGCGGGTGCTGGGCATCGACCCGGGCTATGCCATCGTGGGCTGGGGCGTGCTGGAGTATTCCGGCAACCGGTTTGCCCCCGTCGCCTACGGCGCCGTCAACACCGACAAGGACACCCCGTTCGAGACGCGCCTTGTGGAGATCTATGACGGCGTGCTGGATATCTGCCGCCGCTACGCACCGCAGGTGCTGGCCATCGAGAAGCTCTACTACCAGCACAACCAGACCACCGTCATCGGCGTGGCCGAGGCGCGCGGCGTCATCCTGCTGGCGGCCGCCCAGTGCGGCGTCGAGGTATGCGAGTACACGCCGATGCAGGTCAAGCAGGCGGTCACCGGCTACGGCAAGGCAGTCAAAAAGCAAATTCAGGAAATGACCCGGGTGCTGCTGCACCTCGACGCCGTGCCCAAGCCCGACGACACCGCCGACGCGCTGGCGATGGCCATCACCCACTGCCACTGCCGCGGCAACCAGCTCAGCCGCCTGCCGGGGCGGTAAAAGGAGACCGATATGATCTACAGCCTCAGCGGCATTTTGACCAAAAAGACCCCCGACCTCGCTGTCATCGAGTGCGCCGGCGTGGGCTACGCCGTGCGCGTGCCCGCCTCGGTCACCGGGCAGCTGCCCGCCGTCGGGCAGGAGGCCACCATCTACACCGAGCTCAGTATCACCGAGAACGACATCGCCCTCTACGGCTTTGCCACCGAGGCCCAGCGCGACTGCTTCCGCCTGCTGACCTCGGTCTCCGGCGTTGGGCCCAAGGCGGGGCTTTCCATCCTGTCGGTCCTCACGCCGGAAAAGGTCGCGCTGGCGGCCTCGGCCGACGACCACAAGGCCTTCACGGCCGCCGCCGGCGTCGGGCCCAAGCTGGCCAGGCGCATCGCGCTCGAACTCAAGGACAAGGTCGGCCGCGGACTGGCCGAGGGCAGCGGCTTTGCCGCCGACATCGCCGCCGTGCCGGCGGCCAGTACGGCCAGCACCCAGGCCGTGGCGGCGTTGGTCTCGCTGGGCTACACGGCCAGCGAGGCGGCGGCCGCCGTCGCCCGCGTCGACGACACGCTGCCGGTGCAGGACATCATCAAGATCGCGCTGCGCGGACTTTCGCACGTGTAACGGGGAGGGGAGAAGAGCATGGCGCAAAACACCGAATACACCGTCGACCCCACCCGTCTGGTCGCACCTGAGACGACCCCCGCCGATTTTGAGGAGAACAACCTGCGCCCCAAAACGCTGGAGGACTACGTCGGGCAGGACAAGATCAAGGCCAACCTGCGCATCTACCTGCGCGCGGCACAGCAGCGCGGCGAGCCGATGGACCACATCCTGCTCTACGGCCCGCCGGGCCTTGGCAAAACGACGCTGGCCGGCATCGTGGCGCAGGAGATGGGCGTGCAGATCCGCATCACCTCCGGCCCGGCCATCGAGAAGCCCGGCGACCTGGCCGCCCTGCTGACCAACCTGCAGGAGGGCGATATCCTGTTCATCGACGAGATACACCGCCTCTCGCGCCAGGTCGAGGAGGTGCTCTACCCGGCGCTGGAGGACTACGCGCTGGACATCATGATCGGCAAGGGCCCCAGCGCCCAGAGCATCCGCATCAACCTGCCGCGCTTCACCCTCATCGGCGCCACCACCCGCGCCGGGCAGCTGACCGGGCCGCTGCGGGACCGCTTCGGCATCCTGCTCAAGCTCGAGCCCTACAGCCCGCAGGAGCTGGCGCGCATCATCACCCGCAGCGCCGGCATTTTGGGCATCGCCGTCACGCCCGAGGGCGCGCTGGAGCTGGCCCGCTGCAGCCGCGGCACGCCGCGCATCGCCAACCGGCTGCTCAAGCGCGTGCGGGACTTTGCCACCGTGCAGGGCGACGGCACCATCGACGGCGATATCGCTGCCGCCGCCCGCCGCCAGATGGACATCGACGCCATGGGCCTCGACGAGTTGGACCGCAGCCTGCTGCGCGCCGTCATCGAGCTGTACGGCGGCGGCCCGGTCGGGCTCGATACGCTGGCGGCGGTCCTGGGCGAGGAGAGCGTCACGCTCGAGGACGTGTGCGAGCCCTACCTCATGCAGATGGGCTTTTTGACCCGCACCCCGCGCGGGCGCTGCGTCACCCGCCTGGCCTACGAGCACCTGCACATGCCGGTGCCCCGCCGCTTTGACGAGGATGCCGACGACGGCCAGCAGAGCTTATACTAAAACCCCTGGCTGAACACGGCTTTTGCCGTTTTCATAGACTGAAAAAGCTACGGAGACCCCGCCCCCTTGGCGGCGTTTCCCGAGAATTGCCGCACCTGCGGCAGCGAAAGGATCTGATACAACATGGGCAAACTGTTTGGCACCGACGGCATCCGTGGCATCGCCGGCCAGGAGCTGACCTGTGAGCTGGCGCTCAAGATCGGGCGCGGCACGGCCGCCGTGCTCACCCGGCTGGACGGCCGCCGCCCCAAGATCCTGATCGGCAAGGACACCCGCGTCTCCGGCGATATGCTGGAGAGCACCCTCGCCGCCGGGCTGTGCAGCGTCGGCGCCGACGTCGAGCTGCTGGGCGTCATCCCCACGCCGGCCGTGGCGTATCTGGTACAGAAATACGGCGCCGACGCCGGCATCGTCATCTCGGCCAGCCACAACCCGATGGAGTTCAACGGCATCAAAATTTTTAAAGGCGACGGCTACAAGCTGCCCGACGAGGTCGAGGACCAGATCGAGGCCCACATCGCCAACGACTGTAAGGACATCCCGCTGGCCTGCGGCGCCGACATCGGCCGCATCCATATGTGCCGCACCTCGGTCGACGATTATGTCGATTCGCTCGTCGGCCACATCGACGCCGACCTGACCGGCCTGCGCGTGCTGTTCGACTGCGCCAACGGCGCCTCGGCCGAGGTGGCGCAGAAGCTGTTCCCGCGCCTGGGGTGCGACGCGTCCTTCATCTTCACCGAGGACGACGGCCTCAACGTCAACAATGGCTGCGGCGCCACCCACCTTGAGGCGCTGGAGTCCGCTGTCAAGGCCGGCGACTATGACTGCGGCATCGCCTTTGACGGTGACGCCGACCGGTGCCTGGCCTGCGACGAGAAGGGCGCCGAGATCGACGGCGACAAGATCATCGCCCTCGTCGGCAAGGACATGAAGGACCGCGGCCGCCTCGACGGCAACACCGCCGTGGTCACCGTCATGTCCAACCTGGGCTTCATGAAGTATATGGACAGCCTTGGCATCGAGACCGCACGCACCGCCGTCGGCGACCGCTATGTGCTCGAGGTCATGCGCGCCGGCGGATACGCCATCGGCGGCGAGCAGAGCGGGCATGTCATCTTTTTGCACCATTCCACCACCGGCGACGGTGAGCTGACCGCCGGCAAGCTGTTAAAGCTGCTGGCCGCCAAAAAGCGCGAAGGCATGAAGATGAGCGACCTCAATGCCGTGTACACCAAGTTCCCGCAGGTGCTCATCAACATCGAGATGAACGACGCCCAGAAGCGCGCCTACCGTGAGGACGAGTATATCGCCGGCTTTGTCGAGAGCCAGCAGCAGAGCCTGATGGGCTCCGGCCGCGTGCTGGTGCGCGCCTCCGGCACCGA
>CANRLV010000103.1 GCA_947631565.1 uncultured Gemmiger sp. | reverse complement strand
CCGGGGGCGACGATGAAGGTCGCGCCGGCGGCCATGGCGCGGTCGGCCTGGTCGCAGGTCAGAACGGTGCCGGCGCCCAGCAGCATCTCGGGGACCTCGTCATGGATCTTTTTGATGCACTCCTCGGCACAGGCGGTGCGGAAGGTGACCTCGGCGGCCGGCAGGCCGCCGGCGACCAGCGCCTTGCACAGGGGCACGGCCTCGTCCACGCTGTTGAAGGCGATGACCGGAATGATGCCGATCTCATAAACGCGCTGCATAACTTCGTTCATGGCACATATCTCCTTTTTGTTTTGGCGGAAAAAACGCTTTTCCACCTGTTACCAAATATTATAAAACGCCGAAAGTGTCGCGTCAACAGGATTATCCGGCACTTTTTGGCATTTCGGGGCATTTTGGATGTTTGACCAGTCCGGCCGCGGGGTTTTTGTACAAATTGGGCCGTGACCGCAGCCGGCGGGCAGCCCGAAAGGCTGCCCGCCGGTCGTTCAAGCCCCATTCCCACCCTCGCGGGAGTGCAGTCAGTGTCCGGTCATAACCGTGCGCTGTGCGTCTTGCGTTCGTGCGCTGTCGGAGCGTAACGATGCCCCGGGCTGTCCGGTCGACGCCTGCTCAAGTGGCGATCTTCCATTGTGTGTGTAACGATCCGCCATTACTGCGTGACACTCGCCCTGCTGCCCGCTACCGGTCAGGGGGTCACTCGATGAGCTCGGTGTCCCAGTTGCTCTTTTGCAGCTGGTTGTCGAGCAGGCGCAGGCTCTTGGCCAGCCTGTCGGCCTCGGCCTGCCACTGGGTCACCGAGATGGTCGGCTCGATTTTGATCTCGGTGCCGCGGGCGCGGAAAGCCGCCGAGCGGGCCGTCTTCAAAAGGTCCCGGTAGATGCGCAGCTGGAGCGTGAGGGCATCCTTGCGGGCGATGAGCTCGGTCAGCGTGAACCCGTCCACGGTCGTTTGGGCGTTGGTCAGGTTGATGCGGGTGATGAGCCAGGCAAAACGCTCCAGCGCGGTGTCCAGCTCCTTTTGCAGGCTGGGCACAGGCTCGGTGGTGGTCCCGCCCTCCTGCATGAGCATATTGTCGTCCAGGCGGTCCGCCAGCTGCCGGATGCTGCGGTTGAGGTCGGCGCGCTCCTGTAAGGCTTCGGCAAGCTTCATGTTTTTTCCTCCCTTTTTCCCTGTGAAAACAAATGTCACAGAGGACCTCTCTGTGACATTTCCCGACTGCCGCCGTGCGGCCAAAAAAGAACGGACCGGTGGCCCGCTCTTTGGTGTATTCTTATTATACCATATTTTGGCGTATAAAGCAAGCCGCCGAAACAGATTTTTGCCCTGCCCGTCACCGCTCCGCCGCGGCCAGCAGAGCGCCGAGGTCGGCGAAGACATCCTGCGGCAGCATGGTCAGCTGGCCCAGGCGTTTGGCCGTGCGGTCGGCGGCGGCGCCGTGCAGCCACACCGCACAGCGGGCGGCCGCGGCCGGCTCGAGCCCCTGCGCCAGCAGCGCGGCCAAAAGGCCGGCCAGCACGTCGCCGCTGCCGCCGCGGGCAAGCCCCGGGTTGCCGCTGGTATTCTGCCACAGCGTCCCCGCCGGTGTTGCCACCAGCGTACCGCTGCCCTTGAGCACGGCCACGCAGCCGTACCGCTCGGCCAGGGCCAGCGCCGCGGCCGGGCGGTCGGCCTGCACGGCGGCGGTGTCGGTGCCCAGCAGGCGCGCGGCCTCGCCGGGGTGCGGGGTGAGCACGGTACCCGCCGGCAGGCGCGGCGGGCGCTTTTTGGCCGCCAGCGCGTTGAGTGCGTCGGCATCAAGCACGATGGCCGCCCACGGCGCCGGGCGCTTGAGCAGGGCCGGCAGCAGCGCCGCCGCCCCCTGCCCGAGACCGGGCCCGGCCAGCAGCACGGCGTTTTGGCCTGCGAAATGCGCGCGCACGGTGGCGGCATGGACGGGGTCGATGCCGCCCGTTTTGGCGCTGGCACGGCAGGGCAGCACGCACACCTCTGGCGTGCGCGCCAGTGCCGTCTGCACGGCCTCCTCGACGCTGGCCAGGTACACCAGCCCCGCGCCGCCGCGCAGCGCGCCCTCGACGCAGAGCGCCGCGGCGCCGCGGTAGCCAAGGCTGCCCGCCACCGCCACCACGGTGCCGAAGCTGCCCTTGTGGCTGCCGGCCGGGCGGCGGGGCAGCAAAGCCAAAACATCCTGCCGCTGTATGTAATCGATTTGGGGCATAGGGCTTTCCAACCTTTCCAAAATGCGCTATACTGGGATTATAAACCAACTTGGGCGCAAAAGAAAGGGGGATGGCGCGTATGGTGCCGGCTTTGGAGAAAATTTTAGAGCGCAGCAGACGGATGGTGTTCTTCGGCGGGGCGGGCGTCTCGACCGAGAGTGGCATCCCGGATTTCCGCAGCGTGGACGGGCTGTACCACCAAAAGTTCAAGTACCCGCCCGAGACGATGCTCTCCCACAGCTTTTATGAAACGCACACCGCCGAATTTTTTGACTTTTACCGCCAAAAGCTCATCGTGCACGGGGCGCTGCCCAACGCCGCCCACCTGCGGCTGGCAAAATTGGAGCGCGAGGGCAGATGCGCCGCCGTGGTGACCCAGAACATCGACGGGCTGCACCAGGCGGCGGGCAGCAAAACGGTGTGGGAGCTGCACGGCTCGACCTTGCGCAACTACTGCACGCGCTGCGGCAAATTTTATCCCGTCGATTTTATCGAGGCGGCGGCCCAAGCCCAGCCCGACGGCGTGCCCCGCTGTACCGACTGCGGCGCCGTCGTCAAGCCGGATGTCGTGCTGTATGAGGAGGGCCTTGACGCCGACGTGCTGGAGAGCGCCGTCAAGGCCATCGCGGCCGCCGACACCCTCATCGTCGGCGGGACGAGCCTGGCCGTGTACCCGGCGGCGGGGCTGCTGCGGTATTTCCGCGGCAATGACTTGGTCGTCATCAACAAGCAGCCCACCCCGGCCGACGGCATGGCGAGCCTGGTGCTCAACCGCCCCATCGGCGAGGTGCTAAGCGAGGAATGAACGCGATGCAAAGGAGGTCCGATATGGACGTACAGGAGCTGCTGACGACGCGGCGCACCTTCCGCGCCTTTTTGCCCAAGCCGGTGCCGGCGTGGGTGGTGCATGACATTTTGGAGGCCGCGCGCACGGCCAGCTGCGGCGCCAACCGCCAGAGCCTGCGCTATGTGGTGGCGCAGCGCCCGCAGGACGTGGCCCGCCTGTGCCGGTGGATGAAATGGGCCGCTTTCCTGCCCAACGACAGCGGCGCCCCGGCGCCGGAGCAGTACCCCACGCTGTTCGTGGTCATTTTGCAGGATACGGGCGTGCCCGGCCACAGCGACGTCGATGTGGGCATCGCCGCCGCCGGCATGGCCACCGCTGCCTGGGCGCACGGCGTGGGCAGCTGCATCGTCGGCACGCTGAACGCCGCCGAGATCGCCCGCTGGCTGGACCTGCCGCCGCATTTACAGGTGCACACCGGCCTGGCCTTCGGCTACCCGGCGCACAAGAGCACCGTGGTGCCGATGGTGGACGGCAATACCCGCTACACGCGCGACGCCAACGGCGATTACCGCGTGCCCAAGTACGCGCTGGAGGACATCGTCCGGTATCTGTAAGGAGAAACAACGCAGGGGCCGCCCCCTTTTTGGAGAGGGCGGCCCCTGCGGTTTTATTTGGGATGCGGTCACACCATGCCGCTGGCGGCGATGGCGGCGACGGCCTCGGCGATCTTTTCCTGCGGCAGGGTCAGGGCGAAGCGCACATAGCCCTCGCCGGACGGCCCGAAGCTCGACCCCGGCGTGCACAGCACGCCGGCCTTGTCGATGAGCTCCATGCAGAAATCCATGCTGTTGGTGTGTCCCGTGGGCAGCGGCGCCCACACGAACATACTGCCGTGGCTGTCGGGCACCGGCCAGCCGATGGCGCGCAGGCCCCCGCAGAGCGCGTCGCGCCGTGCCTGGTAGACCTTGCACTGTTCCTTGACCGGCTCCAGTGGCCCGGTCAGCGCCGCGATGGCCGCGTACTGCAGCGGCAGGAACTTGCCGAAATCGATCTGGGTGCGCAGCTTTTTGCAGGCGGCGATGACATCCGCCCGGCCGACCAAAAAGCTCAGCCGCGCGCCGGTGACGTTGAAGGACTTGCTCAGGGAAAAGAACTCGATGCCGACATCGCGCGCGCCGGGGGTGTTGAACAGGCTGTTGCAGACGGCGCCGTCGAAGACGATGTCGCTGTAGGCATTGTCGTGCACGAGCAGGATGTCGTATTTTTTGCAGAAGGCCACGAGCCTGGCGTACAGCGCCGGGCTGCCGACGCTGCCCACCGGGTTGGCCGGCAGGCTGACCAGCATCAGCTTGGCCCGCTGCGCGACGTCGGCCGGGATGGCGTCCGGGTCGGGCAAAAAGTGGTTTTGCTTCGTCAATTTATAGTACCATGGCTGCGCCCCGCCGAGCAGGCAGCCGGTCATGAAGACGGGATAGCAGGGGTCGGGCAGCAGCACGAGGTCGCCCTCGTTGCAAAGCGCCATGCCGAGGTGGCCGATGCCGTCCTGGCTGCCGGAAAAGCTCATCACCATGTCGGGCGTGATGCCCTCGACGCCGAAGCGGCGCGCATAGTAGTCACACACGGCCTGCAGCAGCTCCGGCAGGTCGCGCAGAGAGTATTTCCAGTTGTCGTCGACGGCGGCGGCGTCCAGCAGGGCCTGCTTGATGTGGGCGAAGGGGGCAAAATCCGGCGTGCCGACCGAGAGGTTGTACAGCGTGCGGCCCTTGGCCTGCTGCTCGACAAAGCGGTCGTTGAGGGCGGCGAAGATCTCCGGCCCGAACAGCTCCAAACGTTTGGAAAATTCCATGGGGGTACCTCTTTCCGGGAAAGTTTTTTACAGGCAGTCCGCCAGCGCGGACAGCGCCCGGGCCAGCGCGGCGGCGTCCGGCTGGCCGGGGGCGCTGGCATGGCCGGCGGCGCCGAAAGCCGCGCAGCTGCCAAAGGCCCCGCCGCAGACGCGGGTCACGGCGCCGCAGGGGCCCATCGCCATCGTCAGGCGCGGGGTGGCCG
>CANRLV010000102.1 GCA_947631565.1 uncultured Gemmiger sp. | reverse complement strand
GACCGCATCCACACCACGGCCGGCAGCCACAGCCGCGTGATGTGCATCGAGATCATGGGCAACAAGGCCGGCTGGCTGACGCTGTATTCCGGCATTGCCGGCGGCGCCGACATCATCCTGCTGCCCGAGCACCCCTATGACATCAACAAGGTCGCCGAGGTGGTCGAGCGCCGTGCCAAGGCGGGCAAGAACTTCTCCATCATCGCGGTAGCCGAGGGCGCTTTCTCGGTCGAGGAGAGCAAGAAGAAGCGCAAGAAATGGATGGCGGACCGTGCCGAGGCCGGCTACACCACCGCCACCGCCCGCATCGCCAGGGAGGTCGAGGCGCTGACCGGCGCCGAGACCCGCACCTGCGTGCCCGGCCATATGCAGCGCGGCGGCAGCCCCTCGGCCTACGACCGCGTGCTGGCCACCCAGTTCGGCACCTACGCCGCCAAGCTGGTGGCCGAGGACCATTACGGCGTGACCGTGGCCATGGTCAAGCGCGAGGTCACCGCCAACCTGCTGGCCGACGTGGCCGGCAAGGCCCGCCCCGTGCCCGACGACTGCCCCATGCTCAACGTCGCCCGCAGCATGGGCATCGGACTTGGTTGAGTTGCCCGCCGGGCTATGCCCGGCGCATACAAAAAGCGGTCCCCGCGAGGGGGACCGCTTTCTGTATGGCAACTCCGGGCGGAGCGGAGCATCGCGGAGCGAGCCCGTACCAAAATCGGCGGCCCGCAAACGCGGGCCATAAATTATTGGCTTTACCGCCCCTGGCGGCGCGGCTTTTTGCGCACACTGCAGCCAAAGCTGCCCAGCCGCCGGCCCAGCGCGTAGTACTCGCCGTGGTTGTAGGCGATAAGACCCGCGCGGTCCAGGTGCAGCTTGCCCTTGTCGTCCAGCAGGTCCTCGTCGACGTCCACGGCCGTGATCTCGGCCAAAAACAGGTCGTGGCTGCCCAAGGGCAGCACCTGCCGCACCTGACATTCCAGGTTGACCGGGCTCTCGGCCAGCAGCACCGTATCCACCGTCCCGGCGGGCGCGGCGGTCAGGTGCATGGCGGCGAACTTGTCCACATCGCGCCCACTCTTGACGCCGCACCAGTCCACGGCGCGCAGCAGCGCCTGCGTGGGCAGATTGACGACGAAAACGCCGCTGCGCTTGATAAGGCCGTAGCTGTAGCGTTCCGGCCGGATGCTGACCGAGAGCATCGGCGGCTGGCTGCACACCGTGCCGCACCAGGCAACGGTGATGAGGTTGGGTTTCTCGGCATCGCCGCAGCTCACCAGCACCGGCGGGGCCGGGGCCAGCAGCGTGCCGGCCTTCCAGGTCTGTTTGCTCACGGTTCTTTTTCCTCCGGTTTGGGCATATTGGGCGTGCGCTCGCTGATGATGTAGCGCGGGCGGGCCTTGGTCTCCATATAAATTTTGCCGATGTACTCGCCGATGACGCCCAGGCACACCAGCTGCACGCCGGACACAAAGCAGACGATGGAGGTGGTGGACGCCCAGCCCGAGACCGTGTTGCCCAGCAACGCCTGCACCACGGCCCAGATTACGCCCGCAAAGCTGACGAGCGCTACCAGCACGCCGAAGCCGGTGATATAGCGGATGGGCCGCACCGAGAGGCTGGTGATGCCGTCAAACGCGAGGGTCAGCATCCTGGACAGCGGATAGTGGCTCTTGCCGGCCAGGCGCCCGTGCCGTTCATAGGCAACGCTCGTGCTTTTAAAGCCGACCAGCGGCACCATGCCGCGCAAAAACAGATTGACCTCTTTGAAGTTGGCAAATTCCTGCAAAACGCGGCTGCTCAAAAGGCGGTAGTCGGCGTGGTTGAACACCACCTCGGCGCCCATGGCGTTGAGCAGCTTATAAAAGCTTTCGGCGGTAAAGCGCTTGAAAAACGTGTCAGTCTGGCGCGAAGAACGCACCCCGTACACGACCTCGCAGCCGTCGAGATACGCGTCCACCATGGCGTCCATGGCATTGATGTCGTCCTGGCCGTCGCAGTCGATGGAGATGGTGATGTCGCAGCGGTCCTTGGCCTCCATCAGGCCGGCCAGCACGGCGTTCTGGTGGCCGCGGTTGCGGCTCTGGCAGATGCCGGCGTAATGCTCGTCCTGCGCGGCCAGGCTTTGGATGATGGCCCAGGTATCGTCCCTGGACCCGTCGTTGACGAACAGCACCCGGCTCTCGGGCGCGATCTTGCCCGCCGCCGTCAAGTCCTGCAGCTTCGACAAGAACTGCGGCGCCGTCAGCGGCAGCACCTCCTGCTCATTGTAGCAGGGGATGACGATGTACAGGACCGGCGTTTTGCGTTCCATATCTATCACCTCGTAAGTGCGATGATTTTTTCCTTGTCCAGCAGGCGGAAGCTGCCGCGCCAGGTCTCGAGCAGGCCCTCGCGCTGCATGCGGCCCAATTCGCGCGAGAGGGCGCTGCGGTCGCAGTTCAGGTAGGCGGCCAGCGCGGCGCGGGTCAGGGGCACGGCAAAGGTGTCGCTGCCGGCCTTTTCGGCCTGGTCCAGCAGCCACAGCGCGATGCGCACGCGCAGGCTCTTGCAGATGAGCAGGTCCAGCCGGCGGTCCAGCCCCAAATACTTGGCGCCGATGGTGGCGACAAGGTTCTGCAAAAGCTGCCAGTGGGCGTCGTCGGCCACGGCGGGGCGGATGATGCGCTCATACGAAAGATACAGCACCAGCGTGTCGGTATCGGCCTGCAGGGTGACCGGGCTTTTGGCCCCGGAGGCCGAGAGCACGTCGCCGAACAGCCCGCCCGGCCCTAAGTGGGTGACGGTCACGCTGTCGCCGTCAGGCGTGGTCTTGCAGGCGGTCAGCCGCCCCGCCAGCACGATGCCGATGTCCGGCACCGGGTACCCGGCCAGCAGCGGGAAGGTCCCGGCCGCATAGCGCTGGGCACGGGCCGCCAGCCGCGGCAGCAGCGTGTCCAGCGTGGCGTCGGGCATGGCGCGCAGCAGCGTGGCGGCGCGCAGCGTCTCGTAATAGGGGTGCAGGTCCACGCCCGGCCCTCCTTGAGAAAGATTTGGCAAACCCGCCGCCGTGTTGCACCGGCAACAGATTTTATACCCACATTATAGTATAGTCAGGGAGCAAAAGCAACTGTTGTTTTGCCCAACAGGGAAGGGTTGTATACGATGATGCAAAAACTGCTTGCCGCCGCGCTGGCGGCTGCCATGCTGCTCTCACTGGCCGCCTGCGGCGGCACGGCGTCCGGTGACGCCGCCGACACCGCCGCCGATGCGCCCGCGGCCACCGCCGCGCCGGAACCGGAAGCCGAGCCCGCGCCGGAGGCGACTGCGGCCCCGGCCGAAGCCCCGGCGGACGAGGTGTATGTGGCCGAGACGCCACTCAAGGTGGCGGGCCTCAAGGGCCCAACGACGATGGGCCTTGTCAACCTGATCGAGGCGAGCGCCGCCGGCGCCGACGTCGGCAGTCTGGAGTTCACCATGAAAGGAACGGCGGACGAGATCGTGCCGCTGCTCGTCCAGGGCGAGCTGGACGCCGCCGCCATCCCGGCCAATCTCGCCGCCACGCTGTACCAGAAGACCGAGGGCGCCGTGCAGGTGGCCTGCGTCAACACGCTGGGCGTGCTTTATATGTTGGAGCTGGGCAACAACATCCAGTCGGTGGCCGACCTCAAGGGTGCGACCATCTACAGCACCGGCAAGGGCACAACGCCGGAATATGTGCTGCGCTATGTGCTGCAGCAAAACGGCATCGACCCCGACAGCGACGTGACCATCGAGTATAAGAGCGAAGCCACCGAGGTGGCCGCCCTTTTGACCGAGCCGACCACGGACAGCCGTACCGTCGTGGCGATGCTGCCGCAGCCCTATGTGACGAGCGTCGTCGCCCAGACCGACGGCGGCGTGCGCGTGGCGCTGGATATGACCGAGGAGTGGGGCAAGGTAGCGGACGGCAAGCTGGTCACCGGCGTGCTGGCCGTGCGCAAGGACGCCGTCGAGGCCGACCCCGCCCGCTTTGAACAGTTCTTGAAGGATTATCAGGACAGCGTCGGCTATGCTGGCAGCGAGCTCGAGACCACCGCCGCTTTGTGCGAGAAGTACGGCATCGTCGGCAAGGCCGCCCTGGCCGAGAAGGCGCTGCCGGCCTGCAACATCGTGTTCGAGACCGGCGTCGAGATGAAGACCGATGTCGCCGGCTACCTGCAGGTCCTGTTTGACGCCGACCCCGCCAGTGTCGGCGGGGCGATGCCCGCGGACGATTTTTATTACGGAGTCTGATGACGAAACACCGCAACAACCGAACGACGCGCCGGCAGCAGGCCCTGGCCATCGGGGTCTGGCTGCTGGTGTGGCAGTGCGCCGCCGCGGCCTTTGGCCACGGCGGGCTTTTGCTGCCTGGCCCGATCGAAACGCTGGCCGCCCTGCTGCGCCTGCTGCCCACCGCCGGATACTGGCGGCGGGTGGGCTTCAGCACGCTGCGCATCCTGCTCGGCTTTGTGCTGGCCGTGGCGGGCGGCGTGTGCCTGGGCGCGGCGTCGGCGCGCTGGCGCACGGTGCGCCTGCTGGCGGGGCCGCCCTTGCAGCTCGTGCGCGCCATGCCGGTGGCCAGCTTTGTGATCTTGGCGCTGCTCTGGGTGCGCAGCGCGTGGCTGTCGGTGCTGGTCAGCTTTACCCAGGTGCTGCCCGTCGTCTACGCCGGGGTGTGCGCCGGCATCCATGACACCGACCCCGAGCTGCTGGAGATGGCGCGCGTGTTCCGGCTGCCGGCAGGCAAAACGCTGCGGACCATTTGGCTGCCGGGGGCTTTCCCGGCCTTTGCCGAAAGCCTTTCGGTGGCCATGGGGATGTGCTGGAAAAGCGGCGTCTCGGCCGAGGTCATCGGCCTGCCGGACTGGTCGATGGGGGACGCGCTCTACCGCGCCAAGCTCACGCTCTCAACGCCCGACGTCTTTGCCTGGACGCTGACCATCGTGCTGCTTTCGGCGCTGCTGGCGGCGCTGGCCCGGCGCGGCCTCGCCGCCGCCAAGCGGCGCCTGTGCGGGGAGGTGACGGCATGATACGTGTCGAACATCTCGACAAGCGCTTTGGCGAAAAGGCCGTGCTGCGGGACCTGAACTTGACCGTGACCGGGCCGCTGGTCGTGATGGGCCCCTCCGGCTGCGGCAAGACGACGCTGCTGCGCATTTTAATGGGTCTGGAGACCGCCGACGCCGGCGCCGTGACCGGCGTGGGCCGGGTGGCGGCGGTGTTCCAGACCGACCGCCTGTGCCCGCAGCTGACCGCCGCCGCCAACCTCTGCCTGACCGG
>CANRLV010000101.1 GCA_947631565.1 uncultured Gemmiger sp. | reverse complement strand
AGCATCTGTACGGCTATTACGAAAAAAGGTGTGCCCACACTTATTTTCGTAATACATGGGCACACTCTTCCGCCGCTGTGCAACCTTGTCCCCACTGGAGACAAAGTTAAAAGGCCGTTTGGCCGGTACAGATGTCACCGGCGACAAAAAATCGGCGATAAAAGTCGGCGACAAGGCCACAGCCAAACCGTGGGCCGCAAAATCACTGTTGAGCAAAGAATTGGTCTCCAGTGGAGACCAATTTTTTAGTTACGTTTGTTCGATGTTTGTTCAATCTTCCAAGGTTTCTTCTGTCGCCGTCGGCTGCGGTTCCGCCGTTCCCTCTATCGCGGCGCTGGCCTCGATCATGGCGGTGACCATGTGGTTGAGTTGGGCGGCGTTTTTGGCCGTGATGACCGGCCGGCCGGTTTGCTGCTCCAGTGCTTCACGGGCAACGGCGGCGACGCTTCCGCCGCGGCGGGCCACGCTGCGGTTCTCGTCAAAGGTTTCCGGCTTATCCGTGCGGGAAATATCCTTTGTGGCCGTTTCCGCCAGCATATTGAGTACCAGCTCTGTGGTACTCATATTGTCCCGCAGGCTCTCCTTTTTGAGCCCCTTCATCGTTTTATACTGCCGGGTGGTCATGCCGCTCCAGGCGCGGGTCAGTTCGTCCGTCAGGATGGCAAACTCGTTGCCGGAACGTATACCGCGGTCCTGCCATTCGTCGGTCAGCTCCTTGCGGGCGCTGATGGCCTGCAGCCGCTGGTTGATCCATTCGCGGGTGTAGCCACGGCGCTCATAGGTGGCGACCAGCCGCTCGGCAATCAGCTCCGGGTCCAGCGTCTCATCGATGCGCTCCCGCCCGGTCTGTGCCAGCCACAATTTCAGCGGCTCGGCCTTGGGTGAGGGGATGGACTGAATGATGCGCAGCAGTTGCTCGGTGGTAGCAACGTCGGTCGTGCGGTGCTTGCCGTCGGCAGCTTTCAGTTTCAACTGCCTACAATTTGTAAGCAGTTCATTTGTACCTTCCGCTTTCAGGCGCTTTTTCAGCACCGCCCAATACGTGCTTGCATGGCGAGCATCCGGTTGGTCCGTTAAAACGCCTACCACATCCACAACGGAAAAGTACCATTCCACCTTTTCCTCGTCCCACGCCGTGCGGATGGGTTGGTCTTCAAAAAGCTGAAGCTGCTCGCTATTCTGCATATCATCACCACCTTGAGTTTTGATTATACCATATCACCGCGAAAGCGTAAACGGAAAACCGTGATCCAAATCTCATAAGTAAATCAACTCCTTCAATACGATTTCTTCCGCGCTGTGCTTGATGTTGTTCATCCGGCCGACCCATTCCATCGGGTCGCGGGCTTTCAGTTCCTCAGTCACGTTTTGTTTCACGGCCAAGCGCTTCACCGTTCGCCGCACCTGCTCCGTCGCCTGCCGCTGCACCGCCGCCAGATGCGGCACCAACTTGCCGGTTCCCAGCAGCATCGCGTACAACGGACGATTCTCCGTTTTGAGGTATTGCAGGCGCAGTTGTGCATACTTGCCGAGCGGCGGCATCTCGCCCAAAGTCAAATCCGGCAGCAGATAATCGCCGTGCTGCGTGTAGGTCAGTTCCATAGGATCGCTCCTTTCTTTGTCGGGTGGTTTCGATGTGACCATTATCCCGCAGGGGCTCGCCCTTGGCAAATGTGCAAATTGCCTCTTTAATAGTTCGGCATACCCAATCACAACACCGGGAGAAAAATGGCAGGCGGCTTTTCTTCAAAATAGTGTCCCCGTGGGACACAATAAAAAAGATGTCCCGGTGGGGCACTATTATCTCTGCTGGTGGATTTTAGCGCATAGTATGGCTGGTGGTCCTTTCACTGTGTTTGTGTGTTGCTGCCCGGAAATCAAATATTTTACGCGGCTTTCCTTCAAGGGAATGGTGTCCCGGTGGGACACATTTTTTACTATCGGTGATTTCAGGATGAGGTATAGCAGGCAGATGTTTCGCTGTGTTTGTGTTCTGCTGTTCGGCGAGCAAATACTTCACATTTCTTTCCCTCAAAGAAACGGTGTCCCAATGGGACACCATTCTCTTTTTGTACACTAATCTTTGGCAGGCGTGAAGCATTTGCTTGACATGGTTAATCTTCAATTCGGATCATCTGCCCTATCCACTTTCTTAAAAACTCATCAGCTCGTTTTCGGTTAAGGTTGTCATGTATTTTCTGATTGTAGTAGTTCCGTAAGCATTTATAGCACGAGGAATCACAATCACACCGAGATACAATAGCCATGGCTTTTTGCAAAACTTTCTGAAATGCTTTGCCATCCTCTGTTACGATTCGCCTTACATGCCCAGCACCGCCCGCAACAGCATCATAAAGTATAACCGAATATACCAGATACCCGTCCACCGACGTGCGGAATAAACATCCTTTAATATCGGTACGTTCAATTCCCATTTCTCTGGAAAGCCCCTCCAGCAATGCATACAGTACAGAAAGCATGGTATCAAGATCAGCAGCCTCTACCGTGTTGAATGTTATCTTTGCCACATCTGTTTTAAAATCATGCGCAAGTCGATATTCTTTACCATTTCCTTCCTTATTCACACAAGGATAGCCGCTCGCATTTTTGTGATTCGGTGCTATACTATCCTCGCTTGCAAACCCACATACCGGACAGACCTTATAGGTAGTTTGACCTATAACTACGAGAGAGTCATTGGAAGTCGATTCGATTTGAACAATCCGATCATGGACACCAAACTTCAAAGTTTTTATTACGTTCTTATGAGGGTCGCCAATATAATAATCATCCGTTTTATAGTCGTGTTCAGGGCGTTGTAACGGAACTTCTCGAACAGCTTTTTCAGCGAGGAAGCCTCTGCGGGGCTCTAAAGTTTTTAGCCACTGATTCCTTTTTATTGTTGTATGACAGGATACACATTCGCGCCCTAAAGGAGATATAGGTTCCTTCGTAAAGTTTGGTTGCCCACAAGTTGCACATTTTGGGCAATAAAATCCCTTTTCCCAAGATATATCTGTGTTTTTACCGGGTGTTTTCCTGATGTAACGGCTTACATACATTTTTCCATCTGCAACGACTTCAGCTCCAGGCGCATAGTCAGCAATAGCCATTTGCAGATCTCGTGCCAATTGCAGAGACTTGTCTTTTCCCACGCTGGATACATCGGGAATCAATTCCACCGTATCTACGGGGAAGCCATATTTTGGCAGCACATTATTGCGAACCAAAAAGCTGATCAGACTTTTCTTGCCGCAATTATCTTCTATACTGCACCTATAATTTCGCAGACTACGGCTCCATGCGCCGGCTCCCTCATCATCATGCATCCTATGGCAAGTATCACGCGCCTTCTTCATTTCATTTACAGTATTTCTAAAATCTTGGACGGCTATCTCAAGTACACCGTTCTCACCATACAATTTATCCGTCCAAGACCAACTGTCAATTCCAAGCCTGCTATGCATTTGCTGTGGTATCGACTTTTCAATCAAGATTTTAAGGTCCTGCGGTTTCGAATCCAAATATTCTTTCAGCCGTTCATATCCATTTTCATTCAGCAAAACAGTTTGGTTGTCGCCGGCATATACATCGTTATTGCGCGCAAGAAAAGAACTGATTGCTATCGCAAAAATATGGCGATAGATTATTTTTTCATTTTCAATTTCAAAAACAGGCGCGTTGATTTTTCCGCTGATCATTTCAGTGGGGTTTTGATAATATGTAAAATCATGAGAGGATAATTTTGCGTAGGTCAAAACATAAGCCGCCGAATTTTTTGAGCGGCCGGCACGTCCTGCCCGTTGCACATAGTTAGATGGGCTGGGAGGAACATCGCGCATATAAACCGTTTCCAAACTGCCGACATCTACACCCATCTCAAAAGTCGTCGAGCAACTAAGCGCATTAATTTTCTTGTTGACAAACGCTTCTTGATACACCGTCTGCTGGTCCTTTGCCAATTGTGCGGTGTGTTCTTTTATATAAAGAGGTTTTGCCTGTTCACTTTGGTACAAACGTGCATAGTGATTTTTGCCGCTGCTTTCTAACGGCTCATACGGCATTAACTGCCCATCACATTTAACGGATGCGCAAAAGCCTTTTGCATTATATGGCGTAATTTTACCGCACTTTTTGCAACGATAAAACTTTGCTTTCGAGGTGCCGCCCAAATGAATCCTAAAATCGTTTGCATCCAATGTGAACTCTACCGTTTCAGGGCAAAAAATGTTTTCCCAGTAATCTTGCAGCAGTTCATCGGCTTCATCTTCCGATATGCCTAAAACTCTCGTCAGACGCAAAATCCGGGAATTTGTATAATAGTTCCCATTGCCGCGTTTTCGCCCTCGCCAGCCCGTGATCCAATTTTTCTTAGATTGTTCAGCCCCTTTTAGTAATACAAGCTTTTTAGCAATCGGCGTAAAGAAGATATACTCTCTTTCTGCAGGTGAGAGTGCAAGGCTTTTCCCTGCGTCAATTGCACCACTATATACCGCATCTTGCGCTAAAAGTTCCAAAAGGGCCCTTGCATCACCATTTTCAAGGCCGTATGCTTCTTGGAAGCCTTGGACAGCCGAATCGTTTTTTGTATATTCAAAAGAGAGGACTCCCATAGCAGTGAGACTTGTTCCGCGTCTGGCATTGAACATTTCATTCAGAATAGCAACCCACGCGTTTTCTT
Source organism: uncultured Gemmiger sp. (assembly GCA_947631565.1). Taxonomy (GTDB): domain Bacteria; phylum Bacillota; class Clostridia; order Oscillospirales; family Ruminococcaceae; genus Gemmiger. The sequence continues at coordinate 599 of CANRLV010000101.1, read as the reverse complement.
TGCTGATCCCTTGCAAAACATCTACATCTTGACTTTGCGGCATATCCCATTCAGCAAAACTGCGGTGGTCCTCAAAGTAGCGGACAAGCTCTCTTATAAAAGCTGCGACAGTGACCGTTTCATAACCTTCCGCTTTCAGTTTTTCTGCTACATGCCAGATGCCTCTGCGCCGCAAAAATTCTTGATAAGAACGCTCCATATATGAAGCAAAAAATGCCGCCTCGCTCCTACTATCGGAGAAGCACAAAAATTGTCTCATCTTTTCTTGTGTAATCGGCTTTTTTGAAGCAGCTTTAGCAAAAATGCTTTTCCGGGGACTGGACTTACTTTCAAACTGAACGACGACTTCTTCACTGGGAAGCTGCTCAAACAGTTCCGTACCTAATACCGCTGTGGCCGCTTCGCTCCCTAAATAAAAACGCCTAAACGATCCAAACCCACAAGCCGGACATCTTGCTGTCCCACTTTTGGTTTTTTGTATCTTATATACTTTCACATAGTTAGAAGAATCATGTTCGCACAGCTTTTCAAATTTTGCATCCGCCTCGGTACAAACAGCAGCACACACAGGACATACTAAATAGCTGTTCATTCCGTCG
>CANRLV010000100.1 GCA_947631565.1 uncultured Gemmiger sp. | reverse complement strand
TTGCGCACGACGCCGAAAACCGCATACGGCTGGCCGCCTTGCAGCGGCAGCTGGTCGAGGCGCTGGCCGCGGACGGCGCGGGCGGCGTGCACATCGTGGAAGGGTTGGACGGCCGCGCCGCGGCCGATCTGGCCGGGCGGCTGGCCGCCGCTACTCCGGCAGCCGTGCTGGTGCCGGAGCCGGACGGTGTGCGCTGGGCATTGGCAGCGCCGCCGGCCGGCGACGTGCGGCCGCTGGCGAAAGCGCTCAACGCGGCCTTCGGCGGGCGGGGCGGCGGCCCGGCGGGCCTGTGCCAGGGCACCGCGCCGGCCGCGGCGGAAACGGTGGCCGCCTGGCTCAAGCGACAGCTGACAACGGAGGAATGACCCATGCGGATGCGTTTCAAGCCCTATGCCCGGCCGGAGCTGCTGGCCTGCCCCTTCCATGTGCACGAGCCGCTGGACCACGCCGGACACTGGCACGAGCTGTACGCCCGGCCGAACCAGCCCTGGCACGTCGAGATGGGCTGCGGCAAGGGCGGCTTTCTGGCCGCGCTGGCGCCGCAGCACCCGGACATCAACTATCTGGGCATCGACATCACCGACAAGGTGCTGATCCTGGCCAAGCGCAAGGTCGAGGCCGCCTACGCCGCCGCCGGCCTGCCGGCCGACAACGTTCTGATCGCCAGCCTGGACATCGAGCGGCTGACCGGGGCGCTGGCCGCCGGGGATACCGTCGACCGCATCTACATCAATTTCTGCAACCCGTGGAGCAAGAACGCCGGCAGCAACAAGCACCGGCTGACCTACCCCCGCCAGCTGCTGCAATACCGGCAGTTTATGCCCCCGGGCGCGGAGATTTATTTCAAGACCGACGACGACGACCTGTTCCGGGACAGCCTCGGCTATTTCCCGGCCAGCGGCTTTACCGTCACCTGGCAGACGTTTGACCTGCACGCCGACGAGCCGGCGTGGAACATCCGCACCGAGCACGAGGGGATGTTCAGCGAGCAGGGCATCCCCATCAAGGCGCTGATCGCCCGCAAGGGGCCCGACAGCGCCGTGACCTGGCAGGACCCCAAGGCGCTCAAAAAAGCGGCGCGCGCCGCCGCGGAGAATGCATGAGACGGAAAACGCCCCGGCCCGTTTTCAGGGCCGGGGCGATGTTTCGTTGTCGTACAGCTCGTCCAGCAAAGCGGAAAAATCCTGTTCCGGCGGGGCGGCGGGTGCGGGCGGAGCCTGCGGCGCGGGGGCCGTGTGGGGCGGGGCGTAGCGGCGGGTCACGGGGCGGCGGCGGTCCCGCTTGCGCGGCTTTGTGCCTGTGTCCCTGGTCGGCAGGTCCGGCAGGGTGAGCGAGCCCAGCGTCTGGTATTCCGGCTCGATAAAGGCCGGCGGCGGGTCGAACTCGACGCTGTCGCCGCGGTAGCCGCTGGCGGTGCCCAGCGGCAGGTCCAGCGAGACGTCCTGCGGCACCGGGTCCTGGACCGCGGGCGGGGTCTCGACCGGCACGTCGACGGGGATGTCCGGCGCCGGGGCGCGCAGGTGCGCAAAGGCGGCGATAAAGCTGTCGGTCTCGGCGCCCGGCTCGCCGGGCATATCGGCGCCGGCCGGGGCCAGGTCCAGCGCGCCCAGCAGCTTTTGCATGGCCGCGCAGTCGGCGGGGACGTCGGTCAGCGTCTCGCCGTAATGGCAGAAGAGCACGGTGCCGTCGGCGGCCAGGATCAGCGTCAGCGGCAACTGTTGGGTGTTGTCCTTGGGGGGGCGGTAGCCCTCGCGCCGGGCGCGGCGCAGCATATTCCAGCCCTCCAGCGAATAGGTCGTCAGCGTGCCGCTGCGGCGCGGGATGGCCAGATAATCATACAGGGTGCCCTCGGCGTCGCACAGCAGCGGGTAGGGCAGCGTGTCGGGCATAAGGCTGTCGGCCAGCTTTTCCGGCCGGGAGCGCACGACCAGCGCAAAGCTGCCGGCCGTGAGGGCGGAATGGGTGCGGGCGTAGCGGTCGGCAAAGGTGCGGGTGACCGGGTGCCCGAAATTGCTCATGAACACCAGCACCAGCGGCGGCTTGGTCTCCAGCAGCGCGCGGCTGCGCTCGCCGCGGCGGAAAGGCGTATCATAGCGGAAAAAGGGCAGCTTGTCCCCTTCCTTGATGCGGTTTGCCAAGGGGATGCCCCCCTTTCGTAGTAATATAAGGGTTTGCGCTTCACGCAAACCCTTGTACCCCGCGCTGGCCGTCTGCGGCAAATCAAAACCTACCCGTATGGCAGGTGGGTACCCTGCGGCGGCGTTCACGCTCCCTTCGTCCGCCCAAAAGGGCGGGAGGTCTGCCATCCGGCCGCCGACGCGGGTTCCCGAAATTTGATTAGTAGGATTTTTTAAGCCGCAACAAATCGAACCGCGCAGGGCGCAGGGTCTTATTCCAGCTCCGAATCGTCGATGTCGTAGAGCTCGCGCAGGCGCTCCTCGAACACCTTGGCGACGGCGGTCAGCTCCTCCTCGTCGTCCACGATGTCCATATACTCGCCGGCCTCGTCGGTGCCCACGCGCATGATCAGCAGCTCGCTCTCCTCCTCCAGCGCGGCGGGGTCCTCGACATAGGGGATGACCGCCACATAGCGGATGTCGCCGATGGTGGTGGCGTCCAGCACCTCAAAGGTGCATTCCTTGCCGTCCTCGTCCTCCAGCGTGAGCAGCTCGGGCTCGGCGTCGGGGGCAAGCAGTTCTTTTTCGTCAGCCATAGTCAGTCACCTGTCCTTATGCGTGTGTATGCATATAGTGTACCGTTTTTTGCCTGCCTAGTCAAGGTACAAAAAAGTGGAACGGACGCGGCGGCAAAGGGCGTTGAAAAATCCGGCCCGTATGGTATAATAGGGACATCCTGAAGGAAAGGGGGCCGCCGGTCATGAAACTGCGTATCGGGGCAGGCATCGCCGCCTGCGCGCTGCTGCTGTGTGCCTGTTCCGGCGGTCTGCGCCCGCCCGAGCGCCGGGCGGTGGAAAGCGAGGAACGCCAGTTCACCGCCCCCGCCGACGGCGACCTCATCGCCATCTTTGAGACGTCTTTGGGCGAGATCCGCGCCGTGCTCTACCCGGACGCCGCCCCCATGGCGGTGGAAAACTTTACCGGCCTGGCCCGCACCGGCTACTATGACGGGACCCCCGTCTGGCGGGTGGAGTACGGCTTCACCGTGCAGGGGGGCGACGCCACCGGCAGCGGCAGCGGCGGCAGCACCATCTGGTCCAACAACCCCTACCCGCTCGAGGCCGACCCCGCCCTGCGCCACTATACCGGCGCCTTGTGCGCGGCCTGGGCCACCGGCGCCGACGGCGCCCACGCCGGCGGCAACAGCCAGTTCTATTTCGTGACCGCGCTGCCCGGCAGCGTCGGCAGGGAATTGCAGGAGCAGCTCACCGCCGCCGGCTACCCGGAAAGCCAGGTCGACGCCTACGCCGCCGCCGGCGGCCTGCCCTACCTGGACAACACCGACACGGTGTTCGGCCAGATCTATGAGGGGCAGGCCATCGCCGACCAGATGGCCTGCGCCGAGACGGTGCAGGATGCGGAGGGCAACGATACCCACCGCCCCACCGACGAGGCGGCCGTCACCATCGAGCGCGTGCTGGTCACGCAGTACCCCGGTCCGACGTATGAGGAGCTCAACCCCACGCCCGCACCGGAGGAGTAAACTCTGCAAAAAAGCACACTGCCCCCGCGCCATTCGGCGCAGGGGCGGTTTTATTTGGTACATCGTTACTTCTTGCTGTTGCCGCCCATGCGGCGGTCGCGGCGGGCGTACTCGGCCAGGGCTTCGTCAAAGCAGGCCTTGGTGAAGTCCGGGAACAGAACCGGCGTGAAATAGAACTCGGCGTAGGCGCACTGCCAGAGCAGGAAGTTGGAGATGCGCTGCTCGCCGCTGGTGCGGATGAGCAGGTCGACCGGCGGCAGCTGGCGGTAGAGGTGGCGCTCGATGACCTGCTCGTCCACCTGTGCGGGGTCCAGCGTGCCGGCGCGCGCCTCGGCGGCGATGGCGCGCACGGCGTCGGTGAGCTCGGCGTGGGCGCCGTAGTTGAGGCAGAAGTTGACGATGCCGGTGCGGTTGTTTTGGGTCAGGTCCATCATATAGTCCATGGCGTCACACACGCGCGGCTGCAGGCCGCCGCGCCGGCCGCTGAACAGAACCTGGCAGTCCCTCTCGTTCATCTCGTCGGCGATGGTGCGGAAGTTGTTCGCGAACAGGTCCATCAGATAGTTGACCTCTTTGGCGTCGCGGGCAAAATTCTCGGTGCTGAAGACGTACAGGCTCAGCACCTTGACGCCGCGGTCCCCCACCGCGTAGCGGGTGATCTCTTTTAAGCGGTCAAAGCCCGCCTTGTGGCCGAAGCTGGCCGGCATACCGCGCTGGCGTGCCCAGCGGCGGTTGCCGTCGACGATGATGGCGGCGTGGGTGGGGATGCGTTCAGGCATGGTCGTTCACCTCGTTGGCAGTCGGGGGCAGGACCCGCTCGGGGGCGTCGGCGCCCGGTTGGGCGCGGCGCCAATCGAGAAAGCTCTCGAGCAGCACGGCGGCCGAGACGGAATCCAAACGCGCCTTGCGTCTTTGGCCGAAGGCCGCGTTTTCGGTCAGGATGGCGGCGGCAGTCACGGTGGTGCGGCGCTCGTCCCATAAGAGTACCGGCAGGCCGGTCTCGGCGGCCAGCCGCCCGGCAAAGCGGCGGGTAGTTTTGGCGCGCGCGCCCTCGGACCCGTCCATGTTTTTGGGCCAGCCGCAGACAAGTCCTTCGGCGCCGCGCTCTTCGGCCGCGGCGGCCACTTTGGCCGCGCATTTGTTCAGGCTTTTCTCCTCGATCTGGGGGGTAACGGGGGTGACGACGGTCTCGCCGGGGTCACACACGGCCAGCCCGGTGCGGGCGTCGCCGTAATCGACGGCCAACCATCTCATCGCCGCCACCCGCCCGGCAGGCGCCGGTCCAAAATACGGGTCAGGCCCGCCGCCAGCGCGATCTTGACCGCATCGCCGGGCAAAAACGGCAGCACGCACAGCCCGAGCGCGGCGCGCGGCGCCATGCCGGTGAGGGCAATAAACCATACGGTGCCGAAAGCATAGCAGCCCGCGCAGCCAAGCGCCATCGCCGCGCACAGGCAGGCAAAGCCGCGCCGCTTTTGGCACAGCGCCCCGGTGACGGCGGCGGCGAGCAGGTAGCCCAGCGCGTAGCCGCCGGTGCGGCCGAACAGCGCCGCCGGCCCGCCCTGGAACCCGGCCATGACCGGCAGCCCGAATGCGGCCAGCGCCAGATACACGCCCTGGCTGGCGGCGCCCCACCACGGCCCCAGCAGGGTGCCGGCCAGATAGACGCCGAACAGCGCCAGATTGACCGGTACGCCCCAGGGCGTGGGCAGCGCGACCTGGCTGCATACGGCGGTCAGGGCGGTGAACAACGCGCACAGCGCCATACGGCGGGTGCGGGCGGCGGAAGTCGGCATAACAGTCCCTCCTGTGTTGAAGTACTGTCCCCAGTATACCCCGCGGCGGGCGAGGTTGTCAAACGGAAAAGGCGTGCGGGCCGCCACACGGGGCGGCCCCTACACCCCAGTCAGGACCACCAGCGAAGCTGGTGGCTTGTGTGGGCCCTGAAAGGGCCTATTACCGGCACGCATCTAAAGACGCATTGAATGTTTTACCACTTGCATCACTCGCCCCGCCGCCCATAAATGGGCACTTCTCTCTTGCCCATAAGGCTTTCGTATAGGCATACAAGCAGGTTTACATTCTCGCTTCGCTCGATGCTTGCAGCTAAAGCTCTTTTATACTCACCGGCATAGCCGGTGGATGTATAACGCTAAAGCTACCATACCAAAGCGGAGGGCGGCATACGCCGCCCTCCGCCATAGAGAATTACCTTGTTACCGCTGGATGCGCCCGGAGCCGTCGCCGCCGGCCAGCTTTTCGACCTCGGAGACGGTGACCATGTTGTAGTCGCCC
>CANRLV010000099.1 GCA_947631565.1 uncultured Gemmiger sp. | reverse complement strand
TAACTGTACTCCTCGATCCAGTACCCAACCGGGCGCCGGTATTCGTTATACTCGATGCCCCCGGATACAAAATTCCCTTTATTGTGCGGGGTGATGCTGCTGGTGGATAGCTCATCCACCTCGAGGGCCTGCAGCTTGAACGGCAGCAGGCCGCCCCGCGTGTAGCACTTTTTGAAAAGAATCCCGCCGTCAACCTTTTTCCGCTGCACGGCCATGCGGAGCATCTGGTTCAGGCTCTGCTGGCCGGTGACGTCGCAGTTTTTCGCCTTGGTCCACTCGGTCCAAAGGTCCACGATCTGTTCGTTGAGGTCATTGTTGGCGGTGCGGGGCAGTAGGGTGTAGCCGCCCGCCCCGATTACGTTGCGGCGGAAGGCCCGGACCACGCTGTTGGCCATGTCGCTGTTGCGCTCCATATCCCGTGCGCGGGCGCGGATGGTATCGCGGGCCACGCTGTCGGTGGCGTCGGCGCTCTCATTGTAGGTGCGCCACGAGGCGTTCAGGCGCCCGGCGTCTGCGGCATCGTACCCCTTGCGGAGGACGTCCAGCTGCAGGCGCCACGCTTCGCGTTCGCAGGCGGCCCGCGGGTTTACCCACGCTATTAGATTTTCAAGCCACGGCATGGCGGTCACCTCCCAAGGAAAAAGGCGACGGATGTGTTGCCCAGCAGGCAGGCGTCGCCCTCTTGTGCTACCTGCGCGGCGAGGTCGGCCCTCATGTTGCGCAGCTCGGTTAGGTTGGCCCGCGTCAGCTGTCGGCTGCCGATCTTGTAGCTCTGCCCGCCGACCATGACGGCGGCGATGGCTTTGTCTACCTCGGCCAGCAGGGTGCGCGCATCGTACTGCTGGGGGCTGTTTTCGGGCATCGCGGCTCCTCCTTTACTTCAGCCAGCCGTCGCCGGTCTGCGGCAGCCAGCTGTTTTCTTGCGGTTGTTCCCTCGGCTTGGGCGGTGGCGGCGGGGCCGCCCCCGGCTCGGCGGGGGTGTTATTCTGAAGGAAAAACGAGCGGACGCCGATCACATCGGCGGCGGCCATCGCGTAGACCTCGGCGTCGAGATAGTGGTTGTCGGCGTGGCTTTCCTTCAGCGTCCACGTCAGGGTCTCTTTGCCGTTGGCGTTGCGGGTGGCCACCTTATGCTCGGCGGTCACCTGTTCGCAATATTCCAAATCGACGCCCTTGTGGACCATCCAGCTGCCCTGCCCGTTTTCCCGGCGCATCCGGCTTGCGATCATGTCCTTATACTTGCCGCCGTCCACCAGCACGAGGTTCATGCCGAAGGCTTTGCTGCCGCTCTTGTTTACGGTACTCAGCTTGTAGTGGCTCAACATGGCCGCCGTGCCCTTGCAGGGCAGCGCCCACTCGATGTTGACGGCGCAGTAGTCATAGACGGCATCCGTTTGGTCGCCGGAATCGATCAGGGCCAGCGCCACGAGGAAGGGGTTCCCGCTCGGCGTGTGGTATTCCAGATTCATGATCCGGGTTATCTCGGCGAAACTGAAAGCCTGCCCGTGGGCTATGTTTTGGCTGGTTAAAAAATCGCCCCATGCGCGGATGGTCCAATACAGGCAGTTTTCCTGTACGTCCACCCCCGCCGTCAGGGCCTTGGCCCATTCCGGCACGACGTAGGCGTCGAGATCCGTCTGCCGCTCCTGCACCAGCTCGGCGCTGGTTTTTAGCTTGGTATCTTCCCACGGCTCGGCCAGCCAGCTGTTGATGAAGTTGTGCATGGCGTCGGGGTCGTTTTTGCCTTTTAGGAACTCCCGCGCTATGTCTGAAAACCGGGTGAAGGGGCTGTAAAGGGTATTGATCCAAAAGGCCACCCGGCGCACGATCTGCGCCCGCTGGGTTACGGTGCGCCACTCGCCCTGCCGGAGCATGGCGGGCTTGTGTTGGTCTGTTATGATGCCGCCGCACTCTTGGCAGATGTAGCTTGCCAGCTCGGCCCGGTCGGCGTCGCTCATCCCGGTATCGCTGCCCGGCCATTTGATCTGGGCGAATTTCAGCTCTATGCTGCGCCCGCAGTGGGGGCATGGCACAAAATAGTGTTTCTCGGCGTCGGCGCCCTCTTTTAGCTTCCAAATGTGGCCGGTGCGCAGCGTCGGGGTGCTGGTATAGTAGATTTTGCGGTTGCTTTTGAACGTCTTTGTACGTTCGCGGGCGAGGTTGATCGGGTCGGCCTCCTTCTTGCTGGCTGCCGGGTATTTGTCGATCTCATCCAAAAACAGGAAGCGGATCGGGCGGCTTGCAAGGTCGCCGGGGCTGTTGGAGCCGACCAGCGCGATGTACATATCGTTTCGGAACTGCAGCTCATTGTCGCCGCTGTTGCGATCATCGTACTTGGTGCGCAGGGTCTTGGCGTCCATGATGGCCGGGATTATGCGGTTTTTGCGAACGCTGCGGGCCAGATCGTCTGCCGGGTAAACCACCATCGTCGGTGCCGGGTCTTGGTCTATGATGTACCCCAGCATATTGATCTCGGTCTCGGTGGCGCCGACCTGCGAGGGCTTTACAAAGACGATCTCCTCGGTTTCCCAATTGTTGAACTCGTCCATGATGCCCACAAGGTAGGGCGTCACCGAATTGCGCCAGCTGCCCGCTATGTTGGAGGCTTTGCTGGTAAGGATGCGGTGCCGCTCGGCCCATTCGCTGACCGTGATATTCTCGGGCGGCTTTAGGGTATCGAGGGCGGCCTTGATGTATGCCGGAACGGTGTACTTGCGGAACCGCCATTTCTTAGCCATCCGGCTCACCGCCTCCCGGTGGTAGCGGCGGCGCCTCTTGGGCTGCGCCGACGAAGGTGTTCAGCATCGCCTCGACCTCCATCGTCATGCTTTTTTCCAGCTGCCGGGCTGTTACCGGCTCAACGTAGCCGGTCAGCAGGCCGGTCACCCGGCTCGGTATCGCAAGGGCGAACTTTTTGAAGGTTACAAAAAACCGCTGATAGTCGAGCTGCGCCTCCTCGACGCCGATGTACTTTCCGCGGGCGATATCGGTGCGCAGGCGGTGTAACTCGCCTTGGCTTTCCTTCAGGGCGATCTCGGCCTGCAGCTTTTTGTCTTTTAACTCGTTTTCGGTCTCGGTCTTGCCCCGGCCATAGGCTTTGTCGGACAAATATTTGACGTATGCCTGAATGGTGGGGATCAGGTCGTACCGGCGTCCGCTCTCGCCGGGCACTTGGTGCGTCTCGAGGATGCCCTCCTGTGTCAGCTGCTGGATGCGGCGAACCGAAACCATGAAAAGCTGCGCGATTACCTCCACGCGCTGGTAGTTTTCGGCCACTAATTCCACCCCCTCGAAAATGTCACGCGGGGGGGGGTATCAGTTTTTTGCGGCTCATAAACGGACCGCCTCTTGCCCGGTCAAATCCTCCCAGCGCTTGATGATGATGTCGCAGTTGTGCGGGTCCAGCTCGGCGCCGTAACAAACGCGGCCCAACTGCTCGGCGGCGATCAGCGTGGTGCCGCTGCCGAGGAACGGGTCTAAAACGGCCCACCCCGGTCGGCTGCTGTTCGCCATCAGGCGCCCCACCAGCTCGACCGGCTTCATGGTCGGGTGTAGGTCGCTGCGGTGCGGCTTGGCTTCGTACTGGACGGAGGTCAGCGCCTTTTCCCGCTGCAGGCGCTCTTTGATCCACGCCACAAGGTCGGCCTTTTTCATGGCCTCAAGGTCGAGGTCATCCTCAAGAAAAACGGTGTCTTGGGTGCGGTCTTTGATGAAGTAGTGGGCGGCGCCCTCTTTCCAGCCGTACAGGATCGGCTCATGCCGCCAGTGGTAATCTTGGCGGCCCAGCACGAAGGTGTTCTTTTCCCAAATCAAAACCTCGGCCAGCTTGAAGCCCGCCCGGATGAACTGCTGCCGGAACGGCAGGCCCTGACTGTCGGCGTGGAAAATATAGGCGGCGCAGCCGGGTGCGGCGGCCTCGTACATATTGCCGTAGGCGGCGCGCAGAAAGCGGGCAAACTCGGCATCCCCCTTTTTGTCGTTCAGGATGTCGCTGCTGCTGCGCTTGTTATTCTGGAAATAGTCGCCGCCGTTGGCGACCTTGTCGCCGTAATCCACATTATAGGGCGGGTCGGTCAAAATCAGGCGGGCGGGCTGGCCGCCCATCAGCTGCCGGATGTCGGCGGCCTCGGTAGCGTCGCCGCAAAGCAGGTGGTGTTTGCCCAGCTGCCAAAGGTCGCCGTACCTTACGCGTGGCGGCGCCCCTTTGCTGTCGGCCTCGGCCTTGTCGGGGTCGAACCCGTCATCTCGGGCAACGGCGGCGATGTCATCCTGTGCGATCAGGATGTCCAGCTCATCGTGCTTGAACCCTGTTGCTGCGAGGTCGATGCCGCTTGCGTCGATCTCGATCAGCAGGTCTTTCAAAATCTTGTTTTCCCATCGCCCGGTGATCTTATTCAGGGCGATGTTGAGCGCCTTTTCCCGGTTCTTATCCCGGATATCCAGCACAATGACCGGCGCCTCGGTGGTTCCGAGGTCCATCATTACCTGCCGCCGCTGGTGGCCTTTTATGATGGTGCCATCGTAGTTGACCACGATGGGGTCGCTGTAATCGTTTGCCTGCAGGCTGGCCTTTATGTCTTGATACTCGGGATCGGCGGGCGTCAACGGAACCCGCGGGTTATAGTCTGCCGGGTGCAGGTCGGCGAGCCGCCGTGTTTCCAGTTTCATATCTGTTTTCATGGTGGCCCTCCTCTCTTGGGGCTTTTGCGTAACGAAAAGCCCAAAAATTTTTGAAAATTTTTGCCAAAACCTTCGCGCCTTCCGCGCCCCGCCATACTTTTTCGCTCAGGTAGTACCTTAGCCCGCCCGGCGCTCGATGATCGCGCCCTCGATGCGCCTCTTGGCCTTGCTGAAGGTCTGTGCGTCAAGCTCGACGCCGATGAACTCGCGGCCCTCTTGCAAGGCTGCCACGCCCGTGGTGCCGCTGCCCATGCAGCAGTCCATGACGGTCTGGCCTTGGTGGGTGTATGTGCGTATCAACCACGCACACAGGTCAACGGGCTTCTGTGTGGCGTGGCCTGCCTTGGCCCTGCCTGTGGTGGGTACTGTATCAAAGCGCAGCACATCTGTGGGGTATCGCTCCCCGGTGCAGGTAGTGGTGACCGGGTGCTGTGCGCCGTAGTTGCTGGAACCCCGCCCGCTGGTTATGCTGTAAGGGCGGCCCTTGGTCATCTGCGGGTTATAGGTCGGCAGGCGGTCATAAAAAACGAGGATGTTTTCGTGCCCTTTCAGGGGCATTTTGTGGGCGTTCAAAAACCCGGTACTGCGGTTTTTAATCCAGATGTATTCATAGCGGAATTCCCGCGGATTACTCTGAATCAGCGCCGCCGTGAATGGCTGTTGGCTAAAAAGCACGACCGCTGCGCCGGGCTTGCAAACCCGGTGTACCGCCTGCCAAAAATCGGGCAGGGGCAGGGGTGAATCCCACGCATTGCGGGTGGTGCCGAAGGGCAGGTCTGCGAGGATCATATCGACCGAGCCGGGCTGTACCCCCCCCGCATGGTCTCGATGGCGTCTGCACAAAAAAGCTCCATGATTTTGCCCCTTTCCAAATAGGCGCCCAAAATGCGAAAATCCGGCGCCTTTTTTCTGTTGATGGCCCTGCTGCGGGGCCTTAACGGCAAACAAAAAACCGGGCAGCCCTGTGCGGGGCGCTCGGTGTTGTGTGCGGTGGATGCGGCGGGCCGCCTTGCAGCTGACGGCCCGCCGCTCGGCAGCGGGCTGTGAACGCTGCCTTGATCCGGGAGGTGAGGGCGGCGCTGCCCGCCCTTTAGCACGGTGGAGTGGGTCTATGCGCACGACCGCTTGGCCCGTGATGCCGTAGCTGGCCGCCTCCTGCCTGCCGGGGGAAAGGAAAAAAGCCCGGCCATGTGGCACGAAAAAGGCGAGGGGCGTGTCGCCGCCTTCGCGTGGGCGGCGCCTCGCCTTTTGCCAGTGTGCAGGCGGGGCCGGGATGGGGG
>CANRLV010000098.1 GCA_947631565.1 uncultured Gemmiger sp. | reverse complement strand
ATCGTCTATTCCATGATCTCGGGCGGGTCGGTCGGCGCGCTGTTCATGGCCGGCGCCGTGCCCGGCATCCTGATCGGCCTTTCGCAGCTGATTCTCGTATATGTGCTGTCGGTCAAGAACCACTGGCATCCCAAGAAAGAAAAATTTGAGATGGCCCGCTTCAAGAGCCATATCCTGGGCGGCCTGCCGGCCGTGCTGCTGCCGCTGTTCATCATCATCTGCGTGTCCTTCGGCGTCTGCACGGCGTCCGAGAGCGCGGCTGTGGCCGTGGTCTACGCGCTGCTGGTCGGCTTCCTGATCTACCATGAGCTGACCTGGAAGCAGGTGTGGGAGGCGCTCAAAAAGAGCTTCATCTCCAGCTCCTCCATCATGATCATCATTGGCTTCACCTCCATCTTCACCCAGATCCTGACCCTCAAGGGCGTGCCCCAGCTGGTGGCCAATTTCTTCCTCGGCCTCAATATGCCCCGGTTCGGCGTCGCGCTCATCTTCGTGCTGCTCATCCTCATCATCGGCACCTTCATCGATGTGTCGCCGGCCATCCTGCTGCTGACCCCCATCCTGCTGCCGGTCATGCATGAGTACGGCTTCAGCACGCTGCAGTTCGGTGCCATGATGATCACGGGCCTGGCCATCGGCCTTGTCACCCCGCCGGTCGGTATGTGCCTGAACGCCTGCAACAAGATCAACGGTATGCCGGTGTTCGATATCTTCAAGGCGGCGATCCCCTATGTTGCCTGCAACATCGTGGTGCTCATCGCCATCTCGGTGTGGGAGCCGCTGACCACCTGGCTGCCGCTGCTGCTCAACTACAGCCTGAACTGATTTGCCGGAATACTTAGGAGCTGATGCAATTATGACACTGAAAGAAAAGATGAAGCGGGGCCCCGTCTTCGGCATGGCCTGCTTTACCGGCACCACCTGCATCATCGAGAACATCTCGATGTCCGGGCTGGATTTCATCTACCTGGACCTTGAGCACACCAACTACCAGCTGGACGAGGCGTTTGAGAAGCAGATCATGGCCGCCCGCCTGCATGACATCGCGGTGCTGGTGCGCATGGCGGACGACGACGAGGTCGCCATCCGCAAGGTGCTGGAATGGGGCGCCGACGGCGTCGTCATCCCCCACTGCAAGACCGCCGAGATGGCCCGCAAATGCGTGCAGGCCGCCAAGTTCTATCCCTTGGGCCGCCGCGGCGGCGAGAGCAACGTGCGCGCGGCCGGCTTTGGCTACCACAACTTTGACTGGAACGAGTACATCGCCCAGCAAAACCGCGACACGCTGGTCATCCCCATGGACGAGGACTTTGAGTTCACCGACAACATCGACGAGATCCTGGCCGTGCCCGGCATCGACGCCGTCAACTTCGGCCCTGTGGACTACGCCAACTCGCTGGGGCTCAAGATCGGCTACGCCATGGGCGAGGAGGTCAACGCCGCCTACCGCGTGCTGGTCGAGAAATGCCGCGCCAAGGGCCTGGGCGTGCTGGGCCCGGTCATCCCGCCCACCAAAGAGAACCTGACCAAGGCCATCGCCGACGGCTACAACATGATCATCCTCGGCAACGACATGTGGCATTTCCAGAAAGCCGTCAAGGAGCTCGTCGCGGGCTCGGTCGAGCCGGTCCGCAAAGAGCTCTGCAAATAAGGAGGCGCCCGTTATGCGTATCGCTTTGATCAACGAGAACAGCCAGGCCGCCAAGAACGGCACCATCCTGGCCGCGCTCCAAAAGGTCGTGGAGCCGATGGGCCACACGGTGGACAACTACGGTATGTACGCCGCTGATGACGCCGCTCAGCTCACCTATGTGCAGAACGGCATCCTGGCCGCAATACTTCTCAACAGCGGCGCGGCTGACTACGTCATCACCGGCTGCGGCACCGGCGAGGGCGCCATGCTGGCGCTGAACTCCTTCCCCGGGGTCATTTGCGGCCACGTCGAGGATCCGGTCGACGCCTACACCTTCGCCCATGTCAACGACGGCAACGCCGTGGCCATGCCGTTCGCCAAGGGCTTTGGCTGGGGCGGTGAGCTCAACCTGGAATATTGCTTTGAAAAGCTCTTCGGCTTTGGCCACGGGCAGGGCTACCCGCCCGAGCGCCGTGAGCCCGAGATGCGCAACAAGGGCATCCTCGACGGGGTGCGCGCCAAGACGCTGCGCCCGCTGCTCGAGGTGCTGCCCCAGCTCGACCCGGCGCTCGTCAAGGGCGCGGTGGCCGGCGAGCATTTCAGCGAGCTGTTCTTTGCCCACTGCAAGGACGACGCCATCGCCGCCTATGTCAAGACGCTGCTGTAAGCTGCCGTATACCACAACACGCCGGCCCGGGCAAAAGCCCGGGCCGGCGCTGTTTTTTGTCTGTATCTACTTGCTTTTGCTCATCCGGCTGGCCGCGACGAGGACCCCGGCCAGCAGCAGCAGCGTGACGGGCGTGGCGATCATCGCCGCCGGGCTGCCGGTACAGTAGCCGACCGCCCCGGCCAGCAGATACCCCACCGCGCAGACGGCGGCGCAGGTCATGGCGTAGGGCAGCTGCGTGGTGACGTGGTTGACGTGGTTGGAGTGCGCGCCCGCCGAGGCCATGATGGTGGTGTCGGAGATGGGCGAGCAGTGGTCACCGCAGACGGCGCCGGCCAGGCAGGCCGCGATGGCGATGACCAGCATCTCGTACTCCTCGGCGAAGACGTTGCACACGATGGGGATGAGGATGGAGAAGGTGCCCCAGCTCGTGCCGGTCGAGAAGGCCAGGAATACCGCCACGACAAAGATGAGCGCCGGCAAAAAGATCTTGAGCGCCCCGGCCGAGGCCGCGACGATGTCATGGATGTAGACATCGGCGCCCAGCAGCCCGGTCATGCCGGACAGGTTCCATGCCATGATAAGGATGATCATCGGCGCGCACATCGAGCGGAAACCCGCCGCAAAGCATTCCATGAACTCCGACAGCGTGACCACGCCGCGCCACATATACAGGAAGAACGTGAAGAGGATGGCCGCGATGCTGCCGAACACCAGCCCCATGGCGGAGTTGGAATCGGCAAAGGCGTCGATGAAGCCGACGCCGTCAAAAAAGCCGCCCGTGTAGACGATGCCGATGATGCAGGCGGCGATGAGCACCGCCACCGGCAGCACAAGGTCGGCGACCGAGCCCCTGGTCGCCGGGACTTCATTATCGGCATCGGCAAAGGGGCGGTCGGGCGTCGTGAACAGATCGCCCGCCAGCGCGTTGCGCTCGTGGGTCTTCATGGGGCCGTAGTCGAGCCGCAGCGTGATGATGAGCACCATCATCAGCACGGTGCCCAGCGCGTAGAAATTGTAGGGGATGGTGCGCAAAAACATCGAAAAACCGTTGATGCCGGAATCCGGCGGCACCGAGTAGGTGACGGCCGCCGCCCACGAGCTGATGGGCGCGATGATACAGACAGGCGCCGCCGTGGCGTCGATGAGATAGGCGAGCTTGGCGCGCGAGACCTGGTAGCGGTCGGTGATGGGGCGCATCACCGAGCCGACCGTCATACAGTTGAAGCCGTCGTCGACAAAAATCAGCACGCCCAGCAGCACCGTCGCCAGCTGCGAGCCGACGCGGCTCTTGATGTGCTTTTGCGCCCAGCGCCCGAACGCCGCCGAGCCGCCGGACTTGTTCATCAGCGCCACCATCGTGCCCAGCAGCGATACGAACACAAGGATGCTGGCGTTCTGCAGGGTGGCGATGTTGGTCACAAGGCCGCCGTCCTCGCTGTAGAGGATGGTGTTCAGCGCCAGCTCCAGATCGCCGCGCGCGCACAGCAGGCCGCCGACCATGATGCCGACGAAGAGCGAGAAATACACCTCCTTGGTGACGAGTGCCAGCGCGATGGCCGTCACCGGCGGCAGCAGCGCCCAAGCGGTTTGGTAGCCGAACGGCTGCGCCCCCGCCGGCGCCGGCGTGCGCAGCGTGACCGCGGCCAGAATGACGAACACCGCCAGCCCCGCCAACAGCAACGCACGGCGCAGTGTGTACGGTCTTTTCATGGTTTTCCCCTCCTTTGCCCGACGCTCTTATTATAATTCGGCCAGCAACGCATGGCAAGGGCAAAAATCGGATTTTTGCCGACCGGCGCGAAACGAAAGCGCCGGCAGCCAAAGCTGCCGGCGGCGGGGATACATTTTTTCCGGGTTTTGTACCGCTGTTATCTCCTGAATGTTCCAAAAAAGCGAGAGTTTTCTGCTGGTTGCCAGCCGCGGCGCCCGGTAAAAGCGCCGCGTGCAGGATTTTAAGTCCCCGCACGGACTACAGCTTTACTGCCTGCTGCCGGCCGCGACACCCAGTTAAGGTGCCTTAGGTTATGGGTGTTTACCCTGTCCCATATCCAGCGCAACTTTTTACGGTGCCCTCTCACCGGATGCATTGCTGTTTCATTTATATTATATACGAGCGCGGGCCTGCTGTCAATGCATGGATGTCAAGGGCTTGTGTCCTGCGCCCCAGCCAACCGAACAACGTTCTGTGCTGCGGCTCGGGTATCTCCGCGCTAAGAGCCGCCTTGCGGGCGGGTCGGCCTTTTCGATTCCTCGCACAAGATAACATAACGTCGGCCCCCAATCCTAAGATTGGGGGCCGACGTTATGAACCATTGCATTTTATATCCGAACCCGGAAAGCCGGAATCGGTTTTGAAGGTCAATCTACCATTTCTTTATATCGTTCCTCCAGATACTGCGCGACGGTTTTGCTGAACTTCTCCGCACCCGATATCAACTTTTCCGTGTCGGCAATCGAGCAGATATAAAAATCTTCATAGTCGCTGCGGTTACGGATAAGCGAAGCGTTGGAAATCAGTTTGCTGTATTCGCAGGGCAGTATCTCCGTTTTCAGATAATTCAGGGTAAATCTGGCGATGACCGCAGAATGCTTTTTAAAGTCTTCCCCGTCGAGGGCCAACACCGCCCGCATCGTATGAAAAATGCAGTAATATGCGCGATTGTTTGCCGAAGCATAATCCTTTGCATCTAAATCACGTTTTGCCGACAGCAGCATATCATAAGCCTTTTGCATACGGTAACGGGAAAGCCCTGCTCGATTTGTTTCAGGCACCTATTTTCACCCCTTCTGCTCGTATATTTTGGTAAAAGGGCAACAACTCCACATTTGAATCAAAATAGCTTCGGCTTTCAACAATCGGTGCAACAACAACATCGTACGTCATCAGCAGATCCGCCGCAAGGTCTCCAACTTGCCAGTTTCTCTCCGAAATTACTTGCCGGGGCACATCCAAAAGCAGGAGCACATCAATGTCTGACCCGGAATCTGAATCACCGCGGGCATAGGAACCAAACAGAATAACATCGATTTGATCCTGCTGGAAAATCTGTTTGACGCCCTCAAGCAAAGCTCCTATGACTTCCCGGATTTTCTTTTCGGTCATTTTTAACAACTCCCTTCAGTCAAAATCTCTCGGTAAAGTAAATCCGAACCCGGTGGAGTACATCTCCGGGTTCGGATTAGTCTGTAATGGTGACCCGTGCGGGAATCGAACCCACGTTAACGGCGTGAGAGGCCGCTGTCTTAACCGCTTGACCAACGGGCCTTATAAAAGAGAAGCCGGCATCTACCTATTTTCACAGGTCGTCGCCAACCAACTATCTTCGGCACGAGTGAGCTTAACTTCTGTGTTCGGGATGGGAACAGGTGGGACCTCACCGTCATCGACACCGGCCGTACCGGGGGTTATCCTCGGCTTCTCTTTTGGGATGGATCCGACTCGGCTGCTTGCGCAGCCTCGCCGGATGGATGTTTCTGAACTTTTTGCTTTACAAAAAGTTCGAAACATCGGACGCACCCTCAAAACTGAATAGAAACCTGCTTGGCAAACAGAGTATCAGAAAGATGGGGTCAAGCCCTCGACCTATTAGTACGCGCTTGCTTCATACGTCACCGCACTTCCACATCGCGCCTATCAACCTTGTAGTCTTCAAGGGGTCTTACCTGATTACTCAGTGGGATATCTTATCTT
>CANRLV010000097.1 GCA_947631565.1 uncultured Gemmiger sp. | reverse complement strand
TAACAGGTCCAGCCCATGAACACCTCCGCCACTCTTGCCGCCATTCAGGAAGCCTTCGGCCCGCACATCACCACGCTGGCCGATGCCATCCGCTGGTACGCATCCCCGCTGGCACAGGTCGAGGATTTCACGGCGGAGCTTACATTCAAACCCGGTTCAAAGCGTCCGCAAAGGCTGCTTAAACACACTGTAAAGGAGGCACCCCAAGCCATGGAATACACGATTTTGGAAGCGCTCAATGAGATGGAGGGCAAGAGTTACCCCAACCTTGCCGCCGCCCGTGTCGATTACAGCAACCGGGAACTGCTGAATGCCTGGTTGAACTATGAGGGCATCATTGACTACACCGATGTGCTCCTCGATGTGATCGAGACCATCTACAACGCGATACTGGAGGATGCCAGATGAAGATGTTTTATACCTTCGGCACCGATGAGCGTTATCCGTTCAGGGGCGGGTGGGTCGAGGTCGAAGCGCCCAGCGTTGCCGATGCGCACGCGGCCTTCCGCTCCCAGTACCCGGACCGCACCGAGGGCCGGCTCAACTGCGCCGATTATTACACAGAGCGCATGTTTTCCAAAACCACCATGGCAAAGGAAGGCAACTTCGGTGCCTTCTGCCACCGCAAGATCAGGCACTATGAGCTGGTGGCCTATGGGGTGCTCTCGCTGTGAAGCGCGCGAAACAGGTATGGCGCAAAGTGAATATACTACCCATTGCCGAAACGCCCCCGCAAGGGGCGTCCGCCGGGGATAGCCTCCCGGCGCCGATGATGGCAGGCCACTTCGCAGGAAAGGGGGGAACAGGATGGAAACGATGCTGAAAGCAGCCGAGGTTTCAGAGCTGATGGGCGTGTCCCTGCGCTATGTGCGCAAGATGGCCCACGAAGGCAAATTGCAGAGTGAGCTGCACCAGAACGCCCAGCAGCGCCCTGTGTACCTGTTCCCGCTCTCGGCGCTGTCGGAGGATCTGCAGCTCAAATACTACGCCGCACACGCGCCGGCCGCGGCCGTGCCGGCCGCCGTGCAGGCAGCTGCCGCGCCGCCGGCGCCGCAGCGCTCCCTGGATGATTTCACCCTCATTGAACGGCAGGAGATAAGCTGGTGGATCCAAACGCTGCAGCGGTGGCAGGAATACCGCACAAAGCCTGGCACGAATGCCACCGACCTGGATGACCGCTTCATCCTCCTGCTCCAGCTGGAAAACCCTGACCGCACCGTCAGCGTGCCCACGCTCTACCGCAAGCGCAAGGCGCTGCAGGATGGCCGCCTGGAGGATCTTCTCGATAACCGCGGCAAGGCCCTCAAGGGCCGCAGCAGCATCAATGATACGGTGTGGCAGGTCTTCCTCAGCTTCTACCTTGATCTGCGGGAACCGCCGGCCCTGGAATGCTACCAGATGACCGTGCAGTACATAAAGGCCGAACACCCGGAGCTGGCCGCCGATATCCCCACCTATTCCACCTTTATGCGCCGGCTCAAAAACGATCTGCCGCCCGCGGTGCAGGTGCTGGGCCGCAAAGGCAAAAAGGCCATGCGGGACCGCTGCGCCCCCTATATACGCCGCATGTACGATACCCTGCGCTCCAATGAGTTCTGGATCGCCGATAACCACACCTTCGATATCATCAGCACCGATGACGGCGGCACGCAGCACCGTCTCTACCTCACCGCCTTCCTGGATGCCCGCAGCGGCATCTTTACCGGCTGCTACGTCACCACGGCCCCCAGCAGTCAAAGCACCGTCATCGCCCTGCGCAAGGGCATCCTCAAATACGGCATCCCGGAAAACATCTACGTGGATAACGGCCGCGAATTTCTTACCTTCGACCTCGGCGGCACCGGCCACCGCACCAAAAAAAGCAAGGCGGCCCAGGGCCGCTACGATCCGCCCCCTGTTCTGCAGCGCCTCGGCATCACGATGACCAACGCGCTGGTCCGCAACGCCCGCGCCAAGCTCATCGAGCGGCGCTTCCGTGATTTCAAGCAAAGGATCTCCAACCTGTTTGAAACCTACACCGGCGGCAACATCCTGGAAAAGCCGGAAAACCTTGCCGCCATCCTGCGCAGCGGCAAGATACCGGGCGATAAGGAGCTGACGGCAGCCGTTGAGCAGCTGCTGGAGGGCTACCTCAACGCCCAGCCGTATGGCGGCGAGGTCAAGGCCGACCAGGGCAAGCCCCGTATCCAGGTCTACAACGAAAACCTGGTCAAAAAGCGGGTGCCGGCCAACCCCGAAGATCTCAACATGCTGCTCATGCGCAGCACCCGCGCCCAGAAGGTCGACCGCCGCGGCGTCCGCCTCACCATCGGCGGCCAGCGCCTTGATTACTGGACGGATGAGTTCCTTCTGCACTACATCGGGCAGGAAGTCTATCTCCGCTATGACCCGGAGGATCTCAGCTACGTTCGCGCCTATGACCTGCAGGACCGCTTCATTGAGCAGCTGCCCGTCGACAGCGATGCCGTCATGGATTACCACGCCAGCGCGGAGCAGATCAAGGCTGGCCAGCGCAAGACCCGCACATACGAAAAACTGGTCGGCCAGCAGCTGGCCGCGATGACCCGGCCCGAGATCGGCCGCGATATGCGCCTGCGTCTGGCCTTGCGCGAAGCGGCTGATAACCTGGCGGACAGCGCAGCGCTTCCCGCAGCGCAGCCGGATATCGTCACCGTCATGATGCCTTGGGAGCAGCCGCTGCTTAAAGCAGTCGGTTCCGATATAAACCTGGACCGGATGATCCGGAACAGAATCAAAGAAACAGGAGGTTTTGATGATGAGTAAGCACTACAACACCGCGCTGCAGCAGCGCGTCGAGGAGTTCATGGAGGCGACCGGCATCAGCCAGAACCGGCTGGCGAATGAGGTCGGCATCTCTGTTACGGCCCTGTCTTACTGGCGCCGCTCCAGCTACAATGGCGACCCAGCCACCATCGAAAGCAAGCTGGAGGAATACTTCGCTACATACGAGGCCCGCCAGGCCGTGCAGGAGCAGGCCGCCGCTTACAAGCCCACCGGCGGCTACGTTCCCACCTCCATCAGCGAGGATGTTTACAACGGCATCCGGTTTGCGCAGGTGGAGCGCGGCATGGTGATCCTGCACGGCGATGCCGGCATCGGCAAGACCGAAGCGGCCAAAAAGTTCCGTGCCGACCATCCCCATTCCACCATCCTCATCACCATAACGCCCACCAGCGGCACCCTCAGCGGCGTTGTGCGCCTGCTGGCCGCCGCGGTCGGCGTCTCCGGCCAGCGCAGCCGCATGGATATCCTGCTGGCCATCCGCAAAAAGCTGGCCGGCTCCAACAAGGTCATCATCATCGATGAGGCCCAGCACCTGCGCATCCAGGCGCTTGAAGAGATCCGCGCGCTCACCGATGCCGACAGCGTTACCGGGGAGCCCGGTACCGGCGTCTGCCTGATCGGCAACACCGAGGTCTATAACCGCATGATGGGCCGCCAGCAGGCCCAGTTCGCCCAGCTTTTCAGCCGTATCCGCATGAATCGCTGCTACTCCACCCGCGGCGTCTCTCGCCAGGATATCGAGGCCCTTTTCCCGAACCTGACCGAAAACAACATGAAAGAGGAGCTGGATTTCCTGCTCAGCGTGGCAAAAGGCCGCTGGGGCATCCGCGGGGCCGTCACCGTCTACAACAATTCCATCAGGAATGAGGATGTCACTTACAAGGGCCTGTACAACATGGCCACGCATCTGGGCGTTGGCTTTAACTAAGGGGGGTGGGCTCTGTGAAGCGGTTTTTCATGGGCCTGCTTTTCGCAGGCGGCGCGGTTTTCGGTGCGTTCCTCTTTGCGGTGCTCCAGGATGCGCAGCTGCATTCCGGCATCGGCGGCGAGGTGCTGATCTTCCCCATGATACTTCTCCTGGTCGGCATCGGGTACTATGCCCGGGTGATGGTCGAAGAAGCCGCCGGCCGCCTGGATCCCGGAGCGATGGAGCCGCTGGACGATGACAGCGATGCCACGGTCCTGGCCCCCGATACCGGCGCCTACCAGGCCGGGTACGAGGCTGGCTATGATGCCGGCTTCGAGGAAGCTGCCGCGTCGTTTGCCTGCACACGGCCGGTCAAAAAGCGTATCCACAAGCGGCGGCGCAGGCGCAAAGAGCTGCCGGCAAAATAAAATATGCGGGGCATCGCCCCGCGGTAATGCGGCCGCCATCCGGCGCGGGTCCCAAGCCCCGGTAAACGCAGAGGGCCAAAAACGAAAGGAGATATGCAAATGGCCAGAAAAAAAGTGATCGCAGAACCCGTCCTGAAAGATTGGGTCGGGGTCGATAATGCGCTCCGTGATATCCGGGAGTGCCAGCACGCCCTCACCGAGCTGGGCGTGGATCGGGACCGTCGCCTCGATGATATCAAATCCGATTATACCCAAAAGGCCACCCCGCTGGAGAATCGCATCAAGCGCCTGGAAAGCGATGTCAAAACCTTTGTGGATGCGCACCGTGCGGAGCTCACCGGCAAAAGCCGCCGCCTGATCTTCGGTACCGTCGGGTACCGCCTGTCCAGCAAGCTGATCCTGCCACCGGCCAAGGTGGCCGATGCCATCGCCGCCCTCAAAGCGATGGGGCACTCGGAACTGCTCAAGATCACCGAAAGCCTTGACCGGGAGGCCCTCAAAAAGCAGCCGGAAAAGCTTCTCGACCAGATCGGCGCCTATGTCCAGGAGCGCGATACATTCTACTACGATGTGCAGGAGCCGCAGCCGGAAGACTGATACCGCCCTGCCGGAAAGGGGGAACACAACGTGGATCCCATTTCTAATCTCCAGCGCCGTACCATCTTTGCCCTGGCCGGCGAACTCGGCATGGGGGAGGATCTTCTGCATGATCTGGTTTTCGATGTCACCGCCAAAACCAGCATCCGGGAACTGAGCAGCGATGATGCCAGGGCCGTCATCCGCGATCTGAACCTCCGCGGTGCTTCCCGGCCGGCAAAGCGCCGGGCCTCCTCAACCCGCCAAAAGGCAAAGGGCGAGGGACCGCAGCACGCCAGCGAGGGCCAGCAGCGCAAGGTCTGGGCGCTCATGTATCAGCTGCAGCAGGTAAGCCCCGGCGCAGCGCCCATCGGGGACCGTTTGTGCGGCATCATCAAAAAGGAGCTCCGGCAGGATGCCTTCCCCAAGGATCCGTTCGCCTGGATCGATTACCACAAGTGCATCAAACTCATCGATATCCTCAAGCAGTATGTGGCCCACGCCCAAAAGAAGGAGGCCAAAAAACATGGCTGAAGACCTTCTCCACCTCCTGAATATGGAGGATCTCAGCGGCGAGAATAAGCTGCTGGCAGAAACCATCGGCATGGATGCCTTCATCAAGCTGGTCGAGGTCTACGGCGGCACCGGCCGCATGTACATTCCGCAGGCGGATATGCTCATCATCCCCATCCGTGATCGCAAGATCAATGAGGAATACGATGGCTCCAATATTTATGAGCTCTGCGACCGTTGGGGCCTGTCCGAAAGCTACATCCGCAAGATCGTGCAGGAAAAGGCCACGCAGATCCGCCGCGCGCCGATTGCCGGCCAGGTCACCTTTGATGAGCTGGCATCGTAACAGAAAGGCAGGTGATGCAAATGTATGTTGATCCTTTCCTGGCCGGCATCGTGGCCACACTTATGGTGGAAATGTTCCTCCTGATTGCCGTCGCTGTTTACTTCAATTTCAAAAAGTGATAAGGCCCATAAAACGGGCTCCAAACGGCGTTTTTAATGGGAACTCCATCCCTGGGCCGTATCGCTCGACGCTCTCAAAAAACGGCGATTTTTATCGTTGCACCGTAATGGGAACTAAAAGGCTTAATCGGAACAGGTTGTTCCCATTAAAACCGCCAAAAAAAGGCCGTTCCAGGCGGGCGAACAGCGCCCGAACCGGAGCGGCCTTTAAAATTTGTGTTTACACCATTAAAAAACGTGTGTGCGCTGTTTTGTGTGCCGCTTTGGCGGCGCTTTGATGGGCGTTTTTACGGTCTTTTTACACCCCTTGGGCGGCGTTTTCGCAAGGCCGGGCCGGGGTGCCAAAAACCCGTAAAACGGCCCTTTTTCATTCGCAATCGGCGTTGCGGCTTCCACCCCTGTTTTGCAGGTCAAACCGCCTTTTTGGCACGAAAAACCGCCCGTATCACGTTATATTCCACCTTTTTCCGGCCTCTTGCACTTCGATGCCCGCCCCGTCCGCCTTTTTCTCATTCTTCATAATATTCCAC
This sequence comes from uncultured Gemmiger sp., assembly GCA_947631565.1. Lineage (GTDB taxonomy): Bacteria > Bacillota > Clostridia > Oscillospirales > Ruminococcaceae > Gemmiger. The sequence continues at coordinate 77 of CANRLV010000097.1, read as the reverse complement.
AGTTTCAGTATACACCCTTGACGGCGTCGGCGCTAATTGTTATAATTTATATCACGTTATTCTATATTTGAATATCA
>CANRLV010000096.1 GCA_947631565.1 uncultured Gemmiger sp. | reverse complement strand
GAGTGGATGGTGCTCAACGTCGTGCCGGTCATCCCGCCCGACCTGCGCCCGCTCATCCAGCTGGACGGCGGCCGCTTCGCCACCTCCGACCTCAACGACCTGTATCGCCGCGTCATCAACCGCAACAACCGCTTAAAGCGCCTGCTGGAGCTGGGCGCGCCGGACATCATCGTCCGCAACGAGAAGCGTATGCTGCAGGAGGCCGTCGATGCCCTCATCGACAACGGCCGCCGCGGCCGCCCGGTCACCGGCGCCAACAACCGCGCCCTCAAGAGCCTGTCCGATATGCTCAAGGGCAAGCAGGGCCGCTTCCGCCAGAACCTGCTGGGCAAGCGCGTCGACTACTCCGGCCGTTCGGTCATCGTGGTCGGCCCCGAGCTCAAGATGTACCAGTGCGGCCTGCCCAAGGAGATGGCGCTGGAGCTGTTCAAGCCGTTCGTGATGAAGGACCTGGTCGAAAAGGGCGTGGCCAGCAACATCAAGGCCGCCCGCAAGCGGGTGGAGCGCGCCTCCACCGAGGTGTGGGATTCGCTTGAGAGCGTCATCAAGGGGCACCCGGTGCTGCTCAACCGCGCGCCCACGCTGCACCGTCTGGGCATCCAGGCCTTTGAGCCGGTGCTCGTCGAGGGCCGTGCCATCAAGCTGCACCCGCTGGTCTGCACCCCTTTCAATGCCGACTTTGACGGCGACCAGATGGCCGTGCACCTGCCCCTGTCCACCCAGGCCCAGCGCGAGGCGCGTATGCTGATGCTGGCCTCCGGCAACCTGCTCAAGCCGTCGGACGGCGAGCCCGTCACCGTGCCCACGCAGGACATGATCCTGGGCAGCTACTATCTGACCATGGTCAACCCGGACGACAAGGGCCACGGCAAGATCTTCCGCGACGAGGACGAGGCCCTGATGGCCTACGCCGAGGAGGCCGTCACCCTGCAGGCGCCCATCAAGGTGCGCCGCAGCATGGTCGTGGACGGCGAGGAGCGCACCGCGCTCGTCGATACCACCGTCGGCAAGATCATCTTCAACGACCCCATCCCGCAGGACCTGGGCTACGTCGACCGCACCGACCCCGAGCACTGGCTCGATTACGAGATCGACTTCCAGATCACCAAGAAGAAGCTGCCGGACATCATCAGCCGCTGCCTGACCAAGCACGGCACCCGCACCACCGCCATCATGCTGGACGCCATCAAGGCGCAGGGCTACAAGTACTCGACGCTGTCGGCCATCACGGTCGCCGTGTCGGACGCCATCATCCCGGACGAGAAGAGCGATATCCTGGTCGCGGCCGACAAGAAGGTCGAGACCGTTGTCCGCCAGTTCAACCGCGGCCTGCTGTCCGAGAGCGAGCGCTACGAGAAGACCGTCGGCATCTGGCAGGAGGCTACCGCCCAGGTCGCCGACGCGCTGGAAAAGAACCTGAAGGCCCACCACCAGCGCAACCCCATCTATATGATGTCGGACTCCGGCGCCCGCGGCTCCATGGACCAGATCAAGCAGCTGGCCGGCATGCGCGGCCTGCTGGCCAACACCGCCGGCAAAACGCTGGAGATGCCCATCCGCGCCAACTACCGCGAGGGGCTGAACATCCTGGAATACTTCATCTCCTCCCGCGGCGCCCGCAAGGGCCTGGCCGACACCGCCCTGCGCACGGCGGACTCCGGCTATCTGACCCGCCGTTTGGTCGACGTCTCGCAGGAGGTCATCATCCGCGAGGAGGACTGCCACACCACCGAGGGCGTCCTCGTGCGCGAGATCAGCGACGGCAACGCCGTCATCGAGAGCTTTGCCGAGCGCCTGATCGGCCGCTACCCGCTCAATGATGTACGCGACCCGGCCACCGGCGAGCTCATCGTCAGCAAAAACAAGATGATGGACATGTTCGACGCCGCCAAGATCGAGCGCGCCGGCATCACCGAGCTGGAGATCCGTTCCGTCATGACCTGCGCCGCCACCGTCGGCGTCTGCGCCAAGTGCTACGGCTCCAACATGTCCAACGGCCAGTGCGTGACGGTGGGCGAATCGGTCGGCATCATCGCCGCCCAGTCCATCGGCGAGCCCGGCACCCAGCTGACCATGCGTACCTTCCACGCCGGCGGCATCGCCTCGGCCGAGGACATCACGCAGGGCCTGCCGCGCGTCGAGGAGCTGTTCGAGAGCCGCCGCCCCAAGACGATGGCCATCATGAGCGAGATCGCCGGCACCGTCCACATCGACGACACCCGCCGCGCCCGCCATGCCGAGATCACCGGCGTCGACGACAACGGCGCCCCCGTCACCAAGAGCTACCAGATCCCCTTCGGCCAGCGCCTGAAGGTGATGGAGGGCGACGAGATCGCCAAGGGCGCTCTGCTGACCGAGGGCCACGCCTACCCGCAGGACATCCTGGCGGTCCTGGGCCGCGTCGCCGTGCAGGATTACCTCATCAGCGAGGTGCAGATGGTCTACCGCCTGCAGGGCGTTGAGATCAACGACAAGCACATCGAGGTCATCATCCGCCAGATGATGCGCAAGGTCCGCATCGAGGACCCCGGCTCCAGCCTGTTCATCGCCGGCAGCATCGTCAACCGCCGCGACGTCATGGTCGCCAACCGCTATATCCAGTCCCGCATCGACGCCGGCGACACCGACCTCAAGCCGGTCGTGGCCAGCCAGGTGCTGCTGGGCATCACCAAATCGAGCCTTGCCACCGACAGCTTCCTCTCCGCCGCCTCCTTCCAGGAGACCACGCGCGTGCTGACCGAGGCCGCCATCAAGGGCAAGCAGGACCCGCTGTCCGGCCTCAAGGAGAATGTCATCATCGGCAAGCTCATCCCCGCCGGCACCGGCCTGCCCGAGGTCGAGGAGCGCCTCATCCGCGCCGAGGAAGCGCACGAGGGCGCCGCCAGCTTCGACTGGTAAGCCCGATCATCCACATCGCATCGAAAATCCAGCCCCCGGCGTTCCCGTCGGGGGCTGGGCCGTTTACCAACCACCGCAAAGGAGGACCGTATATGCCCGCTTTATCGGAACGCAAAGACATGGACCCGGCGTACCAGTGGGACCTGACCACGCTGTATGCCGATGACGCCGCCTGGGAACAGGCCTTTGCCGCCGTCGACGCCGACATCGCGGCCATGCCCGCCTGGGCCGGCACATTGCACACGGCCGCCGCCATCCGCGATTTTCTCGAGGCCTCGGTCGCGCTGGAACGCAAGATATCGCTGCTGTATGAGTACGCCTTTTTGCGCCGCAGCGAGGATACCCGCGCCGCCGCCGCCCAGAGCATGACGGCCCGCATCGGAGCCAAGCTCGTGCAGATGAGTGCCGCCGTCGCCTTTGCCCAGCCGGAGATCCTGGCCCTGCCGGAGGAGCAGCTGCGCGCCATCGTGGCCGACCCGCTGCTGGCGGAGCACCGCTTCACGATGGAGAACCTGCTGCGCCAAAAGCCGCACACGCTCTCCGTCGCCGAGGAAAAGCTGCTGGCCAGCCTCGGCGAGGTGTTCGGCGCGCCCTCCGATATCGCCGACAATCTGATGGATGCCGACCTTGTCTTTGACGATGCCGTTGACGCGGCCGGCGCCCCGCACGCGCTGAACAGCTCGAGCTTCATCGCCTGCCAGATGTCGCCGGACCGCACCCTGCGCGAGGATTCCTTCCGCAAGTACTATAAGGTCTACCGCCAGCACATCAACACCTTTGCCGCCGCCTACACCGGCGCCGTCAAGGGCGCGGCGGCCGAGGCGCGCGCCCGGCACTTTGATTCCAGCCGCGCTATGGCGATGGCGGGGGAGAACGTGCCCGGCGAGGTGTATGACAACCTCATCACCGCCGTGCGCGCGCACCTGCCGGCCATGTACCGCTATGTGGCGCTGCGCAAGCGGCTGCTGGGCGTGGACGAGCTGCATTTTTATGATGTGTACGCGCCGTTCGTCAAGGACAGCACCGCAAAATACACCTACGCGCAGGCACAACAGATGGTGCTCGAGGCGGTGGCGCCCCTGGGCGCCGACTACCGGGCGCTGGTGCAGAAGGCCTACGACGAGCACTGGATCGACGTTTACCCCAACAAGGGCAAGTCGAGTGGCGCCTTCTCGGCCGGTGTGTATGATTCCAACCCCTTTATCCTGATGAACTTTACCGGCACGCTGGACAGCGTCTCGACGCTGGCGCACGAGATGGGCCACAGCATGCACAGCTGGCACAGCCGCCACGCGCAGCCGCCGCAGTATGGCGATTACACGCTGTTCGTGGCCGAGGTGGCCTCGACCGTCAACGAGAACCTGATGATCGAACAGCTGCTGGCCAAGGACCCCGACCCCGCCACCCGGCTCTACCTGCTCAACCAGTATCTCGAAAACTTCAAGGGCACCGTCTACCGCCAGACCATGTTCGCCGAGTTCGAGCGCGAGGCCCACGCCATGGTCGAGCGGGGCGAGGGCGTCAACCCCGAGACGCTGAACGCACTGTACCGCGGTCTTGTCAAGGACTATTTCGGGCCCGAGATGGTGCTGGATGACGAGATCCAGTACGAGTGGGCGCGCATCCCGCATTTCTACCGCCCCTTCTACGTCTACAAGTACGCCACCGGCTACTCCACCGCCGTTGCCCTGTCCGAGGGCATTTTGCACGGCGGGCCGGAGTGCGTGCAGAGATACAAGGAATTCCTGTCCATGGGCGGCAGCGCCTGGCCGCTGGATGAGCTGCGCCATGCCGGGGTGGACCTGGCGACGCCGGCACCCGTCAGCGCCGCGCTGGACAAGTTCGCGCGCATCGTCGCCGACGCCGAGGCCACGGCGGATAAGCTCGGCCTGTGATTTTGTGCTGACCGGCCGGGCGCGGCCCGGCCGGAAAAATAAAATCAGAAAGAGGGAACCGATGTGAAAAAACTGTCAACACCGCTGGTCTGGGCCTTTGCGGCCGGCCAATTCGGCTGGAGCCTGATGAGCGGCCTCATCTCCAACTGGCTGATCTACTTCTACCAGCCGGACGAGACCGCCATCGCGCAGGGGCAGACGCTCTTTATCCCGCAGGGGCGGGTGATCCTGGGCGTCATCACCATCATCGGCGCCATCACGGCCTTCGGCCGCGTGTTTGACGCCGTCACCGACCCGCTGGTCGCCAGCTGGTCCGACCGCTGCCAGAGCCCCAAGGGCCGCCGTATGCCGTTTTTGCGCTTTGCCTCGCTGCCGCTGGCGGCCTTCACGGTGCTCACCTTCTGGTCGCCGTCCGCCAAAACGGGCTGGCTCAACGCCATGTTCCTGTTCCTTATGATCACCGGCTACTACTTCTCGCTCACCGCCTACTGCACGCCCTACAACGCCCTTATCTCCGAGCTGGGGCATACGCCGGACGAGCGCCTCAACATCTCGACCGTCATCTCCTTTACCTTCATCGCCGGCACCGCCATCGCCTACATGGCCCCGACCATCTGGGGCGCCTTCGTGCCGGCGCTGGGGCGCGTGGGCGCCATCCGCGTCACCTTCATCCTCATGGCGGTCCTTGCCTTTGTCTGTATGCAGGTACCGGCGGCCTTTATCAAGGAGAAGGAGTACGTCGACACCGTGCCCACGCAGGACAGCGCTTTCGGCTCGCTGGCCGCGACCTTTAAGAACGCCGAGTTCCGCAAATTCGTCGCCTCCGACATCCTCTATTGGATCGCCATCACGATGTTCCAGACCGGGCTGCCGTTCTTCGTGACCAGCCTGCTCAAGCTGCCCGAGACGATGACCACCATCTATTTCGTCGGCATGACGGCCGTGTCGCTGGTGTTCTATCTGCCGGTCAACAAGCTGGCGCCCAAATTCGGCAAGAAAAAGCTCATGGTGTTCGGCTTCGTCATCTTCTGCGCCGCGTACTTCTACACCGGCTTTTTGGGCAACATCGGCTTCATCCCGCCCACCGTGCAGGGCGGCATCCTGACCGTGGCCGCCGCGCTGCCGATGGCCATCTTCGGCATCCTGCCGCAGGCCGTGGTGGCCGACATCGCCCAGAGCGATGCGCGGCTGACCGGCCAGAACCGCGAGGGGATGTTCTACGCCGCCCGCACCTTCGCTTTCAAGATGGGACAGAGTTTGTCCATGCTGCTGTTCACCGCCGTCTCCACCATCGGCGCGGGAACGGGGCTCGGCTACCGCATCACGGCCTTTTTGGCCGGTGCCTTCTGCGTGCTGGGCGCGGTCGTGTTCCTGACCTACAACGAGCATAAGATCAATTCCATCATCGAGCAGAAGTAAAATACACATAAACCGGGGCCGGGCGCGGCGGTTGTCGCGCCCGGTTCCGCTGTGCGGCAGGGGAGAGGGCAAAATTCTACTATCTGCACAGAATTTTCCAGATTTTTTTGGCAACACTCTTGACAAACCCGGCGCTTTTCGGTATGATATACCTTGCGTCGGCCTAGGGGTGGACTGTGCCCTTTTGCGGGGCGAAAGCTCCGGCAAAAAAGCGCAAAAAGCCCGCCGCCACCGCAAATTTTGAAGAAAGGAGAAAAGATATGCCTACTTTTAACCAGCTGGTTCGCAAAGGCCGTGAGGTCCTGGCGC
>CANRLV010000095.1 GCA_947631565.1 uncultured Gemmiger sp. | reverse complement strand
AAAGCGCGACGCCGACACCGCCGAGGCCATCGCCACGATGGCGGCGGGCGGCGGCATCTACATCGAGGATTACAGCGATCTTGAGCAGCAGGCGTGGGAGATCGCCCACGTCGACTTAATAGAACAGGAGCTGCTGGACAAACCGCGCGACGTGGTGACGGTGCATATGTACCTGGCCCCCGACGAGGACCCCGCCGAGGTACTGGCGCTGTTCCGTGCCCGGCTGGAGGCGGCGGGCATCGCCTATACGCTGGACACCGCCGGCGTCGAGCAGGAGGACTGGCAGAACGCCTGGAAGCGGTACTATCATACGGTCGAGATCGGCCAACGGCTGGCCGTCGTGCCCGGGTGGGAGAGCTACGCGGGCAGCGGCCGCACCGTCATCACGATGGACCCCGGCATGGCCTTCGGCACCGGCACGCACGAGACGACGAGCCTGTGTCTGGAGGTGCTGGACCGACTGGTCCGGGGCGGTGAGCGGGTGCTGGACATCGGCACCGGGTCGGGCATATTGGCCATCGCGGCCTTAAAGCTCGGCGCCGCCGCGGCCGACGGTATCGACATCGACCCCATGTGCGTGCGCACGGCCGGCGAGAACGCCGCCCGCAACGGCGTGACCGACCGCTTTGCCGTGCGGGTGGGCGACCTCTCCGCCGGGGCCGGCGGCGTGTACGACATCATCACCGCCAACATCGTGGCCGCGGCCATCTTGGACCTGGCCCCGGCCGTGCCGGCGCTGCTGGCCGACGGCGGCCGCTTCATCGCCAGCGGCATCATCGACGAGCGCAGGCAGGAGGTGCTGGACGGGCTTTCCGCCGCCGGGCTGCGCGCCGTCGAGGTGCTGGAAAAGCGCGGCTGGGTCTGCCTGGTGTGCGAAGCGCAGGAGGCGCTATAAACCATGCCGCACCGTTATTTTACCGGGGAACTGGGCGGCGGCAGGGCGGCGCTGACCGGCCCCGACGCCCACCATCTCGCCCATGTGATGCGCGCCGGGCCCGGCACGCAGGTGCTGCTGTGCGGGCCGGACGGGCTGGAATACACCGGCACCGTGACGGCGCTGCTGCCGGGCCGGGTGGAGTTCACCGTGACCGACGGCTGCCCGGGCACGGCCGAGCCGGACGTCGAGCTGACGCTGTTCGCCGGCTACCCCAAGCAGGGCAAGCTGGAGGACATCGTGCGCCACAGCGTCGAGCTGGGCGCGGCGGAGGTCCGGCCGTTTTTCAGCCGTTACTGCGTGGCCGCACCCAAGAACGAGGACAAAAAGAACGAGCGCTACAACCGCATCGCCGCCGAGGCCGCCAAGCAGGCCGGGCGCGGGCGGGTGCCGCAGGTGGCTATGCCCCTGCCGGACTTTGCCGCCGTCTGCGCGGCGCTCAAAAATTATGACCTGGCGCTGTTCTTCTACGAGAACGGCGGCGCCGCCCTGCGCAGCGTGCTGGCGCCGGGCAAATATAAGCGCATTGCCCTCATCACCGGCAGCGAGGGCGGCTTTGCCACCGAGGAAGCCGCCGCGGCGGCCGCGGCCGGCGCCGTGACGGTGGGGCTGGGCCCGCGCATCCTGCGCTGCGAGACGGCGCCGCTGGCCGTACTGGCGGCCGTGCTGACACTGACCGGAAATTTGGAATGATATGCAATAACAGGAGCCGCCCTGCATGACAGCCCGGGTACCTGACGTTTGCGCGTCAGTCTCCGGGCCGCCACATGGGGCGGCCCCTACGTTTTTTGCGGTCAGACCTACATCCTGCCCGGGCAGGGCAGGTCGGCGGGCTTCTCGCGCAGGTCCTGCCGGATGAGCAGCGCCTTGAGCGGCAGCACGCAGGCGTTCTCGGTGCAGAAGTAGCGCACGCCCAGCCGCAGGTAGGCGGGGATGGCGGGCAGCTCCAGCTCGGTGATGCCGCAGATGCCGGCGGGCGCATGGTAACGCGCCGCGGCCGCCATCACATCCCCCACCAGCCGCAGCACGGCGGGGTCGTCGACGCGGTAGGTGTCGGGGTCGTCCTTGCGGGAGCGCCCGCAGGTGTAGCGGGTCAGGTCGTCGATGTCGACGACGAGGAAGCGGGCCCCGCTCTGCAGCAGGCTCTCGGCGGCCATGGCGGCCGAGGGCACGTCGATCATGCAGCCGATGGGCGCGCGCTCGTCGAACTCGATCTTCTCGGCGCGCATGCGGGCCTTGCAGGCCTCGATCTCGGTCATCGCCCGATGCCAATCCTCAACGCCGGTGATCATGGGCAGCGCGATGCCCAGGTCCCCGTGCACGGCGGCGCGCAGCAGCGCGCAGATCTGCGCGTCAAAGCTGCGGCGGTTGTTGGCCAGCCGCTGCACGCCCTGCACCCAGGGGGCGCCGTCGTCGGCGCCGGCGTCACAGGTACGCACGGTCACGGGCGCGTCGCGCGCCGCGGCCAGGCAGTTCAGGTAGGTGAAATACTGCCGTTCCTCGCTCATGTGGGTCAGGGCCACGCGCTCGGTGCGCACCAGGCCGATGCCCCCGGCGCCCAGCCGCATACCGGCCTCGATGTCCTCGACGTTGGAAGCGCTGGTCAACATCAAAAACGGCGTGCCGTCCGCCGTGCGGGAGGGCTTGTCCAGCAGCGGCGAGCGCTGCAGCAGCGTCAGACGGTGGCTCTGCGCCGCATGCACGGCCTGCGCCAGCGCCTGCGGCGTGGGGTCTATGACCAGCGTGCCGGTGTGGCCGTCCAGCACGGCCTGGTGCCCGTCGGCCAGGTGGGCGACGTCCGGCCCCAGCCGGAACACGGCCGGGATGCCCATCGTGCGGGCCATGATGGCGGCGTGGCTGGCCATGCTGTCCCGCTCGCTGGCCAGGCCCAAGATCATACGGCGGTCGAGCGCGAACAGGTCGCTGGGGAAAAACTGGTCAGCGACCAAGATCGAGGGCCTGGTCAGGTGCAGGCGGCGGCGCTGCCGCCCGTCCAAAATATCGACCACGCGGCGGCAGGCGTCGCGCACGTCGATGCTGCGCTGCTGGATATACTCGTCGTCGACGCTGCCCAGCCGGGCGGCGAAGATCTGCTCCGCGCGCTCGACGGCAGCGGCGCTGCCGGCGCCGGCGGCGATGTAATCGCCGATCTCGTTGGTGAAGGATTCGTCCTCCAGCAATGCGATCTGGAAGCTGAGGATATCGGTCTGCGGCCCCTTGGCGCGCTGCTGGAGCAGGCGCAGCTCGTCCTTGGCGAGGATGATGGCGGCCTCGTACAGCGCGCGCTCCCGGAAAGGGTCGTTGACGATGCGGGAAAGGCCCAGCGTGCCGCTGTCGACCATCTCGACCGGGCCGATGACGATGCCCGCCGAGACCTTGATGCCCTGGAACCGCTGCATACGGCACGCTCCTTTCCCTGCAAGATTTTGTGTATCGCTGCGTTACAGCGTCTGTTTTGCCGCCTCGGCGGCCAGCGCGGTGACGAAGGCGCCGGGCTCGGCGGCGGCAACGGCGGCCGCTGCCACGGCGGGGGCCTCCTCCCATTCGGCCTCGGGCACGAACAGCGCCGCAAAGCGCTGTGCCGGCTCGTGCTCGCTTTCGGCCGCCCGGGCCAGCAGCGCCTCGGCCAGCGCGCGCGGCGTATACGGCGTGTCGGGCGGGGTGTCCAGCCGCTCGGCCGCCAGCTCCAGCGGCGCCATCGCGGCGCGGGTGACGGCGGTCGGGTCGGCGGAGAAGGGCGCCGGGTAGCCGGCGGTCTGGCGAGCCAGGCTCTCGGTCAGCAGCAGCGTGGGCACCCGGGCCGCCATGCGGTCCAGCGCGGCCAGGTAGCCGGCGATGAAGCGGGTCGCAAAGCCGTCGGTATCGGGCTGCAGTGCGTAGGCCGTGCCGCCGTACCGCCCGAAGGCGCGCATCGTGTCCTGGTAGCCGAGGGCGATGTTGCGTTTGGCGCGCACGCCGTCAAAGTCAAGGATGGGCCCCAGGTCCCAGTGGCTTTTCAAAATGCGGGTGGGCAGGCCGGTGTCGTTGGGGCGGGTGACGCCGATGCCCTCGATGTCGACGCCGAGCAGCTCGGCCGCGCCCATCTGCGCGGCCAGGTCGAGCGGCATGTTGTCCCGCCAGCCGCCGTCGATGTATTTGACGCCGTCGATCTCCTGCGGGCGCAGGGCCGGGAAACAGGCGCTGGAGGCGAGCATATACTCCCACAGGCGGCCCTCGGGGATGGCGTCGATGGGGCAGTGCACGCTCTGCAGGTCCTCCATGCGGGTCATGACCAGCCCGTAGCGCACCGGCGCGCGGCGCACGGCGCCCTCGTCCACGATGCTGCGGATGACCTCGCCCAACGGGGTCAGGGCCAGCCCGCCGCCGCGGAAGGTGTCCAGCACGAAGCGGCGCACCTCGTCGGCGCTGCGGCCCTCGGGCAGGGCGATGACGTCGCGGTCATCGAGCGAGAGCCAGAGCTGCTCGGCCTCGTCGGCCTTGTCCAGCGTGAACAGGATGCCGTTCAGGCTGCCCACGCTCGCCCCGGTGATGATGTCCGGGCGCCAGCCAAGCTCCCGCAGAGCCTTGTACACCCCCACCTGGTAGCTGCCCTTGGCGCCGCCGCCGGCCAGCACCAGCGCCTTGACCGTGTCCGCCATGTGTTCTCCCCCGTCATTTCATGATAGATGGTAATAGTATAACACGCTTTGGCAAAAAATACCAGCCCCTCGGCGCGGCGTTTGCCAATTTTTTCACAAGAGAATGGACGGCGCCCGGGCCGCGTCGGGACGGTTTTTGCGCCGCCGCGCTTGCCAAAGCGGCCCGCGGCGTGTATGATGGTAGCAGTAGCAAGAACAAAAGGCGCGGGGCCCCGGCCCCGGAAAGGATGACAGGCGATGACAAAAAAACCGGTGCTTGCGGTGATGGCGGCCGGCATGGGCAGCCGTTACGGCGGGCTCAAGCAGATCGAGCCGGTGGGCCCGGGCGGGGCCGCGATCTTGGATTACAGCTTATATGATGCCCGCCGGGCCGGCTTTGAGACGGTGGTGTTCATCATCAAGCACGAGATCGAGGCCGATTTCAAGGCCACGGTGGGCGCGCGCGCGCAGCGCAGCGGGCTGGAGATCCGCTACGCCTACCAGCAGCTGGACGCCCTGCCGGCCGGCTTTGCGCCGCCGCAGGGGCGGCAGAAGCCCTGGGGCACCGCCCACGCCGTGTGGGCGGCGAGGGACGCCATCGGCGGCGCGCCGTTCGCCGTCATCAACGCCGACGACTATTATGGCCCCGCCGGCTACAAACTGGTCTACGACCACCTGGCCGCCGGCGGCGGCACGCCGTGGGCAATGGTGGGTTTCCTGCTCGGCAACACGGTCAGCGCGCACGGCGCGGTCAGCCGCGGCGTCTGCGTGACCGACGAAAAGCAGCACCTTGTCAGCGTGACCGAGCGCACCCGCATCGAGCCCTATGCGCATGGTATCCATTATACCGAGGACGGCGGCGAAACGTGGCGGGATCTGGCGGCGGACACCGTCGTCTCGATGAACCTGTGGGGCTTCGGGCCGGACTATCTGGCCGCCGCCGAGGCCGGCCTGACCGACTTTCTGCAAAAGGGTCTGGCCGCCGACCCTCTCAAGTGCGAGTATTACCTGCCCGCCGTGGTGACGGCGGCGCTGGACGCCGGCACGGCGCAGGTCAAGGTGCTGACCAGCCCCGACAAGTGGTACGGCATCACCTACCGCGAGGACAAGCCGGAGCTCATGGCCGCGCTGGCCGCCCTGCACGCCGACGGCACCTACCCGCCGGACAGACTGTTTTAAGATGGATAGGCAGGAATTTGGCAGGCGCCTTGCGGCGTTGAGAATGGTCAAAGGCGTTTCCGCGAGAGATATGAGCCTTTCCATCGGTCAGGCCACGGGATATATCAACAATATCGAGAACGGCAACAACTATCCTTCCATGGCGCAGTTTTTCTATATTTGTGAGTATCTCGGCATAACGCCAAAGCAATTCTTTGATACCGATAAAAATCCGGCCAAGCAGAACGAGCTGCTCGACGCCCTATCCGGCGTAAGCAGTGAACAGCTTGACACACTGATTGCTCTGGTCAAAGGTCTGAAGAGGTAATACCAAAGACGGAAACAGAAAAGGCCCCGGCCGCCCGCATTCGCGGGCGGCCGGGCAGTTTGTCAAAAAAGAGGATAAAAATCAAGCAAACAAAGAGCCGGGAGAAAGCAAAAAAGCTGCAAGAAGTTGTAAAAGCGGTGAAAATGAGGATGGGCGCGGCCCCTTATTCATCCATATTGCAAGTTTCTTCAGGTTCATGGCAGCATACTTCAGTCTCACCCAGTTCGTTACCCAGGCCAGACCTCGGTAGGTCGTATAACGCATCGCGTGCTTTTCCTTGGCGTCCGCAAAGACCCGCTCGATCGTCTCTTGCCTTGTCGAGTAGATCTCTTTCGCAAAGGGTTCCTTGCGTAACGCCTCGGCGATATCTACAAACTCCTGCCAGATATGCCGGTGTAATATCTTTTCGCCGTTCTCCTTTGCTCCGCACCTTTCCCGCAATGGACATTCTCTGGATCTATACTAAAAAGGTCGACACAATAATGCACAACTTGTTACAATAAAGCAGACACGAAAAAGGAGGATCACT
>CANRLV010000094.1 GCA_947631565.1 uncultured Gemmiger sp. | reverse complement strand
GCGCCTTACCCGGCCTGCGGCGGATCTGCCAAAAAATGCTGCGGCGTTTTGCCGCGGGGCATGCGGGACCCAAACGCCGTTTTCCCCTGCGTTTTGCCGCAAAAGCTGTGCGCGGCCCCGCTGCCGCTCTCTGTGCCCCACCCGGGAGGGAGAGAAAAGTTTTTTCAAGAAATTTGTAATAACATAATGACAATATAACCAATGCGTGGTATAATGTCAATAGTTTCGGCGCCCCGGTGGAGCGATTTTGCTGAACTTTGTCTGGTTTGACGAAAATCGGCGGACGCGTTTGGGCGAAATCACGTTATTAACAAAAGGAGGACCATTATGGGAACGGAAAAGAAACTGACGATGGGCGATATCATCGCTACCTGCCCGGCGTACATGCGGCAAAACATCGCGCAAAGCGCCGCGCTCACCCGGCCGTTGGTGGAAGAATACATCGCGGGCGGCTATCACGATATCTGGATCGTCGCCTGCGGCTCCTCAGCCAACGGCAGCTGGTGCGCACGGCAGTTCATGCGCCGTTATCTGGGCTGCGAGGTCAAGATCGTCAATCCCTTCACCTTTGTGACCTGTGAGCACGATCTCGGCCCCAACGATATAGTGGTGACGGTATCCCAGAGCGGCTACAGCCTGAATGCCCTCGAGGCCGTGGCGGCGGTGAAGGCGCTGGGGCGGCGCGCCATCGGCCTGACCGGGGACCTGGACAGCGACCTTGCCAGGCAATGTGATGTGGCGGCCAACTATGGTGTGGGGCGCGAAACGGTCGCCTATGTGACCCGCGGCGTGACCACGCTGGCGCTGTTTTTCATGCTGTTTGCGGTCGAAGCCGCCGAGCGTTTGGGCCGCAAGACCGCACAGCAAACGGCCGAAGCCAAGGCACAGCTGCTGCGCGCCGCGGATGCCAACGAGGCGGTGCAGCGGGATTGGCCGGTATTCCTGCAAGAGCACTACCGGGCGCTTTCCGGCATGACCAATGCCTATGTGTGCGGGGTGGGCGCCAACATGGGCACGGCAATGGAGGGCGCGCTCAAATTTGGCGAGACGCTCAGCGTGCCCACCGCCGCTTATGAAACGGAGGAGTACATCCACGGCCCCAACATCCAGCTCACCCCGCGCTACACGGTGTTCTTTCTGGATGGCGGCGCCGGCAGCGCCCGCATCCGGCAAATTTATCAGGCCACCCGCATCGTGACCGACAACGCCTTCCTTATCACCAACGATCCTGCCTGCGCCGGTGATCATGTTTTCACCGCCCCCTGTGATGTGCCGGAGGAGATGACCCCGCTGGTCTTTCTGCCGGTGTTCCAGATGACCGCCTTCCGCCTGACCGAGGACCTGGCCCGCTGGATCAAGCACCCGCTGCAGCGGCAGATGGAGAAAGCCTGCGCGGCCAAATCCGACAACTATGCCAACAGCCCCTTCAGCGAGGACACGCCGGGCCGCGACTGATTTGATGGAAAGAAAGGAGCTCAGCCCATGCAGCTGTTTTCGGCGCTGATGTTCGGCGCAGCGGCCCTTGACCTGCTGCTGGGGGATCGGCTTGGCCTGGGCAGCGCCCTGCGCGAGGGATTGAATGCCATCATCGAGCTGTTGCTGCTGATGACCGGCTTCATGGCGCTGGCGCCGTGGATGGCGGCGCACCTGGGCCCCGCGGTCAGCCCGCTGTTCCGGCGCCTCGGGTGTGACCCTTCCCTTTTTGCCGGCCTGCTGATGAGCTGCGATGCCGGCGGTGCGGTACTGGCCCGCCAACTGGCGGACGATGCGGAGGCCGGGCTCTACAACGGGCTCATCGTTGCATCCTTTATGGGCTGCGCGCTCACCGGGGCGGTACCGCTGGCACTTTCCAACACCCGCGGCGCCAAGCGGGCCGCCGCTGTGCAGGGGCTCACCGCCGCCTTTGTGGCGCTGCCCTTTGCCTGCCTTTTCACCGGTGCCCTGTGCGGTTTTGGCTGGCCGCTGCTGCTGCGCAATACCTGGCCGGTCCTTGCGGTGGCGGCGATACTGCTTGCGCTGCTCCGCTTTGCGGCCAACTGGGTGGGGCGGGTATTTGCCGTGCTTGCCTTCGCCGTGCGCGGTACGGCGCTGTTCGGGTTTGCGTTGGCCGTGTGGCAGGAGGCCGGCGGCCCTGTGCTGCTGCCCGGGCTGACCCCGCTGGCGGAGATCTATCCCGTGATCTGCGGTATCGGCGTATTTCTGGGCGGCATCCTGCCCTTTTTCACACTGGTCCGTCGCCTTTTGCGCGGGCCGCTGCAGGCACTGGCGCGGCGGCTGCACCAACAGCCGCAGACACTCACTTATCTGATCCTGACCACCGCCAACGACATCCCCACCCTGTTGGCACTGGAGGAGCTGGATGCGCCCGGCGTCACACTCAATGTGGCCTATGCGGTCCTGTCAGCCTACACGGTGGGGGATTTTCTGGCGTTTTCCCTGCAATTTGCGCCCGAGCTGGCCATGCCGATGATGGCAGGTCGGCTGCTCAGCGGCGCGGCGGTGCTGGCGGTCACCGCCGGCAGAAGGCGCGCCGATTAAGCCTGTTTTCGTTTGCCATCTCCTCCTTCTACACAGCCGGAGGCCCCCGCTCGCGGCGGTCGTCCGCGGGCGGAGGCCCCGGCAGAAAAATGCCCGGCGGAGCATAGCCGGCAGCAAAGCAAAGGAGCGTACCCATGCAAAATAGTGATTGGGCCAAACTGTTTGATCATACTTTTTTAAAGCCGTACGCGACAAGGGCGGATATGGAAAAGCTATGCGGAGAAGCGCGCCGCTATGGCTTCGCCATGGTAGCCATCAACCCGGTACAGACAGCGTTGTGCAAACAGCTGCTGCGGGGCTGCGATGTCCATGTGGGCGCGGCAGTCGGCTTCCCGCTGGGGCAGACAACGGTGGCCGCCAAGGTCTTTGAAACGCGGGATGCCATCGCCAACGGCGCGGACGAGATCGACTATGTCGTTGGCCTGACTGCCCTCAAGGAGAAGGACTACGACACTGTGCGGGAAGAGATGCGCCAGATCGTAGCTGTCTGCCGCGGCCACGGCGTCATTTCCAAAGTGATTTTTGAAAACTGTTACCTCACACAGGAAGAAAAGGTCGCTTTGTGCCATATTGCGATGGAGATCCGGCCGGATTTCATCAAGACCTCGACCGGGTTTGGCAGCGGCGGCGCCACCGTGGAGGATGTGCGGCTGATGAAAAGCATCGTGGGTGACGCCGTCAAGGTCAAGGCTGCCGGCGGCATCCGCGATGCCGACACTTGTCTGGCCATGGTCACAGCCGGGGCGGAACGCATCGGGACCTCGGCATCGGTCGAGATCCTGACAGAATTGCAGAAAATGGCGCCGGCGGCCTCCGGGTGATGGCCCGCACGGTCCGGCAGCCTATGCAGTGAACGTGCAGAGGCTTTACCGGTTGGAATGAGGATCAATCAAAATCAAGCGTTATCAGTGCACAGAATTGGTTTCAGATTGGGCCTGCCAGTTTCATGATCAAAATGAATTATCATAATATGAAAAAATAGATATGATGGGCAATGGCAAGTTTATAGACAATATGAAAAGGCGGTCTCCATTATGGAGAGCCGCCTTCTTCTACTGTCAACTCATTACCTGCAAACCCAAAGCAACAGCTGCGGGGATGTATCGCGTACAGGCTCCTTGGCAACTGACGCGAGCCTACCCAAAAAGAAAAGGCAGCGGAACTCTTGCTCCACTGCCTTTTAAGCTGCCCCGCTCGGACTTGAACCGAGGACACCCTGATTAACAGTCAGGTGCTCTAACCGACTGAGCTACGGGGCATTATGTCGTACCCACGCCGAAAATTGCGGCGGATTACCTAATTTCTTGCTTGCCCCGTTTACCTTAACCACGGGTCATCGGCTCTAACCGACTGAGCTACGGGGCAATGTATCGTAACCACGCCAGAAAATGCGGCGGACTACCTTTTTTGGAACCTGCCCCGCTTACCTTAACCTCATGTCATCGGCTCTAACCGACTGAGCTACGGGGCATTATGTCGTACCCACGCCAGAAATCGCGGCGGACTACCTTATTTTGTGCTTGCCCCGTTTACCTTAACCACGGGTCATCGGTTCTAACCGACTGAGCTACGGGGCAATGTATCGTAACCACGCCAGAAAATGCGGCGGACTACCTTTTTTGGAACCTGCCCCGCTTACCTTAACCTCATGTCATCGGCTCTAACCGACTGAGCTACGGGGCAATATATCCTGGCCGTGCGGCCAGCTTTTAGATTATAACGCCGGGGCGGGGGTTTGTCAAGCCCGATTTGCGGGCTTTTGGCGTGTTTTTTGGCGTGTTTTTTGGCGTGTTTTTTGGCGTGTTTTTTGGCCGGTTTTTGGGCCGCGTTTTGGCCGTGCTTTGGACGTGTTTTCAGCAGTGCGCCGGTTTGATGCAGGAACGCCGCGGCGCATGGCCCTGCACAGCGGCGAGGCCGGGGCGGGTGCAGAGCCCGGACCGGCGCAGCCCCGCCGCGAAATCCGGCGCAAAAATGGGAAAACCGCCCAAAAATACGTTGATTTACAGCGGCGAAATCGTTATAATGATTTTGTATGAACAAATCCGGCCGCGGACGGCCCATTTTGGCGGAACGGGGAAGATGCGATGCCTTCGATCGATGTGGAAAAATTTTTGGCCCAGAACGGTGTGCGCAAGTCACGCTTTGGCGGCCTGGATGAGGATGATGTGCGCGCGGCCATGCGCACGCTGTGTGCCGAGTATGACCAGCGCCTGAACCATGTGCAGGGCGAACGGCAGCGCCTGGCGCAGGAGAACGCCTCGCTGGTGCAGCAGTGCCGCACGCTGTCGGGGCAGAACCGTATGCTGTCCAGCCAGAACGCCACGCTGGCCGGCAACGGGGAGCAGTATTCCCGCCAAAGCCAGGAGCTGAGCACCGAGGTCAGCCGCCTGCAGGAGCGCAACCGTTCCCTGCATGACCAGTGCGCCGTGCTGCGCCTGAAAAACAGCGATTTGCAGGACGAGAACGCGGCGCTGAAGGCCGAGGCCGAGCAGGCCGGGGCCGCGCTGCGCCTGCGCGGCAAGGAATTGGCCGACGAGATCGCCGCGCTGCGCGCCAGCCGCCAGCAAAAGCTCAACGAGGCCGCCGCCGAGGCCAGCGCCACACTGGCCGACGCCCGCACCCAGGCCGACGCTCTGCTGGCCGAGGCCCGCGCCCAGGCCGACGCCATCGGCGAGGCCGCCCGCCAGCAGGCCCGCGCCCAGGCGCAGAACCTGGTGGATGCCGCCGCCGCCGAGGCCAACGAGATCCAGAACGCGCACCAGCTGCGTCTCAATGAGCTGGCCGCCGAGGTCCGCCGCATGGAGGCCCGCCGCGCGCGCATGATCGAATATTTCAACCAGGTGGGCAGCGAGCTGCTGCGCACCGGCACCGCCGACCCCATCGCGGACGCCGAAGCGGAGGAAGCTGCCGCGCCCGCCCCGCTGGAGGACATCGCGTTCCCCGAGATCACCGCCCCCGCCGTGGAGCTCGACCTGTCGCCGGAGGCCCTTGCAGCCGCCCGCGCCCCGCGGACACCGGCCCCGGACCAGACCTTGGCCGAAGATACCGCCGCCCCGGCGCAGGAGGACGTTGCGCTGCCGCCCCTGACCGATGCCGAATACACCGCCCCGGCGCAGGAGCTCGGCCCCGCGCCGCAGCCGCCGCACCGCGCCTTTACGCTGGCGGAGGAGGATGACTTCGCCCCCGCCGCGCCCGCGGTGACAACGCCCGCGGCGGAACCGCCGGCGCCGCCGCTGCCGGAAGTCCCGGCAGTACCCGCGCCCGAGCCGCCGGCCCCTGCGCCCGACGCCGCCTGGCAGGACCTGATGCTGGACCCCGCCCCGGCCGACCCGATGGCCGGCCCCGCCGACCTGTGGCCGGACCTGGCCCCGCAGCCCGCCGCCCCGCCTGCGCCCGAGCCCATCCCGCAGCCGGTCGTACAGCCCGCCGCCCAGCCGGCACCGGCCGACGCCTGGCCCGGCTTTGGCACCGGCGTGCCGGCTGCGGACCCGGACCTGACCGCCTCGGCGGCCGCGACCCCGTGGCAGGACATCGGCTTTGACGACGCCCCCGCCGCGGCGCTCGCCGGGGATGCCTATTGGCAGGATGCCCCCGCCGCCCCGGCGGCGGACGACGATTGGGGCACATCCCTCGCCGCGCCCGCGGCGGGCGAGATGTGGCAGGACCTTGCCCCGGCGGCCGCCCCCGCGCCGGCGGACCTGCTGCCGGTCGATGTGCCTGCCCCTGCGCCCCAGACGCCGCCCGCCGGCAGCCGCCAGACCGCTCCCGGCCTGACCGAGGTCCCCGGGGCTATCTTCTCCTCGCCCATCGTGCGGCCGGAGGAGCCCGCCGCCCCGCAGGAGCCCGCGCCCGCCGCGGCCCCGCGCGCGCCGCTGCTGCCCGGACAGGAGCCGGAGGCCGCCGACGACGAGGACACCCTGAGTGGGCTGGTGGCCAAGCCCGCCGCCCCCGGCGCCGGCATTGCCTGGCAGCGCCGCCACAAGGCGATCCGTGCCATCCAGGCGCTGCGGCGCCTGTACCGCTGATTTGATTATCGTGAGAGATGAGCAAAACGCCCTCGAGAGATAGGAAAGCAGAAAGGGCAAGAGAAAAGGAAGGCTGTGGAGCGAGGAAG
>CANRLV010000093.1 GCA_947631565.1 uncultured Gemmiger sp. | reverse complement strand
GAGAGCTATGATTTTACCGGCAAGACCGTCGTGCCGTTCTGCACGTCCCATTCCAGCGGCATCGGCACAAGCGATACTGATCTGGCGGTCCTTGACAATGGCGGCATCTGGCTGCCTGGCCGGCGCTTTGGCGGTGACGCTGACGCCAGCGAGATAACCGCTTGGGTAGATGGGCTGGACCTGCCCGCAGCCGCAGAGCCGATGGCCTATGACGGGATCTATCCGCAGCATGAGCCTTACGGTAGCGGCATCGGCACGATGCCGGGGCGGGTGGTCTGGGCCTATGACCCGGACAGCGTGGATTGGGATGGGAGCGGGGATTGGTGGGAGCTTGACCACTTTGCGGAAGCCGCTATCCTGAACATGGTCAACAACTCCATCGCCGCCCTCGGCGGGGAAGAAAACGCCATGGATGGCTGGGCGGCGCTGTTTGCCGCGCACAACTCGGCCTGCGGCAGGAGCGGCGGCTATACGCCCGGCGAAAAGATCGCCGTCAAGGCCAACATCAACGGCTCGGCGGTCTACGATGACGATACCTCTGGCAAGACCGATATGAGCTACACGAACCCTGTGCTGCTGAAAGCTCTGCTCACCTCGCTGGTCGAGGAAGCCGGCGTCGCACCGCAGGATATCACAGTCTATGATGTCTCCCGCCTGTTCCCGGACTATATGGTCGAGATGTGCAGCACCGGGGCCCTGGCCGGCGTGCAGTTCGTGGGGCGCAGCAACGCGGCGGCCGATGAGAACGCGCCCATCGTCTGGTCGTATGAGTTTTCCGGCCGGGTCAATTACCTGCCCACCTGCGTCACGCAGGCAAACTATCTTATTAACCTCGCCAACCTCAAGGGCCACAGCTACGGCATTACGCTGTGCGGCAAAAACCATTTCGGCTCTTTTCTCAACGGCAACGCCATGCGCCCGCCGGAGGGTGCTGACCTGCACCAGTGGCTGACGCGAAACGAGATGGGCCTCTACAGCCCGCTCGTTGACCTGATGGCTAACGCGGATCTTGGCGGCAAGACAGTGCTGTATATGCTGGACGCGCTGATCTGCGCGCCCAGCGAGGGAGCCTCCATCACCGCGGAGAATGCCCGGTGGCAGCAGGCGCCCTTTAACGGCGATTACACCGCCAGTGTTTTTGTCTCACAGGACCCGGCGGCCATCGACAGTGTCGGTGCGGATTTTCTGATGAACGAGCCGACTGTTACCACACGCAACAGTGCTCTGCGGGATAACCCGAACGTCGAGAATTATCTGCATGAGGCCGGCCTTGTTGCGGCGCCGCCGTCAGGTACGGTGTACACAGACAGCCAGGGGCACACCGTTACGAATCTCGGTGTGCATGAGCACTGGAACAACAGCGCGGAAAAGCAGTACAGCCGCAACCTTGGCAAAAACGAAGGCATCGAACTGGTACGCATTTTTAACAAGGACAATTAGACGCCCGCGGCGAAAAACCGCCGGGCAAGTGCACATATGGCTGGAAACCCGGGCGGCACTGTGCTATAATAGCCACAAAGCAGCTATTATGGCACAGTGCCTTTGTTCTGCGCTGCTTGCCGTCTCAACAAAAACAAAAAGAAGGGACCCGCCGTATGCCAGCCAAAAAACCTGCCGCGACCGCTCCCACCCGCACCGATTTTGAGCGCCGCCTCGCCCGCCATTATGACGAGCTGCGCTGGCTCTACTGCGAGCTGTATGCCAACGATGTGCCGGCCTTTGACGCGCTGCTGGACATTTTGCGCCAGAGCTATGCCGAGCGCAGTGCGCCTTTGCGCCGGCAGGACGCCGCGCGCGAGGCCGACCCCGGCTGGTACCGCCGGCAGGACATTCTGGGCATGATGCTCTACACCGGCGCCTTTGCCGGTGATTTGCAGGGCGTCAAACAAAAGCTGCCCTATCTGCAGGAGTGCGGGGTCAACTACCTGCACCTGATGCCGCTGCTGCAAAGCCCCAGGGGCCGCAGCGACGGCGGCTATGCGGTGGCGGATTTCCGCGCCGTGGAGCCGGAGCTCGGCACGATGGCGGACCTTGAGGCGCTGACCGCCGCCTGCCGCCGCCGCGGCATGAGCGTCTGCCTGGATTTCGTCATGAACCATACCAGCGAGGACCACGAATGGGCCCAAAAGGCCCGCGCCGGTGTGCCCGGCTACCGTGAACGGTACTTTTTCTACGACGACCGCACCATCCCCGACGAGTTTGAAAAGACCGTGCCGCAGGTCTTCCCGACCACGGCCCCCGGCAGCTTTACCGAGCTTGACGACGGCCAGATCGTCATGACCAGCTTCTACCCCTACCAGTGGGACCTCAACTACGGCAACCCCGTCGTCTTCAACGAGATGACGGCCAACCTGCTCTATCTCGCCAACCGCGGCATCGACGTGCTGCGCCTGGACGCCATCCCTTATATCTGGAAGGAGCTCGGCACCAGCTGCCGCAACCTGCCCCAGGTGCACACGCTGGCCCGGATGCTGCGCATGGTGTGCGAGATCGTCTGCCCCGGGGTGCTCCTGCTGGGCGAGGTGGTCATGGAGCCGGCCAAGGTGGCGCCCTACTTCGGCACGCCGGAAAAGCCGGAATGCCATATGCTGTACAACGTCACCACCATGTGCACCACATGGCACACGCTGGCCACCGGCAGCACCGGGCTGCTGCGCCACCAGATGGAAGCCGTCTGTGCGCTGCCCAAGGACTGCCTGTTCCTCAATTACCTGCGCTGCCACGACGATATCGGCTGGGGGCTCGACTACCCGTGGCTGGCGGAGCACTACGGCCAGAGCGAGACCGCGCACAAAAAATACCTCAACGACTGGTTCACCGGCAATTGGCCGGGCAGCCCGGCGCGCGGCGAGCTGTACAACGACGACCCGCGCCTGGGCGACGCCCGCCTGTGCGGGACGACGGCCTCGCTGGTCGGGCTCGAAACGGCCCAAACAGCCGAGGAGAGCGAGCGCGCCCTGGCCTGCGATATCACGCTGCACGCCTGGATGCTCAGCCAGAGCGGCATCCCGGTGCTGTACAGCGGCGACGAGGTCGGCCAATGCAATGACTACACCTACCACGACGACCCCGACCCCGACAAGCGCGCCGACAGCCGCTATCTGCACCGCGGCCGGTTCGACTGGCAGGCCGCCGAGCGCCGCAAGGACCCCGATTCCCGCACGGGGCGGCTGTTCGCAGCGCTGCGCCGGCTCGAGACCATCCGCGCCGCCGAGCCCTGCTTTGCCGCCGACGCCGAGACCTGGGTGGCGGACGTCGGCAGCGAGCAGGTGCTGGCGCTGGGCCGCCGCGCCGGCGAGCGCGAGATGCTGTGCCTGTACAACTTCGGCGCGAGCTTTGTCAATGTGTCCGTCAACCGCGACGGTCACTGGCGCGAGCTCATGTACGAGATGGACTCGCCGAACGGCATCGACGGCATCACCCTCTGGCCCTACGGCTTTGCCTGGCTGGTGCGGGAGTAAACAACACACATAAAGGAATATTTAAAATCTATTGCCCTCGGCGGACATGAGTGGATAGTTTATTGCGCACCTTTTGATTTTTAAGGTTTTCAAGGCTTAAATAAAGAAAGCACTCACAAGAGCGCACTTACTCACCACCGGCTGAAGCCGGCAGTTAGCAAGTGCGCCCCACTGCGGCGGGGAAGTTTTTCGGAACCCGCCGCCGTTTTGGCCCGGCCGTGCCGGGATGGGTACTGCTGCTACTTCACCCACGGGAACGAAACATTTAGCGCCGTAGCAGTCGTGAAAAGCAATGTGGGCATCTGCCGCAAAAGATGCCCACGTGTTGCTATATTCACTTGTTTTATCGTCCTTGTCGCTCGGATATACTCCCCGACAAAACAGAATTTTTATTGTTTTGATATCGTCATATTGCATCTGCTCCACAGCTCGTCTTTATAAGTAAATACGTCTTTTTCAACATATCTCTCGGCAAAACCTACCCTTTCATAGCAGCGTTTTGCTTCCGTATTTTCACTGAAAACATTCAGCTGCACCAATTCGGCACCTGTTATTTCAAACGCATACTGTAAAGCAAGCTGTATCATTTCCCGGCCATACCCTTTTCCGCGCAGCTTGTTGTCCACGATCACAGATGCCAAAAAGCCTTCGCTGCTTTCGGTATTCAAAGCATACCTGAAAAATCCGATCCTGTTGCCCCCATCATCTGTCACCACAAAAGGGCAGGCCATCCACTGCTCCATCGTTTTTTTCAAAAAGGTATGAAATGCTTGTGCCGTGACGGGATATGGGAAATTATTTGCGCACCATAGCGCATGATCTCTCTCGTTGTCTATCCATCCTGCTATATATTGAAAGTCCTTGCTTGGTATGTAAGGTCTCAGTCTCATATAATGATTCCTCCAAATCCCGGCTTTTCGGTCAGCTGTTATCCTGCGTTTCAGTACAGCAATATTACCATACACCCCATCCAAACGCAACAGCGGCAGGCCTTGCCGCTTTGCCTGCGCCGGCCTGCTTTGTGCCGAACATTTTTTGCTTGCTAATATCCGCGTATGATGGTAATATTGGTATAGAAGGGGGCGTTTTGATGCCTGAGCAGGAGATCGAGGCTTTGAAGCAGCAGTTTGTCGCACAGCTTTCGCCGGTGCGCGTATATCTGTTCGGATCTTTTGCCGACGGTTCCAACACGGATGACAGCGACTTGGATTTCTATATCGTCGTTGCGGACGGGACGAAAGACCTTGCTGGCCTGACCACGCGGGCGTATAAAGCAATTCGGCACGTCAAAAAGCACCCGGTCGATATCGTCATCGGCACAGCCAGCCGCTTTGAGGAACGTAAGAATATCTTCTCGGTCGAGAACGAAGTCTATCGCAAGGGGGTGCTTCTGTATGGCACCTGAAGTTGCAAAATGGCTTGAATTGGCGGATTTGGATTACGGGGTGGCAGAGCATCTGCTTGGGACCTACCATCCGATCCCCGTCGAGATCATTTGCTACCACTGCCAGCAGGCCGCCGAAAAGGCGGTGAAAGCGCTTATTCTCTATTTTGGCATTGCCGATGCCATCCCGAAAAAGCATGACATTTCTTATCTGCTGGATCAGGTCAAGGCTCACATCGCCATAGACGAAGAGTATTATGACTACGCTGATACGCTAACTCCCTATGGCGTGGCTGTCCGTTATCCGAATGAACTTCAGCTTGAAGAACGTCATGCCCGAAATGCTCTGAACTATGCTGGGGAGATACTGGCATGGGCAAAGGGAATTATCACCGAATAACTTAAGAGCCTTATAGAGCAGCCGCAGGAGTGCGCCATGTGCGCGGTCTTGCGGTTGTTTTCTTTTGCCCTTACAAGGCGTGATACATTCTTTTCAACGCTCTTTTTGGCTGTTATAGCTTTATAAGAGGTGGTTTTGACCACAGGCGGGCGTATTTTGGGAGGCGGTCCTTGGCCGTCCGTAAAATAGGCACACACTTGGCGTCGGTTTGTAGGGCGGACCGAATGGCCCGCCCTACAAGTTACCCGCAAGCAATGGCGATAAACGGTTAAACTTATATATGCGCGAAAAACGATCCGCTTGTGCCGACGAGGGCAATACCTCTAGAGCAAAAAAATGCCGTTCAGGTCGCCCTTTGGGCATACGAACGGCATTTTTTGCGACGGGGTGTGTCCAAGAGAGGGGTGCAGGCGGACCGGCGCAGCGCAGCCAGTAACGCCGAACCCCTCTTTTGAGCGCGTTTAGCGCGTTATATGCGTGCCACGCCGCTGTCCCGCGCGGCCTGCGCGACGGCGGCGGCCACGGCCGGGCCGACGCGCGGGTCGAAGGCCTTGGGGATGATGCAGTCGGGGCCGAGCTCGGCGTCAGAAATGAGCCCCGCCAGCGCCCTGGCGGCGGCCATCTTCATCGCCTCGTTGATGTCGCTGGCGCGCACATCGAACGCGCCGCGGAAGATGCCGGGGAAGGCCAGCACGTTGTTGATCTGGTTGGGGTAGTCGCTGCGCCCGGTGGCCACCACCGCCGCCCCGGCGGCCTTGGCCGCCTCGGGCCAGATCTCCGGCGTCGGGTTGGCGCAGGCAAAGACGATGGCGTCCTTCGCCATGGTTTTGACCATCTCCGGCTGTAACGCTCCGGCCACGCTGGTGCCGATGAACACGTCCGCGCCGCGCACCGCCTCGGCCAGGCCGCCGGTGCGGCGCTCGGGGTTGGTGATATCGGCCAGCCACCCTTTGTGCCCCTCAAGCCCGGCCGGGCGGCCCGGGTACAGGATGCCGTGCTCATCGACGGCGATGATGTGGCGCACCCCCGCCGCCTGCAGCATACGGATGATGGCGGTGCCGGCGGCGCCGGGGCCGTTCTGCACCACGCGGATGTCCTCCAGGCGCTTGCCGACGAGCTTCAGCGCGTTGAGCAGCCCAGCCAGCGTGATGACGGCGGTGCCGTGCTGGTCGTCATGGAAGATGGGGATATCGCATTTTTCCTTGAGCTTGCGCTCGATCTCAAAGCAGCGCGGGGCGGCGATGTCCTCGAGATTGACGCCGCCGAAGGACCCGGACAGCAGGTACACGGTGTTGACGATCTCGTCCACGTCCTGGCTCTTGATGCACAAGGGGAAGGCGTCCACGCCGCCGAAGGCCTTGAACAGCACGCACTTGCCCTCCATGACCGGCATCCCGGCCTCGGGGCCGATGTTGCCCAGGCCCAGCACGGCGGACCCGTCGGTGACGACGGCGCACAGGTTGTGGCGGCGGGTCAGCTCGTAGCT
>CANRLV010000092.1 GCA_947631565.1 uncultured Gemmiger sp. | reverse complement strand
CGGCCCCTACGAATAATCGGCTAAAGCGTAGTAAAATTGCTATTTTGCAACAGGTCCCCTGCAAAGCATGGTGTTCAAGTCGATGCTACGGTAAAAGTCCAGGTGCCGGGCTGCAAGGTATGCACGGCGCCGCCGGGCAGGCGGAGCTCCGCCTGTGCATTGGCCGGCACGGTCACGGTATAGGTCACGCCGCCGTCCGCGGCATATTCCCAGCCGCTCTCGATCACACCCAAGGGCGAGCGGTAGCGCGCCTTGGCGCGGCCCAGCAGCGGGTGCGGCTGCGGGGCGATGGTGATTTTGCCGTCCTCGACGCAGATGCCGCAGACGCCGGCGAACAGCCATCCGCAGACGGCGCCCTTGGAATAGTGGTTGAGCGAGGCCTTGACCTCGCCTTTTTCGTTGACGCCGTCCCATTCCTCCCAGATCGTGGTAGCACCGTGCTTGACCTCATATAACCAACTCGGCAGCGTGTCCTGCAAGAGCAGGCGGTAGGCGGTTTCAGTATAGTCGTACTTTGCCAGCACCGGGCAGAGGGCCGGGGTGGAGAGGAAGCCGGTGTTGAGGTGATACCCGCAGCGCACGACCAAATCGTTTAAATCGGCCGCCGCCTGCCGTTTTTCGTCCTCGCTCAGCAGATCAAAGTCGATGGCGCGCACATACTCGGCCTGCCGGTCGGAGTGGATGTGCCCATCCCGCGCCGCCAGCCAGTGGAAGGCATCTTTGGCCCCGGCCGCGGTCTTTTGGTATTGCGCGGCGGCGTCCGGGTCGCCCAAAATTTCCGATATCTGCGCCAGCAGCGCGCCGGAATGGGCGTAGTAGGCGGTGGCGACCTTCGGCTGCGGCTTGCCCATGCCGCCAACGGAATCGACGTCCGGCTCGCACCACTCGCCGTAGTCGGTGCCGGTGGTAATGGCGTATTCTTCATACGGGTTCGCTTCGTTTTCGCTTGGCGGGGCAAACTTTTTCATCATCTCGGCCAGCGCCTGCGGCGGCAGGTTCTTGAGCATGGCGCGGTACTGCTCGGGGATGGCGTTCAGGTCGGGCGGCGCGGCGTTTTGCTTCTGCCCGGCCCGGCTTTCGAGATAGGCGTACCAGCGGCGCATCATCTCGAAATTCTCGGCCAGAAAGCGCTTGTCGCCGGTGCGGCAGTAAAGCGTCCACGGGACCAGAATGGCGGCGTCGCCCCAGCCGACGGAGCCGGCCAGCAGCTCGGTGGTAAAGGTCGGGCGGTTGTTTTTGGGCGCGATGTTGGCCACCTTGCCGTCCTGGTACTGGTTGAGACGGCACTCGCCCAGCCATTTGCGGATAACGGGCGCGCAGTCGGCCAGATACAGCCCCGCCTCGGCAAACACGCCCATGTCGCCGGTCCAGGCCGCGCGCTCGCGCGTCGGGCAGTCGGTGGGCACATCGCAGAAATTCGATTTCATGCTCCACAGCGTGTTCTCGATGAGCTTTTCCACCTCCGGCACGCCGCATTCGAACCAGCCCAACCGCTCCATGTCGGAATAGACGGCGATGGCCGTGAACTGCGCGCCGGTCAGGTCGATGTCGGTCTCGATCCTGGCGTAGCGGAAGCCCCAAATCGAGAATTTGGTCTTGTATTCGTTGCGCCCCTCCTTGCAGGTGTAGACGACCTGCTGGCGGGTGCCACCCTCCTTGTGGCGCTTGCGGTCCTGGAAATTCTCCTGCGTGAAATTGCCGTTTTCGTCCAGCGTCTCACTGCAGGTCAGCGTGAGCTTGTCGCCGGCGTGGGCGGTCAATGTGAACTCGATATAGCCGGCCATGTTCTGCCCAAAGTCCAGCACCCGCTCACCGTTGGGGGTGGTCAGCAGCGTACAGGCAAAGCGCTCGTGCTCGGTGACCGGCACACAGTCGGAGGCGCAGAGGTTTTCGGTGCCGAAGTCCTCGACCTTGACGCCGTGCCAGTGGGCCTCTGCCAGTCCCTCCAGCCGGGCGTCGATGACCTCGCCCTGCTGCATATCGTTTTCGCGGATAGGCCCGTCCTGCGTGGCCTGCCAGCTCGCGTCCGAAAGGCAGACCGGCTTGCCGTCCACCTCCAGCTGGAACCACAGCGCGACGTCCTCTCCGTACAGGTTGCGGTCGCCGTCGATGCCGGAGCAGCTGCGGTACCAGCCGTCGCCCAACATCACCTCGGCGGTGTTTTCGCCGGGGCGCAGCAGCGCCGTCACGTCGTAGGTCTGCACCGGCAGGCGCTTGTCGTAGCTTGCGCAGCCGGGCGCCAGCACGAAATCGCCGACGCGCTGCCCGTTGAGCGTGGCTTCATACAGTCCGTGGCAGGTGATATAGAGCCGCGCCGACGTGAAACCACCCGGCACCGTAAAGGCCTTTCGCAGGATGCTGGCCGGCTTGTGCGCGGCCAGATTGCAGGTCAGCTCGGGGTTTATCCACTGCGCCTTGCAGTCGCTTTTGTCGAGCAGGCCCATCTCGAAACAGGCATCCTCGCTCCACGGGCCGGCGGTGTTGGTCTCATCCCACAGGCGCACGCGCCAGCGGATACGGTCGCGGCTGTGCAGCGGTGCGCTGAACGCGGCATGCATAGAACCGCTCTCCACGCGGCCGCTGTGCCAAATCGGGTCTTCCCCATAAAATGCAGCGATCTCATACGCCGTCTGGCGCACACCGTCCGCGCACAGCCAGGAAAGGCGCGGGCGGGTGATGTCGATGCCGCAGGGGTCGCGCATATACTCGGTTTTTAATTCGATTGCTCTCATGGCCGGTTCCCCTTGTCAAATTCAAAAATGCGCGTTCAGCCATTTGGCGCTGATCTCGGCGCTCTTAAGGGCCGATTTTTCCGCCCAGTTGCGGTGGCTCTCGAGGATAACGGCGTCGATGCCGTTATCCTTAGCAATCGCCGCGAGGCCCTCCAAGTCCATGTTGCCGGTGCCGAGCTCCATGCTGTCGGTTTTTAAGATCGGCGTCATGGCCGGGCCCTGCTGCCGCGTACCGCGGTCGTTGATGTGCCACAGCTTCATGCGCGAGCCGAGGCGGCGCATCATCGCCTTGGCGTCGCCGCCGCCCTCGGTGTACCAGTAGCTGTCAAACTCAAAGTTGCAGGCGGCGGGGTCGGTCTCGTTAATGAGGATATCCCAGGCGCGGGTGTCGCCGCCCGCGCGCAGCTGCTCGCAGTTGTGGTTGTGGTAGAGCAGGCGCACGCCGTTTTTCGCAAGACCTGCGCCCGCCTTGTTGAGCCGCGCCGCCAGCTCCCTGACGGCGGCGGCGTCATTGTAGGCAAAGCGGTACATGCCGGTAATGACGACGGTGTCGGTGCCGTACACCTTTGCTTCTTCCAGCACGGCCGCCGGGTCACGCTCGAGACTGCCGAGGTCGTAGTGCAAACTGACCACCTGTAAGCCGCTCATCGTGATGAGCGCCGGCCAGTCCAGCTTGCCGCCGTTGCCGGTGGGCATGCCGGCGGCCTTGGTCATCAGGCGGACCATGAGGCCGGTCGGGTGGGTCATAAAGGCGCAGAGCTCGATGCCCTCATACCCGGCATTTTTCAGCGCTGCCAGCGTGGCGCGGGCCTGCGGTTCGGTGTTTAAGACCGTTCCGAGCATGAACTGTTGGATGGCTTTGACCGGCATCTCTCACCCCTCCTTCTTGATGGTCTGCAAGACGCGGTTGAGCTGTTCGATCTGTTCTTTGGCGGCGCCGGCCTGCTTGAGCAGGCTGATCAGCGTCATGCGCGCCATCATGCGCACAAGACCGGGGTTGTCCTTGACGGCGTCGGCCACGTCGCCGCGGCTGGCCGACGCTTGCGCCATCATCTGCCCGACGATGGCCCCCGCCCTGGGATGGGCCTGTAAATCGCCCAATTTATCGTTGACCGAGAAGCAGGTGGGGTCGTTTTCGCCCTGGTCGAACCAGTTGACGACCGCCGCCCGGCCGGGCAGCGTGTAGGCGGGGTTGGGCTCCGATACCTTGCGCACCAGGATCACGCTGTGGCAGCTGCCGGTGCAGGCCTGTATCGTGTGCTCGCCGGAGATCGACACCTGGAATTTAAACACGCAGTGCCCTTCCTGCCGGGCAAGCTCCTTGCCGTCGACGTAGAGCGTGACCGCAGGCTGGTTGGAGTAGACCTTTATCTCGGTCACCGGCTCGGGGCGGTCAACATAGCGCCCGCCGCAGATGTGTACGAAGGGCTCTTTGCTCCAGTACGCCTTGTAAAGGTAGAACGGGTCCTTGCGCGTGGCGCGGTCAAAGGTGACAAGGCCCTTCTGGTTCTCGCCGTGCTTGCCGCCCTCGTCGCGGCCGTCGGCGGCAAAATCGAACATGTTCCACACATGGGTGGCCCACAGCCACGGGCGGGCTTCAATCATGGCGAGCATGTGCTCATGGTAGACGCACTGGTAGCTCTCGGTGTAATCGCCCTTCTCCGGCGCCGGGCTCTGGTAGGCCGGGTTGGCGTCGGCGCCGTACTCGGAAAAGCCGATGACGCGGTCGGGGTACTGCGCATGGTACTCGTCAAAGAACTCGTCGTTCTGCTCCAAATCGCCCAGGTACCAGCCGAAATAGAGGTTGTAGCTGTTGATGTCGGGGATAGTCAAAATCGGGCTGTCGGTCTCGAGCATAAAGACGTTGGCCATCGTGGTGGGGCGGGTCTTGTCCATCTCGTGGCAGAGGTCGTTGAGGGCGCGGTGGTTTGAGAGCAGGTCCTCGTTGACGGTGCTGGCGGCGGTAATTTCATTGGAAAGCCCCCAGCAGACGATGCAGGGGTGGTTGTAACACTGGGTGATGAGCTCCCTCATCTGCGACAGCGTGTTGGCGCGGCCGTTCGGCATGTGCATGGTGATATAGGGGATCTCGGCCCAGCAGCAGAGGCCGGCCTCGTCGCAGAGGTCGTAGAATTCCTGCGCGTGCTGGTAGTGGGCGAGACGGATGGTGTTGGCGCCCATCTCGCGGATGAAGGCGATGTCCTCGGCGTGCTCCTTAGCGGTCAGCGCATTGCCGAGCCCCTTGCGGTCCTGATGGCGGGAAACGCCGCGCAGCGGATAGGAGCGGCCGTTGAGGATGAACCCTTTCTGCGGGTCCATGGCAAAGCGGCGGCAGCCGAAGCGGGCCGAGACGCTGTCCCCGCTCGGCAGGGCGGCGGTGGCGGTGTAGAGATACGGGTCGTCGACGCCGTCCCAGAGGTGGACATTCTCTATGACAAACTCGGCCGCGGCATGGCCGTCGGTATCAGGAACGACCGTTTTGGTCTGCCCGGCCACCGTCACCGTGACCGCGCCCTCGCCCTGCTGCCAAGTCTCGACCGTGACGGCAGCGGTCTTGAGGTCCTCGGCCACGACCGGTGTGACCTTGATGCCGGGCGTGCCATAGTGGGCCAACTCAAAGTGAACGGAAGGAACTGTGAGCAAGTTGACCCCGCGGTACAGCCCACCGTAGAAGGTGAAATCGGCCTTCTGCGGGTAGACGGTATCGTTGTCGGAATTGTCGACGGTGACGACGAGCAGGTTGTCACCGTCCTGCAAGGCGCCGGTGATGTCGACGCGGAAGGCGGAATAGCCGCCCTCGTGCCGGGTCAGCTTATGGCCGTTGAGGAACACCTCGGCGGTCATCGCCGCGCCCAAAAATTCCAGCCACGCCTGCTCGCCGGGGCCAAGCTCGGGGCGGGCAAAGCTCTTGCAGTAGGTGGCGGTGCCGCGCCA
Organism: uncultured Gemmiger sp.; assembly: GCA_947631565.1. Classification (GTDB taxonomy): domain Bacteria; phylum Bacillota; class Clostridia; order Oscillospirales; family Ruminococcaceae; genus Gemmiger. The sequence goes on along the minus strand of CANRLV010000092.1, from coordinate 1,177 downwards.
GTAATCGTTGCCGCCGTCCTGCCCGTCCTCGGCGTTCCAGGTGTGGGGCAGGGTGACGGTCTGCCAATCCTTGTAGAGCGCGGCGTCAAAGCCGGCGGCCCTGGCAAAGCGCCAGTTATCGTTAAAATTTGTAACGGTACGCATATGTCTTTCTCCTTGCTTACAGTTTGAAAACTTCGCCCGCGGTGATGCCGTTCTCATTGAAGCTGTCGACGCAGAGCCAATAGTCCTGCCCCTTGGCGAGGGTCGAGAGCTTGACCTGCTCGGCACCGTAGACGAGCCAGCTGTTGTACAGCTTATCGGGCGCCGTGCCGCAGCGCACGTTGCAGCCCTGCGCGCCGGGCACGGGCTGCCAGCGCACGACGGCGTCCAAATCGCTCACACGCTCGGCGGTCGCCTTGGCCTGCGCCGGTTTCGCGCCGCCACCGTGGCCGAACACGCGCAGCCCGCTCACCCGCAATGCCTGCCCATAGGGCAGTTCGCCGCCGGTCAGGCGGATATAGCGCGCGGTCACACCGTCCGGGTACTCGTAATAGCCGTTCGAGCATTCGCGGGCAACCTGCTCGAGCATGTTCCAGTGCTCACCGTCCAAGCTCGTTTCCAGCGTGTAATGGCTGATCTGCGGCTCCAGCTCGATATGACGGGTATGGCGGTCATCGCCGTAGCTCTCGGGCGGGAACTCGACGGCGACGTTCTCGTCGGCGAGGTTCACCTGCACGGCGCACACGTCGCACGCCCTGCCAAGATCGACGCACAGCCATTGGCCGGGGTTGGCGTCGGCGGCGCTCCACCATGTACGGATGTTTTCGTCCACGGCCAGCGCCGGGCTGCTGCCGGCGGCGGTACTGGAGGCGGTCACGGGCTTATGATACGAGAGCAGCATCCATTCCGGGCCCAAGGTGCGCGGGTCAAATCTGCCGGCGGGCAGGCGGCGGGGGTAATCGGCAAAGTTCTGGTTGCAATAGAGCTCACCGTCGGCGTCAAAGCCGGCCGGGAACAGCCCCACGCGGCGCTCAAAATCATGGTTGACGCTGATGCGCATGGTAGCGGCGTGCCACCAGTTGCCGTATTGGTCCTGTATCGTGCTGCCGTGCCCGGCACCGGTGATAAAGCCGCCCGGCACCGCCGAGAAGGGGTTATGCGCCTGCCGGGTGAACGGCCCGAGCGGGCCCTCGCC
>CANRLV010000091.1 GCA_947631565.1 uncultured Gemmiger sp. | reverse complement strand
GCGGGGGCCGGGGCCGCGGCCGGCGCGGGGGCAGCCGCAGGCGCGGCAGCGGGGGCGGCGGGGGCAGCGCCGGTGTTTTCTTCCACGGTGACCTGGTAGGCCACGCCGTTGACGGTGACGGTGAGATGTTTCATGGGATGGACCTCCTGTGGTGATTATAATGGACAACGGCTCGGGCGCCCACGCGGGGGCGCCCCTACGAACGCACGCGACCGTAGGGGCCGCCCCATGTGGCGGCCCGCAAATCTCATTTACAGTGCCGTGGCGCCGTGCTTTTTGGGCAGGCGCTCGGCACGCTTGGCGGCCAGCATATCCAGCGCCTGCGCGACCTCGGCGCGCACGGCGGTGGGCACGGCGACGGCGTCGGCCACGCCGGCGGCGACGGCCGGGGCGGCGCCCGCCACCTCGGAAGCATAGGCCGCGGCTTTGGCGGCGGTGGCTTTCTGGATGTTGTCGGACGCCTCGATCTCGTCCTTATACAGCACGCTGACGGCGGCCGCAGGGGCGAGCGGGGCCACGCAGCAGCCCTGCACGGCCACGCGCCAGTCGGCCGAAGCGGCCAGCGCCGTGTAGACGGGGCCGACGACCTGCCCGGCGAGCACCGCCACCTTTACGGTGGTCGCCTCGGCGTAGACGGCGGCGAGACGCGCCGCCTGGCGGATGCCGCCGGCGATATCGTTGGCGGCGGAGCCGGCAAAGCCGGCGGTGCCGGCCACGGTCACGACCGGGATGCTGTAGGCATCGCACAGGCGCACAAAGCGCGCCGCCTTGGACACACAGGCCGGGCACAGGCCCTCGGGCGCGGTGGCCAGGATGCCCACCGTGCTGCCCTGCACGCAGGCCAGGGCGGTATAGACGTTTTTGCCGTAGCCGCCCCACAGCTCGACGGTGCTGCCGGCGTCGGCGATGGCGGCGGCCTGTTTGGCGGGCGCGGCGGCGGGGTCGAAGGCGGCGTCCGGCGCGGCGAAATCGAACAGGGCCGGGCCGGCCAGGTTGTTGCCGGGCAGCATACCGACCAGCTGCGCGGCGGCCTTGGCGGCGGCCGCGGCGTTTTTGGCGGTCACGGCGGCCACGCCGGCGCGGGCCGCGCAGGCGGCCGTGCCGGCGTCGGCCGGGGCATCGGCGGCGTTGAAGGGCGCGGTCAGGAACAGCTCGCCGCCCTCCTCGGCCATAACGCACAGGTCCGCGGCGGCGGCCTGCACGGCGGCGGAAGCGCCGCACACGCCGATGACGACCGCCACCTGCGGCACCACGCCGGACAGGCGCGCCGAAGCCGCCATCAGGCGGGCATTGGTCTTGAGCAGGTCCAGCCCGCCCTCCAGCCTGGCGCCGACGCTGTTGTAAAAGGTGACGACGGGGCTGCCGGTCTGCCCCGCCAGCTTGAGGATGTGGATGTTCTTTTGCACATCGCGCACGTCCAGCGCCGCGCCGTTCTGCCACACGGCGTAGACGGTCTGGCCGTTGGCACAGCCGTAGGCGGCGCTGACCGCGCCGTCCGGGTAAAGCGGCGTCCAGGCGCCGTCATCGAAAAAAGCCGCAAGGACCTTTGCCTTGTCGGGGGTGTTTGCTGCCATACAGGGACCTCCCGCATTGATTTCCGGGGCTGCGGAGCCGGCCGGGCCGGCCGCAGGCCATACGATTTGATTATACACCCTCGCCGCCGCGCAGGCAAGAGGGTAAGAGGGGGCAAACGGCAAATTTCCGCCAAAAACGCGTGCCATAAAAACAGCCCGCTGCCATGTGCGGCGGCGGGCTGACCATCCTTATTCTTCCGGGGCTTTGCTCTGGGCGGCATTGCGCAGGGCGTTGACCTCGCTCTTTTTGAGCTCCCGCCACTGCCCGGGCGCGAGCATCCCCAGCTTGACCGGGCCCTCGGCGCTGCGCTTGAGGCGCGCGACCTCGAGCCCGACGGCCGCGCACATACGGCGGATCTGGCGGTTGCGGCCCTCGTACAGCGTCATCTCCAGCACGCTGCGGCCGGGCTTTTCGGCCGTGGCACTCTCCTCGGCCACGACGTGGATGACCGCGGGGGCGGTCTTGGTGCCGTCGTCGAGCACGACGCCGCCGGCCAGCCGGGCCAGCTGGTCCTCGGTGGCGCGCGGGTGCACGGTGACACGGTACAGCTTGCCGACGCCGTTTTTGGGGTGGGTGAGCAGGTTGGCGAAGGCGCCGTCGTCGGTCATCAGCAGCAGGCCCTCGCTGTCCTTATCGAGGCGGCCGACCGGATAGACGCGCTGCCTCACCCCCTGCACAAGGTCCATGACGGTTTTGCGGCCGCGCTCATCGCTGGCCGTGGTCAGGTAGCCGCGCGGCTTGTGCAGCATGATATACACATATTTGCGCTTGCGCCGCACCGGGATGTTTTTGCCGTCGACGGCGAGCTTGTCGATGTCGGGGTCCATCTTGTCGCCCAGGGTCACCGGCCGGCCGTTGACCTTGACGCGGCCGGCGGCGATGAGCTGCTCGGCCGCGCGGCGGGAGCAGACCCCCTGGTCCGAGAGGACCTTCTGGATGCGCTGCTGTGCCATTGGTTTCTCCTTATGCAGGCCGCCGCACGGGGCGGCTCTACGCGGGCCGCCACACGGGGCGGCCCCTACTACTCTTTGGGCGCGGCGGGCTTGTCCTTCTTGAGCATGGCGCCGACCTTGTCGACCAGGTCGGGCAGCGAGGCGATGACGCTGTCGACGCCGCTGACCTTGTCCATCAGCTGAATGGTGCGCACATTGCCGTCGCTGATGACGAGGAACGCGATGGGCGTGACCGAGACCCCGGCCCCGGAGCCGCCGCCGAACATCTCCTTGCTGGCCTTGGCGCCCACGTCGGAGCCGCCGGCCGCAAAGCCGAAGGTGACGCGGGAGACCGGGATGATGGTGGTCTTGTCGTCGGGGTGGATGGGGTCGCCGATGATGGTGTTGGAGTCGACCATGGAACGGATCTTTTCGATCGCGGTGCCCAACATACCTTGCACGGGATGCTCTGCCATAGGGGGTTACCTCCTTTTGGATGGTCACAAATGTTCAGGACGCCTGGTCCAGTGTCTGCGGGGGTTTGGTGCCGGGGAAGACGCCGGCAAAGGCGGTGTCACGCCACAGGCGCCACAAAAGGCGCGGCGCCAGCACCAGCAGCACGATGGGGCGCATGGTCACGGTGCAGGCGATGCGGCGGCGCGGCGCCAGCTCGCCGGTGAAATCCGGCTCCAGCCAGAGCTCCTCGGGCCGGACGGTCATCTGCTCCTGCACGCGCACGAGCGCATTGTTGAGCGCTGCCAGCAGGCTGGCATGGAGCAGGGCGGTCTGCGCGGCCTCGGCGGCGTGGACGGGCCAGTAGACCCACAGCCCGGTCACGCGCACGCCGCGCAGCAGCCGGCCGCCGGCGAACAGGGCGTGGGCGGTCACCCGTTGGATGAACAGCACGGGGTCCCGCCGGGCGGCGGCGAGCAGGCGGTCGGCAAAGCCGGGCGCGGCCGGGGGCGCCGCCTGCGGGGCCGGGGCGGCGGTTTGTTTTTCCGCCTTGGCCGCCGGGGCGGGCGCGGATTGCGGGGCCGGCGGCGTTTCGGGCGGCGCGGTCTCGGGGGGTGGGGCGGCTTTCTCCTGCGGGCCGCCACGCGGGGCGGCCCCTACGCTTTGGGGCGGGGCTGCCTTTTGTGTTTTTTTTGCGCCCAAGGTGCGGGTCAGAAAGCGCTTTTTGACCGGGCCCAGCACGGCATCCACCGTCAGCAGGTCAGCGCGCCAGTCGATGCGGGCGCCGAAGGGCAGCAGGCTGACGAGCAGCACCAGCGCCAGCAAAAACAGCACCAGCGCGCCCAAAGCTTTGAGCACCAGCAGCAGGATGGCAAGAACGGTGTTCATGGCACAGGCTCCAGCTTCAGCTGTTCGGGCGCGTCGCCGCCGTTTTCAGAGGGCGGTGTTTCCTCCGGCAGGCCGTCGTCATGCAGCGGCGGCAGGTCGCTGAGGCTTGCCAGCCCGAACACGCGCAGGAAGGTATCGGTCACGCGGAAAGCCACCGGGCGGCCCGGCAGGTCGAGGCGTCCGGCCTCTTCAATAAGGCCTTTTTCCAGAAGGTTCGAGACGGTGGAGGAGGAATCGACCCCGCGCACCTGCTCGATGAACCCGCGCGAGACCGGCTGGTTGTAGGCGACGACGGCCAGCACCTCCAGCGCCGCCGGCGAAAGCGGGGCGTTGCGGCGGGTATCCAGCACGCGCTTGACGACCTCGGCGTAGGCGGGGCGGGTGACGAGCTGCCAGCGGTCGCCGTCAAAGCGCAGCAGGCAAAGCCCGCTCTGCTGCCCGTCATACTGCTTTTGCAAGGCAAGCAGGCCCTCCTCGGCCGCGGCCTCGTCCAGATACATGGCCTCGGCCAGGCGGGCGGTCTCGATGGGCTCGGCGTGGGCGAAGAGCATCGCCTCCAGCATACCCAGGCGCTGCGGATCGTTCATGCGGGGCCTCCTTTTTGGTCAGCGGGGCGTTTGCGGCGGGTGCGGTCCAGCACCAGCCCGCCGCCCGCATCGAGACTGACGCGGCCGTCACGGATGAGCTCGAGCAGGGCCAGGAATGTGGCCACGTTGGTGCTGCGGCTCTCGGCCTTGCTGAACAGCTGCTTGAAGTGGCGGATGGTGCCCTTGAGCAGGCCGCGCAGCGTGTGGATGACGCGGCTGCCCACGCTGACGACCGGCGTGGTGACGAGTGGGTCAAAGCGTTCCTGCGTTGGTTTTTGGCGGCGCAGGCTGCGGCCCATGAGGTTGAACCACGCCTGCACGAGCTTATCGGGCGTTTGGCGGCGGCTGTAGGGGGCCGAACCCTCGAGTGGCTGCGGCGCGCGCGCGGCGGTGTACTGTTTGCGGGCGCGAACGCCGAGGTCGGCGGCCATCTGCTTGCACAGGTCGTACTCGATCAGGCGGCCGGTGAGCTCGGCCTTCATGCGCTCGGTCTCCGGCGTGCGGGGCAGCAGCAGGGCGCTTTTCATCTGGACCAAATGCGCCGCCATCTCGATGAATTCGCTGGCGATGTCCATCTGGCGCTGCTGCATGGTGGCGATGGCGGCGCTGTACTGGTCGATGAGGGCCATCAAGTCGATACTGCGCAGGTCCATCTTGTTTTTGCCGACAAGATAGAGCAAAAGGTCGAGGGGCCCCTCGAAATCTTCGATTTTAAAAGTAAGAACTTCCATGGGCTCCTCAGATACGGACGGCGAAGCTTGTCAAAAAGGCGTTTTTTATCATAAAGGCATCGACAAAGCCGGTGGCCTTGTCCAAAAGGCCCCACACGGCGGAGGTGGCGGCACCCAAGGGCCCGTCGAGCAGGCCCAAAATGACGAGCACGAACACCGCCAGCATGACCCAGCGCTCATACCGCATGATGCGGAAATAGGACTGCCGCGGCAGAAAGGCCAGCGCCACGCGGCTGCCATCAAACGGCGGCACAGGCAGCAGGTTGAACACCGCCAGGCTGATGTTCATGCTGACCATATACATAAAAAACAGGTAGGCGGGCCCGGTGTACACATCGCGGTACAAAAGCACCTTGAACACGATGAGTGAGACCCACGCCAGCAGCAGGTTGGCCAGCGGCCCGGCCGCGGCCGAGACGGCCATGCCGGCCTTGGGGTTTTTGAACCGCCCGGCGTTGATGCCCACGGGCCTGGCCCAGCCCACCCCGGCCAGCACCATGCACAAAGCGCCCAAGGGGTCAAAGTGGCGGACGGGGTTCAAGGACAAACGCCCGGCGTTTTTGGCCGTATCGTCGCCCAAAAGATGGCTGACGAGGGCGTGCGCGGCCTCATGGAACGGGATGGCGACGAGCATGACGACGGCGCGGACAAGGTACTGCAGCAGCACCCCGGGCCCCAACAGACCGCCCATGCACTCCCCTCCCCTGCCGTGCGGCACACAATATACTAGCTTGTATTATAGCCCAAATTCGCCGGCAAGGCAAGGGCGAATGCCGCGAACCCTGCCGGGAAATGCAAAAATGCCGCCATGAGGGGCGGCAGACATTTCAAAACCATCGGCCCTGACCGACATGTGCGGGCAGGGCCGATACCTTGAGAGCAAAAGCGCCGCGGCAAGTCGCCCACAGGGCATGCGCAAGGCGCTTTTGCGACGGTGGGGAATCTAAGGGGGAGGTGCAGGCGACTTGGCGGAGCGTAGCGCAGCCAACGAAGCCGAACCTCCCCCTTAACGCCGAGCGCAGCGAGGCTCAGTAGTTGTCCCGCATCTTTTTGCGCAGCTTGCGCCAGATGTTGAAGGCCGAGAGCGCCAGTGCCATGAGCAGGAACACCACGACCAGCCAGCCGTTGCCGTTCTCGTCATAGCTCTTCATCTCGCTCCACCGGGCGTCCATGGCGGCGTTGATCTCGGCCGGCAGCGTGACGAACACCTGCGCCTTTTGCATGACCTCGGCATCCGGGTAGGCGATGGGGCTGTTCTTCATCTCGTCGTCCAGCATCTCGCGCACGGCCGGGATGGGGGTCGAGTAGCCGATATAGTCGATGTTGTTGTAGGCCACGTCCGGCTCGCACATATAGTTGATGAACAGCTCGGCGGCCTCTTTGTTGGCGGCGTCGGCCGGGATGCACATACTGTCGACGAAAAAGTTGACGCCCTCCTCGGGATGGACGAAGGCCAGGTCGGGGTTGTCGCCGATCATGGTCAGCGCGTCGCCGGCATAATAGGGGGCAAGCGCCGCCTCGCCGCCGGCCATCTTATCGAAGATCTCGTCCATGACGTAGGCCTGCACGATGGGCTTCTGCTCGGTCAGCTTGGCCATGACCTCGTCCACCTCGTCAACACTTTGCGGGTTGAGCGGCAGGCCCAGGATGGCGGCGGCGATGGCGTAGGCGTCGCGGGAATTGTTGAACATCAGCACGTTGTTCGCGTACTGCACGTCCCACAGCGCTGTCCAGCTCGTGGGCGGCTCCTCGACCAG
>CANRLV010000090.1 GCA_947631565.1 uncultured Gemmiger sp. | reverse complement strand
CCCGGATTCTTGTACTGGTGTTTGGCCTGTACATACTCATGCCCGTTGAGGAACAGGCGGATATCCTCTGTGCGCAGGCGCTGCAGGTCCTTGACCGTCCAGCCCATGCCCTCCATGAACAGGTCGATGTTTTCGCGGGCCATCTGGCGGGTCATCACACAGTTGGGCAGGCCGCTTTCAACGATGGCCTGGGTGAAGCAGCCCTTGACGCCGGGGCAGACCAACATATTGACAACGGAGGCCCCGCCCGCCGATTCACCGCCAATGGTGATGCGTTCCGGGTCGCCGCCGAAGGCTTCGACGTTCTGGCGGATCCAGTTCAGCGCCAGGATCTGGTCCGAAAGGCCGCGGTTGGAATCAAAATCCTCGCAGCCCGGATAGGTACCGAAATCATAGAAGCCGAGCAGATTGGTACGGTAGTTGAAGGAGAAGAAAAGGATGCCATCCTTCACAAAAGCCTCGCCGCGGTACATCTCGTCGGCAGAATAGCCGGTGTTGTAGCCGCCGCCGTAGATCCACACGAACACCGGCAGCTTATCCCCGGTCAGGGGGCGCTGGACGTTGACGGTCAGGCAGTCCTCGTCGCCCATCACCTTGCCGTTGTTATACTGGATCGGAGAGGGACCATAGTCTTTGGCGTCAAAAACGCCCGTCCACGGGGTCTTGGGCACCGAACGCTTGAAGCGCAGCGGGCCGACAGGAGACTCGGCGTAAGGGATGCCAAGATAGTCGATGCGGCCGTCACGCTCGAAGCCGCGAACGGCGCCGGTGGTGGTTTGTACGATATGCTCCTGCATGGTTATTTCCTCCTTTGTCAAACCGTTTGCTTTTCCGTCAGCTGCCGCCCGATGCGCGCAAGGTCGGCCTGGCTGCCGGTCATTTTTTGGATCGCCAGCGCACGGGCACGGGGCTGGCAGCCGTCCTCCGGGTCAGTGAAGAGGCCAAAATAGACCTCTGTCAGGCCGCCGATCTGGTTGTCCTCGATGCCGGCGCGGCGCAGCATGGCGTTCTCGTTGAGAAGCCGGAAATTGTGCAGTGTGCGCACATAGGGCAGCTCGGCGGCGATGCTCAGCAGCTTTTGGTTGTAACCTGCGTACCGCTGCTCAAGCTCTTTATCCCCACAGTCGGTAAAGCCCGTCTCGGTCAGGAGCACCTGTTTGTGCCCGTCGCCGTACTTTTTCATCACCTTGTAGGCGGCATCATTGAAGCTGCGCCAAAGCTCATCCGGCTCCTGTACGTTCAGGAACAGGTCGGCATCACTGGCCACTTCGCGGTTGGTAAACACATAGGGATGCCAGGCCACAAGGTCAAAGTAATCATCGGGATCTGTGGACCAGAAGTTCCCGCTCTTGATGCGGCTATAGATCTTATCCAGCGTCCATGCCACACCGTACATTACGGGCAGGAAGTCCGGCATGTCTCCGCCGAGACCCGGTGTGGAGAGGGCCGGGGAGAAGCTCGCCACCTTTGCCTTGGGGTTGGCGCGGCGGATGCCGCGGGCGGAATAATACATCATGTCGACGGCGATGTCCGCCTTCTCGTCAGCGGTGAAGGGATGCGACATATCGCTGTCCAAGAATCCGTCCGGGTGCAGGAAGGCGTTGAGGTTCCACTCGTTGCCCACCTCCCAGATATCCACCTGCGGGAACAGCGAGACCATCGTGTACCAGCTTTGCTCCAGCATCTCGAGCGCCTGCATGTACAGGCTGCCGGGGGTCAGGTCGCGCGGGGGCATGGCGTGGCCGCTGCGCTGTTTGCAGCCGGCGGGCAAAAACCATTCATGGCTCATGGCCGTGACCTCGATGTCCAATTCCCTGGCCCGGTCCAGCAAGCGGCGATGAAGCTCTACCTGCTCAGGGTCCGGGGTCACCGGGTCACGCAGAAGCTCGGTCAGGTGCATCCAAGAGCGCAAGGCCCGGCAGCCCAGCCCCGTGACCAAATCAAGGTATGCGGCGGCATCGATGCCCTGGTCGCGCTGGCGCTGGATGAGAGGTTCCCCCACGCCGTAAAAACGCTCGTTCATGCCTGCCCCCCTTTTTCGATCTCAAAAAACAGGATGTGCAGACCGTCGGCAAGGTCGTGGCCCTCGCCCACGAACTGCTCGCGGTGCAGATAGGGCGCCAGGACCGCGCTGTCGGTATAAAATGTTGGCACGGTGTGGAAGGGCATGGTCTTGGTGGCATCGTCGAACCAGCCGTTGTTTTCCACATAGATGTGGCAGGTCTGGCCGGCGCTGTCGGTACCGGTCATCATATAGCGGGCCGACATGTGCCGGACGCCCGCCGCGTTGACGACTTGGGTATCCACCCCGCACGGCTCCACGATGCCGCGGAACAGCGCGCAGTCCACCGTACCTTTGAAGGGGACCATCAAGACCTCAGCGTTCTCGCCCTGCATGTGGACCGCCGGGCCGTTTGCCTCGATTTTGATATCCAAAACAGGTGTTCTTTCCATAAATGCCTCCTTTATGCGGATGTTTTTGGCAGGAGTGCCGTCTTTAGTTCCTATTGTAAGTGGACGGCGGGGTGCCGGTCTGTCTTTATTTTTGTTTATTTGTTTCTATTTTGTTCCAAATTCATCCATGGCGGGCAGATACAAAAAGCCCCGTGTGGCTGCTTTCGCAGCCGCACGGGGCCAATATGGCACAGGGTCTATTCTGTTGTGATGCGCGTTTTGACATCGGCGGAAGCGTCGATGTGCAGATCCAGACGGTCGCTTTTCAGCTCCCATGCCACGCGCACATCGCCGTGCGGGGTGTGTACGGTCCCGCTTGCTTTGTGCAGATATCCGGGGCAGGGCCGCACCCGGATCTTTTCGTAACCCGGTGCTGCCGGGCGCACACCGAGCACCACGCTGGGCAGTTCATACAGGGCGAGAGCGCCCCAGGCATGGCATTCCGAGCGGGCGTAGCTCTCGGCCTCCACGCAGGTGGTGCAGCCGTTCTGCAGCATACGCCGCCAGATATCCCAGCAGCGGTCGGTGTGGGCATAGAGTCCCGTTTCTTCCAGAGCGCGGAACAGATAATAGCTCATGGCCACGGTGCATTTGGTAAACCGCTTGTCCTGCAGGGAGCACAGCAGCGCATGCTGCCCTTCCGCCGGCGTGAGCGTACCGGTCAGCACACCGAACACCTGCGCATGCTGGCTGCGCTCGGGCCGGCCGGGGCCGTCAGCAAGCAGCCCGTCATCGCCAAGGCATTGCGCCCGTATCGCCGCCAGCAGCGCAGCGGCGCGGGCCTGATAACCGGATGCCGCTTCTTTTTCGCCGGTCCACTCGCAAAGCGCCGCAGTTCGCTGCAGGCCCAGCAGATAGAGCAGGCTCTCCATCGTGATCGGGCCATACGACCCGGCAGACGGCATCCCCTGGGTGGGCATCCAGTCCCGGGCCCAGTCGATGAAAGACCAGAACGGTGCCTTGCCGTTGACCCCGCCGATCTTATCCACCAGCCCCTCTGCGGTCAAATGCTGTGCAAAGAAGCCAAGGCTGCGTTCCACAACGGGCAGATAGCGGCGCACCAGCGCTTTATCGCCAAAATACATCATGTGGTCGTACAGCATGAGGATATAATAGATGGAAAATCCGGGGATGACGTTGGTGTTTACATTGGGGTAGCTGGCGTTGAGCAGGCCGTCCGGGCGCTGTGCGCGGCTGAAATCGTCGATGGCCTGCCGGGCCAACCGGTCATCGGCCGCAGCGGCGTAGGTATACAGGATCTGGGAGCGGGTGTCCATGATGTACTGCAGCTGTTCATAAAACGGGCAGTCCATATAGGTATCGTGCATGCAGCGGCGCAGGGTCCGCAGGCTGATATCCCAGATGGCGTCAAGGCTTTCGTCATCGGTATGCACCGACGTCTGCACATGCAGCGGATAGCCGGTTTCCTCATATGTGAGTGCCGCCAGCGCGAGCGGCTTCTCTTGTGTGTGCACCGTGACCTGCAGATAGCGGAAAGTACGGAACCAGAACGGTTCATAGGTTTCTTCTTCGGCACCGCCGACGGTATAGGTATCGGCATAGCCCTCAAGGTGCCCGTTTACAGCGTCCCGGCGGTCGGCCTTGCCCTGCGGCGTCACATAACATTCGCTCTGCAGCAGGGTGATTCGCGCGCCCCGTCCGCCGCGCACCGTCAGGCGCAGAAAAGCGCACATTTCCTCCCCGGCGTCCAGCACAAAGGATGTCTCACTGTGGGGCGGTATCTCCGTGACGGGCAACGTAAAGCGGTGTTGTGTGCGCTGTGCCAGCGGGATGAACCGCGGCAGCAGTTTTTCCTGCTGTTGGCTGGGCAGCAAGCCGGATTGGGGCAGTGAAACAGGTGTCTGCCAGCCGCTGTCGTCAAAGTCCGGGTACTGCCAGCCCTGTGTCAGCGGGTCCGGTGCCGCATGCTCGTGGATGCAGAGGGGGGCAAAGCGCTCCTCCTCGGCATAGAAAACTGTCGCACCACTGGTATGGCAGCGCCATATGCCCTCGATCCCCTCGAACCAAAGGCCGGACCGTCCGGCGCGGAACAGGCTGTGGTTGCCGAATGACGCGCCGGCAGGGTAATACAACACCTGCACGGCCAATACATTGCCCCCCGCCTGCAAATACGGGGCAAGGTCGAGCGTATCATAATACCAGACCCTGTCATCCCCTTTGGCAGGACCAAGGTTCACAAAGATGCCGTTGCACCATAATTTATACCGGCAGTTTGCCGAGATGTGCACCGCCTGTTCCGGCCGGGCCGTGCTTTCCTGCCATGTCAGACGGTAGTATGTCAACTGCGCCGTACAGTTTCCCTGTGCGGGCGGTGTCAGCCAAATGCCTTTGCCCATCGTTGCCTCCGTATCTATTCAGTACCATACGCAGTGTAACACAAAACGGCGCGGAAAAATAGTCCAATCTTGTTTTTTATGTTCTGATTTTTCCCTTTTTATGGTATGATGGAGGAAGCAAAGCATGAGGTGATGCCATATGCAGGAGAGCAATATCCGTATTTTGTGCAGCGTGCTCAAAGTTGATATCGTCTATGAAGGGAAAGACGGGACCCTTGTGCCCTTCTTCGATACCATTGCCGAAAGTCCGTTGATGCAGTCACAGCGGCTGCGCGACCTGATGCGCGAGGGGATCGCAGGGCAGACGGCGCCATTTTTGCGCCGCACCAGCTATGACTGCTACTTTGCCGGCCTGCGCACCGAAGGCGGGGCCCTTTATATGGGGCCTATGGCCCACACCCGGCTCAGCGCCGTGCGCCGGCGGCAGGTGTACGGTGCTTATGGTATCAAGAGCGAGGGGCTGCCGATCCTGCCGGTGTTTACCCTGCCGGAGATCCGCAACATGGTCTTGCTGGCCAACATCGTGCTCGGCAACTCAAATCTTGAAGACGAGGACCTGCTGCAACTCAACCGCATCCTCAACAGCAGCAAAGCGAAGGATCACGAAGAGCAGACCCGCTTTTTGCTCAAAGAGGAAGAGGAGAACGACGATTCTTCCTACCGGCACAGCTACCACGAAGAGCAGCTCCTGATGCAGGCCATCCGGGAGGGCAAAACGCAGGATGCCATCCGGCTGGCCGAAAGCATGGACCGTGACACCGGCCGTCTTTCTGAGCGGGACGATGCCGCCCACCACCGCAACCTGGCCATCCTCGGTATTGCGGTCTGCGCCCGTGCCGCCATCGAGGCTGGTATTTCCCCCGATGAGGCCTACCGGCTAAGCGGTTATTATATCCGCAAATGCGACGCCGCACAGGACCCCGCGCATATGTTGCTTTACCGCAACCGTGCCATTGAGGAGTTGAGCACGCATGTGGCTGAAAAGCTGAACCGCGCCCGCGGCTCCAACTATATTGAGCGTGCCAGGGACTATGTGCGCAAGCACTACCGCGAAAAGATCTATCTGGACGAGATCGCCGCCGCGCTGGGCATCAGCCCGAGTTATTTATCCAAGCTGTTCAAAAAGGAAAGCGGACAGTGCCTGCAGGATTTCATCAATGAAGAACGCGTCTACCGTGCCGGCAACCTTCTGGTATATTCCGATCTTTCCTTGCCCGAGATCGCGGTCTATGTCGGGTTCCCGAATCAGAGCTATTTCGGCAAGATCTTCCGCCAGATCAAAAATATGACGCCGAAGACCTACCGTGACCGCTACCGCAGCGCAGAGTTTTTTGACGAATAAGAGCATCCCCTGATGGCGATGCGATCCATCGGGGGATGTTTCTCTGCTTTCAAGGCTCAGGATATGGTCTTATTCTTTCAGCGAGAAGGTCACGGTGACATCTCCCGCACCTAAGACTGTTTTCAGATCATCCTGAGAAACGTCGTCAATGTGGCCCAAGCGGGTGAAGTTCCATGTATTGTGATCGTAATAGATCGTAATGTTTGTGCCCAGATAGAGGATAATATCCCCCGGCTCGGTCGTGATCTCGGTGTCGGTGCGAGGCAGAGTCGTGCCGATGGGGCCGACCTTTTCAAAGTTGGCGTAGTCCTCCATCGCCACCGTCAGCGGCCCTTTTTGCAGCAGTTCGGCAAAGGCAACGGCAGAGGGATTATCTGCCAAAGTGGCCGTTAATTCATTTTCTCCGATGTTCAAAAGGATTTTGGTCATAGTTTCCTCCATTTCCAATGCTGGCGTTTCAGCCATAGATGTATCGGGCGATGCAGATGGAGCGGGTGTTTCCAGTATGACATCTGCGGGGGCCGGTGCAACGTCTTTGACCGCTGCATCTTGGCTGCGGTCAGAACAAGCGCAAAGCAAGGCCAAGAGCACAGCTGCCAATGCACACCGGGACAGTTGTTTCATCCGGGACGAGGACCTCCATTCTTTACACATTATCATAACCGCATTATATCACAAATGAGTGGATACAAAAAAGGCGGTGGAGCTCTCACTCCACCGTCTTTAAGCTGCCCCGCTCGGACTTGAACCGAGGACACCCTGATTAACAG
>CANRLV010000089.1 GCA_947631565.1 uncultured Gemmiger sp. | reverse complement strand
TCCAAGCAGCTGCTGCCGGTGTATGACAAGCCGATGATCTACTATCCGCTGTCCACGCTGATGCTGGCCGGCATCCAAGATATTTTGATCATCTCCACCCCTACCGACACGCCGCGCTTTGCGGCGCTGCTGGGGGACGGGCACCAGTTCGGTGTGCGGCTGCAATATAAGGTCCAGCCCAGCCCGGACGGGCTCGCGCAGGCCTTTATTTTGGGCAGGGAATTCATCGGCGCCGACAGCTGCGCCATGGTATTGGGCGACAACATCTTCTACGGCGCCGGCTTCAGCCACTACCTCAAGGCGGCCGTGCAGATGGCCGATGCCGGGCGCGCCACCGTCTTCGGCTACTATGTCACCGACCCGCAGCGCTTCGGCGTCGTCGCCTTTGACGCGGCCGGCCACGCCACCTCCATCGAGGAAAAGCCGGAGCACCCCAAGAGCAGCTACGCCGTCACGGGCCTTTACTTCTACCCGGCAGGGGTGGCGCAGCAGGCCGAACAGGTGCGCCCGAGCGCCCGCGGCGAGCTGGAGATCACCACCCTCAACCAGATGTATCTGGACGCCGGCCTGCTGGACGTGCAGCTGCTGGGGCGCGGCTTTGCCTGGCTCGATACCGGCACGATGGACAGCCTTGTCGAGGCGGCGGACTTCGTGCAGATGGTGGAAAAGCGGCAGGGCATCAAGATCTCGGCTCCCGAGGAGATCGCCTACCGTTACGGCTGGATCAGCCGCCAAAACCTGCTGGAGAGCGCCGAGCGCTACGGCAAATCGCCCTACGGGCAGCACCTGCGCAACGTCGCTGACGACAAGCTGTATTATTGACCGCGGAGGCACACCATGAAGATCCTCATCACCGGCTGCCACGGCCAGCTTGGCAGCGAACTGCAAGCCCAGCTGGCGGCCGAGGGCTGTGCGCTCGGGGCCCTGCCGGAGCGCCTCAAAAATGCCACCGTGCTGGCGGTGGACGTCGAGGACCTCGACATCACCGACCGCGATGCTGCCATCGCCTATGTGCGCCGCCACCAGCCCGACACCGTCATCAACTGCGCCGCCTACACCAACGTCGACGGCTGCGAGACCGACACCGACGCCGCCTACAAGGTCAACGCCCTCGGCCCGCGCAACCTCGCCCTGGCCTGCGAGAAGGTGGGCGCGCGGCTCATCCATGTCTCGACCGACTATGTGTTCTCCGGCGCCGAGAACGGCGATGTGCCGCTGGACGAGAGCGCGCTGCCGGCTCCCGTCTCGGCCTACGGGCGCACCAAGCGCCTGGGCGAGGAGTATGTGCAGCAGTTCTGCCGCCGCCATTTCATCGTGCGCACGGCCTGGCTGTACGGCTACACGGGTAAAAACTTCGTCAAGACGATGGCCAGCCTTGGCAAAAGCCATACCAGCGTGACCGTCGTCGACGACCAGCGCGGCAACCCCACCAACGCCGTGGACCTGGCGTACCACATCCTCAAGCTGGCCGTCAGCCATGACTACGGCATCTACCACTGCACGGGCAGCGGTGTGTGCAGCTGGGCGGAGTTCGCCGCCGAGATCATGCGCCTGTCCGGTTCGGCGTGCACCGTCGTGCCCTGCTCGAGCGAGCAGTACGCCGCCGCGCACCCGCAGGCGGCCAAACGCCCGGCCTGGAGCGCCCTGGACAACCGCGCCCTGCGCTGCACGGTGGGGGACGGGATGCGCCCCTGGCAGCAGGCCCTGCAGGATTATTTTGCCCATTGGGAAGGGAATTAACGAATGGAAATGAAAACCTTTCTGGTCACCGGCTGTGCCGGGTTCATCGGCTCCAACTTCGTGCATTATATGCTCGAAAAGTACCCCGACGTGCGCCTGGTCAACCTTGACAAGCTGACCTACGCCGGCAACCTCGAGAACCTCGCCGACCTGGAAAACGACCCCCGCCACACCTTCGTGCAGGGCGATATCGGCGATGCCGCGCTGGTGGCGGCGCTGCTGGACCAGTATGACCCCGACTGTGTCATCAACTTTGCTGCCGAGAGCCACGTCGACCGCAGCATCAGCGACCCCGGGCTGTTCGTCAAAAACAACGTCGAGGGCACCGTCAATCTGCTGCAGTGCTGCAAAAACGCCTGGTATGACGCCGATGCCAAAGCCTGGCGGGCGGGCAAAAAGTTCCTCCAGGTCTCGACCGACGAGGTCTACGGCGCGCTGGGCCCCGAGGGGTTTTTCACCGAAACGACGCCTCTGTGTCCGCACAGCCCCTACAGTGCCAGCAAGGCGGGCAGCGACCTGTTCGTGATGGCCTTCCACGATACCTACGGGATGCCGGTCAACATCACGCGCTGCTCCAACAACTACGGGCCCTACCAGTTCCCGGAAAAACTCATCCCGCTGCTCATCAACAACGCCAAACACCACAAGGCGCTGCCGGTCTACGGCGACGGCCTGCAGGTGCGGGACTGGCTCTACGTCATGGACCACTGCAAGGCCATCGACATGGTGGCGCGCGGCGGCAAGCCGGGCGAGGTGTACAACATCGGCGGCCACAACGAGCGTCCCAACCTGTTCATCGTCAAGACCGTCATCGCCCAGCTGCATGAGCGCCTTGGCGACGACGCCATCAGCGAGGACCTCATCACCCATGTGGCCGACCGCCTGGGCCATGACCGCCGCTACGGCATCGACCCGACCAAGATCAAAAACGACCTGGGCTGGTACCCCGAGACGCCGTTTGAGAAGGGCATCGTGCTGACCATCGACTGGTACCTGGCCCACGAGGAATGGATGGCCCATGTGACCAGCGGCGATTACCAGAAATACTACGAACAAATGTACAAAAACCGTTGATTTGGGCGCCCTTTGCACGGGCGCGGAGGAGAACGCGATGTCCAAGGCAAAAGAGGAACAGCTGCGCAACAGCCGGCGGCTCGCCCGGCAGATGCTGGGGGCGGTGGCGCTGGTGCTCATCGTCATCGGCCTGTTCACGGTGGCCGGTTGGGTGGCGGCGGCGGTGCGCGCAGCCTTTGATGACAGCGAGGAGCGCCGCGACTACGAGCAAAAGCTGTACGGGCTGGTCATGTTCGACGCCCTGCCCTTTGCCGACGCGGCCGAGGTGGACCCGGCGGTGTTCCAGCAGGCGGCGGTGTGGAGCTCGCTCTACCAGACCCAGCGCCGGGACGGCAGCCTGGACGCCTATGAGCGCGAGGAGGGCAGCGGCGCCATCATCCTGCCGCGGCTGGAGGTCGAGACCTACCTCAAGAACCTGCTCGGCCCCGAGTACGAGGTCGAGCACGGCGCCTTTGAGACGGCGGATTTCTACTACGGCTACAGTGAGGAGAAGCAGGGCTACCTGGTGCCGGTCACCGGCCTGGCCGGCCTGTACACCCCCACGGTGGAGAGCATCCGGGGCCGCGGCGGGCAGCGCATCGTCACGGTCGGGTACATCCCCACCTCCTACAGCGGCACCGAGATGCTGTTCGGCGTGCCCACCGAGCCGACCAAGTATATGGAATATGTGTTCACGCGCGGCAGCAACCGCCAATGGTACCTGACGGCGCTGCAGGAGAGCGACCTCCAGCCGGCGGCCACCGCGGCGCCGGGCGCCGGCGACATGACCGGCCTGCCGGCGGATATGGGCGGCGCCCTGCCAGGCGGTGACTATGCCCCCGAGGGGGACGCGGCCGTGCCCGAGCCCGCCGCCATGGAGGACGGCGGAGACGAGACCGGCGAGGATACCGGGGAGGACACCGGGGACACCGGGGACACCGGGGACACCGCGCCGGATACCGAGGAACCGCAGGAATAGACCGCTTTTCGCCGCCCCGGCGCCGCGGCGCCGGGGCGCTTTTGTGCCCGCCCTGCCACCGCCCCCCTTTGAAAGGAGGAACCTTATGAACCGCAGCCAGGTCAATGACGAATATCTGGCCGCCCAAAAGCTGGGCCAGAAGGAATACCGCAAACGCATGAACGCCGGCCAGTACCCGTACCTGCAGGTGCTGGACGAGCTTTTGCAGAACGCCGAGACCGAGGGCCAACTGCCGCTGGGCCTCGTCGAGATCCCGCTGGACCGCGTGGTCGGCACCAAAACGGCGGGGCGCACGGCGGCCTTTGCCGCCAACTTTATGCCGCTGCTGGAGCCCAACACCGAGTTTGCCGGCAAATGGATGAACCTGTGCGCCGCCCACCTGGAGGAGGGCATCCGCGACCCCATCCGCTGCTTTGAGTACATGGGCCGCTTTTATGTGCAGGAGGGCAACAAGCGGGCCAGCGTGCTGCGCTATTTTGACGCCGGCAGCATCACCGCCTACGTCACCCGCGTGGTGCCCCGCTGGGCCGACACACCCGAGGTGCGCCAGTACTATGAGTTTTTGGAGGCGTGGCCGTGCATCAAGGCCTACTTCCTGACCTTCAGCCAGGCGGGCGGCTATGCCCGCTTCCAGAAAGCCATCGGCAAGGCCCCCGGCGAGGAATGGACCGACGAGGACCGCGCCGAGGTGCGCAGCCTGCTCGGCCAGGTCGAGCGGGCCTGCAGGGACAAGCTGCAGCGCGCCACCGCCGGCGACGCCCTGCTGCTGCTGCTGCGCCGCTACCCCTATAAGGACCTGACGCAGTATACCCCGGCCCAGATGGAAAAGGCCGTGCAGGCCGTCTGGGACGACATCCTCACGCTGGAAACGCCGGACCCGGTCAAGGTCAGCACCGCCCCCGCCGCCCCGGCCGACAACACCCTGCTCGAAAAGACCATCTCCATCGTGCGCACCAATGTGGCCAAGCTGCAGGTGGCCTTCGTCAACGAGCGCACGCCGCAGACCAGCGCCTGGACCAACCAGCATGAGTTTGGCCGCAGCCAGCTGGAAAAGACCTTCCCCAAGCAGGTCAGGACCGTTGCCTACAACGACGCCGTGCCCCATAAGAACGCCGACGAGCTGGTCGAAAAAGCCATCGCCGACGGCGCTGACGTCGTCTTCACCACCAGCCCGCAGCTGGTGGGGGCCTCGCTGCGGGCGGCCGCCAACCACCCCAAGGTGCGCATCCTCAACTGCTCGCTGGATATGCCCTACGCCACCATCCGCACCTACTACACCCGCGTGTACGAGGCCAAGTTCATCACCGGCGCCATCGCCGGCGCCATGGCGGATGGCAACCGCATCGGCTACATCTCCAGCTACCCCAACTTCGGCGCGCCGGCCTGCGTCAACGCCTTCGCGCTGGGCGCGCGCATGGTCAACCCGCGGGCGCAGATCTGCCTGACCTGGTCCAGCCTGCCCGGCGACCCGATGGACCAGTTCGCCGGGCAGGGCATCCACATCATCTCGGGGCACGACGCCCCGGCCCTCGGCCACCCGCAGAAGGAGTTCGGCACCTTCCAGCTCAGCGAGGGCGGCGAGCCACTCAACCTGGCGGCGCCCTACTGGCACTGGGGGCAGTTTTACGTCAACGTCGTGCGCACGATCCTGAACGGCAGCTGGAGCAAGGACAAATCCGGCCAGGACGGGCGCGCCGTCAACTACTGGTGGGGCATGAGCAGCGGCGTGCTGGACGTGCTGTTCAGCCGCGAGCTGCCCGCCGGCATCCGTCACCTGGCCGAGATCCTGCGCAGCGGCGTGATCTCCGGCGGCATCGACCCGTTTGCCTGCCGTATCGTCGCGCAGGACGGCAGCGTCAGGAACGACGGCAGCCACGGCTTCACGCCCGAGCAGCTGCTGCGCATGGACTGGCTGTGTGACGCCGTCGAGGGCTCCATCCCCGAATATGACGAGCTGGCCGACTACGCCCGCCCCATGTACCGCCTGCAGGGCATCCACCGCGACCGTCTGCCGGCCGAGAAGGAGGCCGAGCTGTGAGGCTGCTGGCGCTGGCCGACGAGGAATCCAGCTATCTGTGGGACTATTTCCAGCCCGAAAAGGTGCGCGACGTCGACCTCATCATCGGCTGCGGCGACCTGTGCAAGCCGTACCTGGAATACCTCGCCACGCTGGGCCGCAAGCCCATCGTCTATGTGCACGGCAACCATGACGAGCGCTTTGACCGCGACCCGCCCGGCGGCGTGCAGTGCATCGACGACGACGTCTACTGCCAGAACGGCCTGCGCATCGTCGGGCTGGGGGGCAGCGTGCGCTACCGGCAGGGCAGCTGGCAGTTCACCGAGGCCGAGATGAAAAAGCGGGTGCGCCGCCTGCGCCGCCGCATCGACCGCCTGGGCGGCTTCGATATCCTGGTCACCCACGCGCCGCTGCGCGGCTGCGGTGACCTGCCGGACCTGCCCCACCGCGGCTTTGCCGCCTTTGCCGAGCTGCTGGACGAGTACCACCCCGCCCTGATGCTGCACGGCCATGTGCACCTCAATTACGGGCCCGGCCTGCCGCGGGAGCACTTTTACGCGCAGACGCGCATCGTCAACGCCTATGAGCGCGTCCTGCTCGAGGTGCCGGACCGCCATGTGCCCATCCCGCCGCCAGGTCTCGCCGAGCGCTGGCGCCGCCGCCGCGCCGAGCAGCGCGACGCGCTGGCCTATATGGAGGAAATGAGCCGCAAATGACCCCTGTGCCGTATACACAGCACAGGGGTCATTTGCGGACTGGCGCGGTTTCGGTGTCGCTCAAAATTCCGCGCTGTGCTCGTTCTGGCGGATGTCGTCCCGCGCGAGCTCGGCCAAAATGGGGTCTGGGGCCTCGCGCAGCAGCAGCGCCTGGCTGTATCGGGCAAAGCGCTCGCAGGGGTTGTCGGCCAAAAACGGGGCCGAGTCGGGGCCAAGGGCCAGCTCGTTGACGAAGACGACCAGCTCCTGCCCGCCCTCGTCGCCGAAGGCGCGCAGAACGAAATCGAAGGCGTGCTCCACGGCCTCGCTGGCCGCGGCCACCGCCTGCTCGCGCCGGCGTACCTGGTTGTTGAAGCCGCGCCGCAGCATGGCAAAGGCCTCGTCACCGTCCATCGTCGGGTCCAGCGTGCCGGCCCAGCGGCGCAGCAGCGCCAGCGCGCGGGCGCGCACGGCCGCCTCGGCGGCGGGCAGGG
>CANRLV010000088.1 GCA_947631565.1 uncultured Gemmiger sp. | reverse complement strand
CCATGACCTCGATGAGGCCGATGTTCTCCTTTTTGATGTTGTGCCACTGCTTGTGCGGGTGGTAGATGCCGTCCGGGAATTCTTCGCTCGTGCGGTTGTTGCGCAGCGCCAGGTCCAGCACATAGCCGCGCGCTGGGTCGTGGTGCAGGATCGGGGTGACGGTGTTGTGCGGCGTGCCGTCCGCCCCGGCGGCCAGGATGCCCACGCTCCCGTCGGTGTAGCCGCGCCAGGCGGCGAGGATCTCGGCCGCGGCGGCGCGCACGGCGTCGGCGTCCCCGCCCGTCAGGCGGACAGTGGACACCGGCCAGTTGAGGATGCCGGCGCGCACGCCCTTCCATTTGGGATTTTTGAGCGGCACGGCGATGCTGGCCCGCTGCATGGGGAACACATACCGCCCGCCCTGGAAGTGGCTGTGGCTCAGGATGCTGCCGCCCACGATGGGCAGGTCGGCGTTGGAGCCGCAGGTATAGTGCGGGAACTGGCGCACAAAGTCAAAGATCTGCGCGAGCGTGTCGGCGGTCATCTCCATCGGCTTGTGCGCGTCATGCAGAATGATGCAATGCTCGTGGAAATAGGCATAGGGGCTGTATTGCAGGTAGAACGGCTCACCGGCCAACGTGACCGGGACGATGCGGTGGGTCTGCCGCGCCGGGAAGTTGACCCGCCCGGCGTAGCCGATGTTCTCCTTGCACAGCATGCAGGCCGGGTAGCCGCTCTTGGGCTGCAGGCGCTCCATGGCGATGGTCTTGGGGTCCTTCTCGGGCTTGGTCAGGTTGATGGTGATCTCCAGCTCGCCGTAGGGGGTGGCGGTGTTCCACCGGATATTGCGGGCGATCTGGGCCGTGCGGATGTAGTTGCTGACCACGCACAGGTCATAGAACCAGTCGGTGGCGGCCTGCGGGCCCTGCTTTTTGTACAGCTTTTTGAATTTTTTGCAGACCTCCGCCTCACGCGGCATCAAGGCGCCCATGAGCCGCGTCTCAAAATTGATGCGCAGCTGCAAAACATCGTTGTCGAACAGCTTTTTTTCGGCCGCCAGGTCGAGCAGCCGGTCCAGGATCGCTGTCGGGGTGCCGTCGTCCTCCGTGGGGGGTACCTCGCCCGCACAGGGGGCGGTCAGGCCCAGCAGGTCCAGCAGCGTGTTGCGGGCCACCAGCACGTCCAGCCCCTTGACAAGGCCGTGCCGCTGCCCGAAATCGAGTAATTGCTCTACGCCCAAAGCCAGGGCGCTGTCCAGCTCTTGCGGTGCCATGTTCTGCATAAAGATCCCTCCTGCTATCACAATAGCAGGAGGAAACAGAATTTTCAATAGGCAAACGTCACAGGGTTTTGCAATAATCTTGCAGCCAGGCGCGGAAGGAGGGCCCGATCTCGGGGTGCCGCAGGGCCAGCTCGACGTTGGCCTGTGCCACGCACAGCTTGTTGCCCATGTCATAGTGGGTGCCGATGAAATCCACCGCCGTCATCCCGTGCTGCCGGGCATAGACGGCCATCGCGTCGGTGAGCTGGTACTCGCCGTTCGCGCCGGTGGGCAGGCTTTCCAGGATCGGGTAGATGTCGGCGTCCAGCAGCACGCGGCCCAGGATGGAATAGTTGCTGAACTCCTGCCCTTTTTTGGGCTTTTCGATCATGTCGTCGACAAAAAAGTCCCGTTCGGCGCCCTCGATGGGATGGGTCTTCAGGCTGCAGTAGCGGCTCACGTCTGCCCACGGCACGGCGTTCACGCCCACCACCGGGCGGCCGTATTTCTTGTAAGCGCGGATGAGCTGCGCGCACACCGGTTCCGGCGCGCCGATGACGTCGTCGCCGTACAGCACCATGAACGGCTCGTCGCCGGTAAAGGCCCTGGCGCACAGCACCGCGTGCCCCAGCCCCAGCGCCTGCTTCTGGCGCACGAAAAAGATGTTGGCGAGATTCGCGATGCCCAGGCATTCGGCCAGCTGCTTCTCCTTGCCGGGCTTTTGCAGCGCCGTCTCCAGCTCCGGCGTGCGGTCAAAGTGGTCCTCGATGATGTCCTTGTTGCGGCCCAAAATAATCAGGATGTCGGTGATGCCGCTTTTGACGGCCTCCTCGACCAGATACTGGATGGCGGGCTTGTCCACCAGCGGCAGCATCTCCTTGGGCATGGCCTTGGTGGCGGGCAGTACGCGGGTGCCCAGCCCGGCGGCGGGGATGACCGCCTTGCGCACGGGTCTTACGCTGCTCATAGATAACGCTCCTGTCTTTTTTGGATTCCGGGAACGGGGTCTCAGATCATCATGTCCGAGAGGACGGTCTGCAGGTAGGGCCCGACCGCCACGGCCAGCGCCCCGGCCAGGGCGAAGTAGGCCAGCAGGTAGATGACCGCCGCCGGCAGGCTGGTCCCGCCGGTGAACATCAGCGCCTCGGTGCGGTCGGGGCCCTCGGGGATCTGCTCATAGATGGCCTTGATGTGGCGGGCGGCGCTCTGCTTGTACCAGTAGACGGCGAACATACCCATCAGCACGCGCACCACCCAGCTGGCGATGTAGCAGACCTCGGTCAGGGCCGGCAGCCAGCCCATGCTCCAGCCGGCCACCGGGGCCACGCCGGCGCCCGCCAGCAGCGCCAGCACCGAGGGGACCTCCAGCGCCAGCAGCAGCAGGGCGAAGCGGATGCCCTCGGCCCACATCTTGCGGTAGAAAAAGTACAAAGGACCAAAGAAAAACGCCGAGAAACAGGCCCCCACACGGCGCTTGGTCAGGCTCATGCGGAAGAACTGCATCAGGTAGAACGGGCTCGAGGCGCCCACATAGCGCGACCAATCCTTCGCCTTGATGCCGTCGATGGTATCGTCGGGGCCCAGCTCACGGCGGTAGATGCCGCCGTCCTTGCCGGCCGCGTAGGCGGACATGGTGGGCTCGTCTGTCCCGCGGGGCCCGCCGGGCGCGCGGGCCGCCGAGTTGGGGTAGGCGTCGCCCTCGCGCGCATAGATGGGGCGGGGGTCGGCGCCCTGCTCCGGGGCGGGCAGGGGCACGCCGCAGTGGCTGCATTTTGTGGCCCCCGGCGCGTTGCGGGTGCCGCAGTTGGGGCAGATGTTGGCGGCTTCCCCGGCGCGGGCGGCGGGCTGCCACACAAAGCCGGCTGCGTGCTCGCCCTCGTGCACGCAGTGCCCCACCTTGGCCCAGCAGGCGCGGTGGTAGGGCGTACCGCAATCCGGGCAGACGACGATGTCGTCCCCGGGCGCAAAGGCCTGCGCACAGACGGCGCAATTCTCACCAAAATAATCGGCCATAGGTCCTCCCTGAGAAAGCAGCGGCCGACGGCCGCCGCAGGTTCCGATGGTTGTACGACTTTATTATACCGCAACTGCACGCAAATGCAAAGGTTTTTCTATGAAGAAAATGTGGCATTTGTGTGACGGCCGCCCTTTACAACCGCCGCCGTTTCGACTATACTACTATTGTAGAAGTTTGTGCCGCAGCACGGTATGCCGAAAAAGGGGAAGCTTTGTATGATCACCATTGCCGAACTCAAGACCCGTTTGGGCGAGTACGAGACCGCCGTCAACGACCTGCGCGACGCGCTGGCCATCGAAGCCAGCGAAAAGCGCCTGGCCGAGCTTGAGCACCGGATGACGATGCCGGGCTTTTTTGACGACCAGGAAAAGAGCCAGCAGGTCTATACCGAGATGGGCGATCTGAAGAACAAGCTCGAGCGCTACCAGAAGCTCGCCACCCAGCACGAGGAGGCCGGGCTGCTGCTCGAGATGCTGGAGGAGGAGAACGACCCCGCCCTCATCCCGGAGGGGGAACAGGCGGTCGAGGACGTCGGCAAGGCGGTCGAGGAGCTGCAGCTGATGACCATGCTCTCCGGCGAGTATGACCATTCCAACGCCATCCTCACCTTCCACGCCGGAACGGGGGGCACCGAGGCGCAGGACTGGGCCGAGATGCTCTACCGTATGTACAACCGCTGGGCCGCCGCCCACGGCTACAGCGTCGAGGTGCTGGACGTGCTGGACGGCGACGAGGCGGGCATCAAATCCGCCTCGATGATGGTCAAGGGCGCCAACGCCTACGGTATGCTCAAGTCCGAGCACGGCGTGCACCGGCTGGTCCGCATCAGCCCCTTTGACGCCAACGCCCGCCGCCAGACGAGCTTTGCCAGCCTCGAGGTCATGCCGGAGCTGGACAACAACATCCAGGTCGATATCCGCCCCGAGGACATCGAGATGCAGGTCTACCGGTCCTCCGGCGCCGGCGGCCAGCACATCAACAAGACCTCCTCGGCCGTGCGGCTCATCCACAAGCCGACCGGCATCGTGACCAGCTGCCAGACCCAGCGCAGCCAGCTGCAGAACCGAGAGTACGCGATGGAGATGCTCAAGGCAAAGCTGTACCAGATCGCCCTGCAGCAGCATAAGGACAAGATCGACGACATCAAGGGCGTGCAGAACGAGATCGCCTGGGGCCACCAGATCCGCAGCTATGTGTTCATGCCCTACACGCTGGTCAAGGACCACCGCACCAACTACGAGACCGGCAACGTGCAGGCCGTGATGGACGGCGACCTGGACGGCTTCATCTATGCCTACCTCAAGGCCGGCTCCCGCGGGGAGCTGGCGGAGGTGTAACGTCCGGCTGGGCGCAGCGGAGGCGCGTATGCAAGCGGCGCAGACCGATATCGAAACTGGCCTGACCGGTGCCGAGGCCGCCGCCCGCGCGGCGGCCGGGCTCGCCAACTGCCCGCCCGCAGCACCGGTCAAAACGGCGCCGCGCATCATAGCGGAAAACCTGTTCACCTTTTTCAACCTCGTGTTCGCGGTGCTGGCGGCGGCGCTTTTCGCCGTCGGCAGCTATGCGCACATGGGGTTTTTGTTTGTGGCGGCGGCCAACACCGTCATCGGCATCGCCCAGCAGCTGCGCGCGCGGCAGGCCATCAACAAGCTCACGCTGGTGGCGGCGCGCCCGGTGCGCTGCCTGCGCGACGGGGCGTGGTCGGCCCTGCCGGCCGCAGCGCTCGTGCAGGGGGATATCGTCGAGTTTGCCGCCGGCGACCAGATCTGTGCCGACGCGGTCCTGCGCGCCGGCGTCGCCTGGGCCAACGAGGCCCTCGTCACCGGCGAGGAGGACGCCGTGCCCAAGCGCCCCGGCGACGCGCTGCGCTCCGGCAGCTTTGTCTGTGCCGGGCGCTGCACGGCGCAGCTGACCGACGTCGGCAGCGCCAGCTATGCCAGCCGGCTGACGGTGGCGGCGCGCAGCGACGTGCGCTTTGCCAGGAGCGAGATGATGGCCGCGCTGGACCGGCTCATCCGCTGGATCGGCCTGCTGCTGCTGCCGCTGGGCGCGGCGCTGCTCATCAAGCAGTATTTCTGGCTCGGTATGCCCCTGCGGGAAGCCGTCGAGGCCACGGTGGCGGCGCTCATCGGCATGATACCGGAGGGGCTCTACCTGCTCACCAGCATCGCGCTGGCGGTCAGTGTGCTGCGCTTGGCGCGGCGGCGCGTGCTCACGCGGGACCTTGGCTGCATCGAGACGCTGGCCCGCGTCGATGTGCTGTGCGTCGACAAGACCGGCACCATCACCGCCCCCGGTATGGACGCCGAGGACCCCGTGCTGCTCGACCCCGGCGCCTGGCCGGCCAAACGCGTGGCGGCGCTGCTGGCCGCGCTCTACGGCAGCGAGGCACCGGAGAACGATACCGCCGCCGCGCTGGCCGCCCGCTTTGCCGCCCCCGCGCCGGCGGGGGAGGGGTGGCGGCTGTTGGGCCGCATCCCGTTCGACAGCGCCCGCAAATGGAGCGCCGCTACTTTTCAGGAACAGGGCAGCTTTGTCGTCGGCGCGCCGGATATTTTGTGCGGCGCCGCGCTGGACGGCAAGGTCCGCCCACTGCTGGCAGCCGGGCGGCGCGTCGTGTTGCTGGCGGCCTGTACGGTCCCGCCCGACCCCGGCCAACGGCCGCCGGTCGGGGCATTGCACCCCATCGCGCTGCTGCCGCTGCGCAGCCGCCTGCGCCCCGGCGCGGCGGAGATCTTCCGCTGGTTCGCCGCGCAGGGGGTCACGGTCAAGGTCATCTCCGGCGACGACGCCCGCGCCGCCGCGCTGGTGGCCCGGCAGGCGGGCATCGGGAACGCGGACCGCTGGGTGGACGCCGCTGCCCTGCACAGCGAAGAAGAGCTGACCGCGGCGGCCGAGGATGCTGCCGTGTTCGGCCGCGTCACGCCGGAGCAAAAGCGCCGGCTGGTGTGCGCGCTGCAGCGCCAGGGCCATACGGTGGCGATGACCGGCGACGGTGTCAACGATGTGCTCGCTTTGACCGACGCCGACTGCGGCATCGCCATGGCCGGCGGCGCGCAGGCGGCCAGTCAGGCCGCGCAGCTGGTGCTGCTGGATGCCGACTTTGCCGCCCTGCCCGCCATCGTGGCCGAGGGACGGCGGGTCATCAACAACATCCAGCGCTCGGCGGCGCTGTTCCTGATCAAAAACATCTTTTCGTTTTTGCTCAGCGTCGTCACGCTGGCGGCGCCGCTGGCCTACCCGCTGGACCCCTTACAGCTTTCATTGGCCGGGGCGGTGACCATCGGCATCCCGGCCTTTGTGCTGGCGCTGGAGCCCAGCCACGCCCGCGTGCGCGGCCGTTTCATGACCAACGTGCTGCGCGCCGCGCTGCCCGGCGGCATCGCCGACTTTTTGCTGCTGCTGGCCGTGCAGGTGGCGGCGCTGCCGCTGGGCATGACCCGCGGCGAGGTCAACACCGTGTGCACGGCGGTGCTGCTCACGGTGGGGCTGAGCGTGCTGTGGGGGCTGTGCCGGCCCTTCACGCCGCGGCATAAGGCGCTGTGGGGCAGCATGGCGGCGCTGGGCGTGCTGACGGTGGTGGCGCTGCCGCCGCTGCTGGACCTGGGCGCCGTGCGCCTGCCGGCCACGCTGGTGATGGCGGCCGCGATGGCCGCCGCGCCGGGCCTGCTGCGCGCCGCCTACCGGCTGCTGCTGCGCTGGGATTTTGCGCCCGGAAAGCATTGACAAATGCCCCGCGGCGGGGTACATTGATAGTAACGACCGCCCGCAGGGCGGCAAAAATTGCGAAGCAGGG
>CANRLV010000087.1 GCA_947631565.1 uncultured Gemmiger sp. | reverse complement strand
TCGGTCAGGTCGATGTTGTACACCGTGCGCGGCAGCTTCATCGCCCGCACCTGCCGGCGCACCGAGCGGGCGAACATCCCCACCCAGACCAGCGGCAGGCCAAGCCCGACCGCCAGCAGCAGCACGCCCAGCAGCACGCTGTTCGCATCGGTGCCGGCATAGGCAAAGGCCGCAGCGGCGCAGGTGCCCAGGATGGCGGCGAACAGCACCGGCCGCCGCCAGCCCCTGCGCAGGCGCATGGTATCGAACCAGGCAAAGCGGCGGAAGGTATCGCCGTCCAGCGTGACCGTGATGTGCAGCAGCTTTTTGTCCATCCCCGCGTCCCTCCCGCAGCCAAACGATTTGTGTGCATTGTAGCATACCGCCCGCCAAACCGCAAGGGACGATGCGGACAAACGCCCGGCCGGCCGTACAAAATCCCCGGCCGCGCGCGGCGGCCGGGGGACCTTTATAACAGCTGCCGCAGCACCTCGGCGATGTCGGCGTCGATACAGACGGACCGGTCGCGGATCTCGCGCGGGGCGCCGGCGTCGTGCAGGTTGAGGCAGGCATAGGTCGCCCGCGGGTTTTGCAGCACGCGCTGCCAGAACGGGTACTTGATGATGCCGGGCGTGTTGTACCCCACGCCGAGCTCGAGATAGAGCACCCGCCCCGTCGCGTGGGCGCGCAGCCAATCGGCATAGCGTGCGGCGGCGGTATGCCAGCCGGCATCCTCAACAAATTTGTCGTCGCTGCGCAGGTTCATCGTCAGCGGGCGGCCGCAGTGGGGGCAAACGGGCAGCAGCGCCGTCGGCACGCGGCGGTCCCGCTACTGCTCGACCATCGCGCGCACGGCGGCCTCGTTGTCCCAGGTCTCGGCGCAGCAGGGCTGTGAGCACTGGAACAGCCCGTAGTCGCCCTGGGTGTAGAACAGGCGCTGCCGGTCGAACCCTGCTTTCTGGAAGCAATGGTCGACATTGGTGGTGAGCACGAACCAGTCTTTGTCCCGCACCAGCGCCAGCAGGTCGCTGTACGCGGTGCCCGGCGGGTCCATGTAGCGGTTGACGAGGATGTAGCGGCTCCAGTAGGCCCAGAATTCCTCCGGCGTTGGGTAGGGGTAAAAGCCGCCGCTGTACATATCGCCAAAGCCGTAGACGGCGGCAAAATCGGCAAAATACCGCGTAAACCGTTCACCGCTGTAGGTGAAGCCGGCGGCGGTCGAAAGCCCCGCCCCGGCCCCGATGAGCACGGCATCCGCCCCGTCCAGGGCCGCGTGCAGGCGTTCAACGGCCGAGCAGTCCGGCGTAGAGCTCACGGTCGAGGTCCTTGAACACATTGAAAATCACCTTGCTCTCATTTGGGTGCTGCTGCCGCCAGCCGCGCACGGTTTCGACGGCGATGCGGGCGGCGGCCTCGTTGGGGAAACGGAACTCCCCGGTCGAGATGCAGCAAAAAGCCACGCTGTGCAGGCCGTTCTGTGCCGCCAGGTCGAGGCAGGCGCGGTAGCAGTCGGCCAGCTGGCGGCGATGTGCGTCGGTCAGCGGGCCGTCCACGATGGGCCCCACCGTGTGCAGGATGCAGCGGCAGGGCAGATCATAGCCGGGGGTGCACCAGGCGCTGCCGGTCTCCGCCTCATGGCCCTGCCGTGCGAGTCGCTGTGCGCAGTCCCAGCGCAGCTGCACGCCGGCAAAGGTGTGGATGCAGTTGTCGATGCAGCGGTGATTGGGGATGTAGCAGCCGGTCATGCCGCTGTTGGCGGCGTTGACGATGGCGTCCACGCGCAGCGTGGTGATGTCGCCCTGCCACAGGTACAGCCCCGGCTCGGCGGGGGTCAGGTCATCGAGCTTGATGATGCCCTTGGCGGCGGTCTCGGCGCGCAGGTATTCGTCCTGTACGGCCAGAAACGCATCGCTTGCGGGCGCCGGCGCGCGCACGTTCAGCAAGGCGCGCAGCAGCCGCCTTTGTTCCTCCGCCGCGGCCGGCGCCGCCGCGCCGCGCAGGCGCGGGTCCTCGTCCAGCAGCGACCGTATCAGCAGCGCCCGGCGCCGGGCCTGGGTCATGGGGGTCATGGGGCTCGCCTCCCTTGGGGGTGTTCCGCGGCGCCGGCCAAAAGGGGTCCCGCGCCTGCCTTTATTGTAACGCCGCGCCGCCCGCCGCGCAAGGGGGCGTTTGCGCGGCAAGGCCCTTGCGGCGCCCGGCGGGGCGCGGTATACTGGGGGTATCCCCGCAGCAGGAGGCCACACCATGATCATCAACACCGGCGGCCGCACCGACACCGTGCAGTATTACAGCGACTGGCTGCTCGAGCGCTTTGCAAAGGGCGAGGTGCTGGTGCGCAACCCGCTGTTCCCCAACAGGGTCACCCGCTATGAGCTCACGCCCGAAAAGGTGGACTGCGTCGTCTTCTGCTCCAAAAACTACGCGCCCATCCTGCCGCGCCTGCACGAGATCACCGACCGCTTCAACACCTACTTCCACTACACCATCACCGCCTACGGGCCGGACATCGAGCCGCGCGTGCCCTCCATCGACGAAAGTATGCAGACACTCAAGGCGCTGGCGGCGCAGGTGGGGCCGCAGCGCGTGGCCTGGCGCTATGACCCCGTGCTGCTGACCGATACCTACACCGTCGGGCGCCATCTCGAGACCTTTGCCCGTATGGCCGGGGAACTGGCGCCGTACATCGACCGATGCATCTTCAGCTTTGTCGAGCTGTACAAAAAGGTCGAGGTCAATATGCCGGGGCTGCGCGCCGTCCCGCCCGCCGGGAAGGAGGCGCTGGCCAAGGGCTTGGGCGAGATCGCACAGCGCAGCGGTATTTATCTGCAAAGCTGCGCCACGCCGGAAAATTATGAACGGTACGGCGTGCACCCCTCCGGCTGCATGACGCTGGACATCCTGGGCAGGGCCAACGGCATCACGTTCCGGCCGCGCAGGCATAGCGGTATGCGCGCCCACTGCCATTGCATCGAGACGCGGGACATCGGCGCCTACGATACCTGCCCCAACGGCTGCCGCTACTGCTACGCCAACCGCAGCCCGGCCGCGGCGCTGGAAAACTACCGCCGGCACGACCCGCACGCGCCGCTGCTGCTCGGACAGGTGCAGCCCGGCGACACGGTGACGCAGGCCGCCCAGCCGCGCTTTGCCTGGCAGGCCGAGCAGACCACGCTGTTTGACGGCAAAAGCACATAAAACCGCGATTTCGGCGTGTCGAATTTTCGACACGCTGAAGGCCCGGCGCCATACGGCGCCGGGCCAGGATATTGTCAAAAAAGAGCTTGCCGGGGACCCCGGTCATTGTGCGGGGGTGTTGGGCGCTTTGCCGATGTAGGTCGAAGACCCGAAGGCAAGGATGAGCATGAAGATGGGGTTGAGCAGCCACAGCCCGACGCCGAAGCCTTTGCTCTTGCCGAAGGCAGCGGCCAGCCGCTGGTTGAACAGGAAGAGCAGCACCGCGCCGACCACGCCGGTGGCGAGCGCGATGACGGACATCACCGTCGCGGCGATGTCCTGCTGCGCCAGACTGTTGGCAAAGTAGGTGAGGAAAGTGAACAGGAAGGTGATCCAGAACCACTTGACCTCCCACGCCTTGCCGTACAGGACGATGCCGTTGTAGACAGGGACCAGGGATTTCCAGCCCGGCTCGCCGGTCTTTTTGAACAGCCGCCACATGGCGATGACGTTGATGATGTACCAAATCAGCGCGACCACCAGCACGATCGCGCCGACGCCCAGCAGTACGCCGCCGAGCGCCGCCGCCTGTTCATCGGTAAGAGCAACATTCGTATCCATAGTGTATTCATCCTTTTTTGTTTCCCACGGTGCCCCGCAGGCGCCGCGACTCTTATTATACGCCCAAAATCGCCGTATGGCAAGTATTTTTATGGCAGGCGCAGGCAGGCGCAGGCAGCACTCACAGCCTGCCGGCCGCCAGCAGGCCGCGCACGTCCAGCAGGCTCTCGCAGCAGGCGGTGTACAGGCCGCGCATCTCGTCGGTGACCGGCATCAGGTCCGGCACCATCACGGTCACGGCGCCGGCGGCGCGGCCGGCGCGCACGCCGTTGTGGCTGTCCTCCAGCACCAGGCATTCGGCGATGGGCACGCCCAGGCGCGCGGCCGCCAGCAAAAAGGCCTCCGGGTCGGGCTTGCTGCGGTGCACATCCTCGCCGCCGACGACGGCGCGAATGTAGGGCGCGGCGCCGGTGTTGTCCAGGTTGCGCTGCACCATCGCCCGCGGGCTGGAGCTGGCCACCGCGCAGGGGATGTCATGCTCTTTCAGCCAGTCCAGCAGCTCGAACAGGCCCGGCTTGCAGGGCACCGGGCGGGCAAAGGCCGCCGCGGCCTGCTGCCAGGTCTCGTCGATCAGGCGCCGGGCGTTTTGACCCGGGAAATATTCCTCCACATGGCGCAGCAGGTTGGCCCCCGCCAGCCCACGGCCGGAGGAATAAAACTGCAACGGCGGCAGCGGCAGGCCGAGGCGCGCGCACACCGGCGGCCAAAAGGTATCCCACATACGCTCGGTGTCGAACATCAGACCGTCCATGTCAAAGATCACGCCGTGGACCACAGCGGCATCCCCCTCCCATCGTTTGCCTTACCAGTATAGCGCATTTTGCCTTTTTTGGCAATTTCACAGGCAAAAACAGGCAGTACGGGCATTTGCACGGCCTTGGCCTGTATGGTATAATGCCAATGATTATACAAAAGCAGCAAAGGGGGCGATTTGCATGAAGGTCGTGATTTTGGCCGGCGGCTACGGTACCTGCATCAGTGAAGAGAGCGTGCTCAAGCCCAAACCGATGATCGCGATCGGCGGTGACAACGTAATCAAATCCTTCCGCGAGAAGAACCTTTCCGACGGAGCTCTCATCAACGCGGGATTCATGGTGCTGGAACCAGCGATTTTCGATTATCTGGACGGCCACGCCTGTGTGTTTGAGCGCGAGCCGTTGGCAAAGCTGGCCGCCGAAGGGGAGTTGATGAGCTACCAGCACCAGGGCTTCTGGCAGTGCATGGATACTATGCGGGAAAAGACCGTGCTGGAAAAGCTGTGGTCGGAGGGGCACGCCCCTTGGAAGGTGTGGGAAGACTAATGGACCTTGCATTTTACCGCGGCAAGCGCGTATTTATCACCGGGCACACCGGCTTTAAAGGCAGCTGGCTGTGCCGTATGCTGGTGGGCGCCGGGGCCGAGGTGACGGGCTTTGCCCTCGACCCGCCGACTGCCCCGGCCCTGTTCGACCTGGCCGGGCTCAAGGACCGTATGACCGACGTGCGCGGCGATGTGCGCGACATGGATGCCCTGTGGGGGGCCTACGCTGCTGCCCGGCCGCAGGTGGTGTTCCATCTGGCCGCGCAGCCCATCGTGCGGGAAAGCTACCGCGACCCGCGCGCCACCTACGAGACCAACGTGATGGGCGCCGTCAACCTGCTGGAATGCGTACGCCGGGCGATGGCGGAGGGCTTTGCGCCGGGCTCGGTGCTCAACGTCACCACCGACAAGGTCTACCATAACAACGAATGGGCCTGGGGCTACCGTGAGACCGACCCCTTGGACGGCTACGACCCCTACTCCAACTCCAAAAGCTGTTCGGAGCTGGTCACCCACAGCTATATCAACAGCTTCTTCCAGGCGCCGGGGGCGCCGGCAGTCTCGACCGCGCGGGCCAGCAACATCATTGGCGGCGGTGATTTTGCCGCCGACCGCATCATCCCGGACTGTGTGCGTGCCGTGCAGAGGGGCGAGGCTATCAGGGTGCGCAACCCGTATTCCACCCGGCCCTACCAGTATGTGCTGGAGCCGCTGGCCGCCTACCTGCTCATTGCCCAACGGCAGTATGAGGACAAACGGTATGCCGGCTTTTACAACGTCGGCCCCGATGACTGTGACTGCCTGACCACCGGGCAGCTCGTGGATCTGTTCTGCAAGGCTTGGGGCGCGGGTGCCACGTGGGAAAACTACGCCGAGGCAAACGCCCCGCACGAGGCCAACTTTTTGAAGCTGGACTGTTCGAAGCTCAAGACCGTGCTCGGGTGGCAGCCGCGCTGGCATATGCAGACCTGCATCGGGATGATCTGCCGCTTTACCCGCGTATGGCTGGCCGGCGGCGACGTCCCAGCTGAAATGGACGCCGAGATCAAGGAATTTTTGGGGTGTTAAGAGGTGCAGAAAAAGCCGGCGGCACCCGAAAGGAAAAACCGCAGGTCCCTTGCGTAACATTCGGCGATATCCATAAACTCTTGACCGATATGCCGGTGTAATATCTTTTCGCCGTTCTCCTTCGCTCCGCACCGTTCTTCTCGACCGACTTCTTTGCTGCTCTTTCCTCCCGGCACTTCTTTTACATACTTCATCTTTTCGTCTTTCGAACGATATCGGTTTGCTCTCCCTGTTGGATATCCCATGTTTTTCACCTCCAATAAAAAAGATAGTAGACACGGTTTCCTGTGTCTACTATCTTTCTTTATACCATTCAGCTTGGCCGACGGATGTTTTCGTATCAGAAAAAATCAAAACGTCAAATTGCCGAACTCAGAGAGCTTCAGGTCCGGGTTGTGCTTCTCGGCCCAGTCCACGCTCCACGGGCTGCCGAACAGCAGCAGGTGGTTGCCCTTGAGATCCTCGATGGCGCGGGTGTCGCTGGTCACGTCCAGCGTTTTGGGGTCGAGCTCGGCCGGGTCGTTGAGGATCCAGCGCAGATGCTCATATGGCAGGCGCTGCAGGCGGATGTCGACGCCGTACTCGTTCTTGAGCCGGTATTCGAGGACCTCCAGCTGCAAAACGCCCACCACGCCGACGATGACCTCCTCCATGCCGGCGCCCAGGTCGCGGAAGATCTGGATCGCGCCCTCCTGGGCGATCTGCTCCATGCCCTTGACGAACTGCTTGCGCTTCATCGTGTCCACCTGGCCCACGCGGGCAAAATGCTCCGGCGCGAAGGTAGGGATGCCGGCAAAACGCACACGGTCCCTGCCGGTGCAGAGCGTGTCGCCGATGGAAAAGATGCCGGGGTCGAACAGGCCGATGATGTCGCCGGCCCAGGCCTCGTCGACGATGGCGCGGTCGTCGGCCATCAGCGC
>CANRLV010000086.1 GCA_947631565.1 uncultured Gemmiger sp. | reverse complement strand
GCGCCGTGGGCCTTTTGGCCCCGCCCGGACCCCACCGCCCGCTGCTGGATCGAGCTGGACCGGGCGGCGCTGGCCCACAACGTGCGGACCCTGCGCGCCGCCCTGCCGCCGGGCTGCGCGCTGATGCCGGCCATAAAAGCCGATGCCTACGGCCACGGCGCCGTGGGCACGGCGCGGGCGCTGCGCCGGTTGGGCGTGCGGGCCTTCTGTGTGGCCTGTGCCGCGGAGGGCGCGGCCCTGCGCCGCGCCGGCATCCGGGGCACGATCCTGGTCCTTGGCTATACGCCGCCCACGGAGTTTGACCGCCTGCGCCGCTTTCACCTGACCCAGACCGTGGCCGACGCAGCCCACGCCGCCGCCATGGTGCGGTATGGCCGCCCCCTGCATGTGCACGTCAAGATTGATACCGGCATGCACCGGCTCGGCCTGCCGTGGCAGGATACCGAGGCCATCGCGGCGCTGTTCGGCTGCAAAAGCCTGCGCATCACCGGGCTTTTTACCCACCTTTGCACCGACGACACCGCCGCCGTGGCCGACATGGCCTTTGCCGAAACACAGCTTGCGCGCTTTGCCGCCGTGCGCCGGGCGCTGCTGGCCCGCGGCATCACGCCGCCGCCCTGCCATGTGCAGAGCAGCACCGGGATCCTGCGCCACAGCGGGCTTGACTGCCGGTACGCCCGCCCCGGCATCGCGCTCTACGGTATGCTGTCGGACCCCGACGCCACCGTCCGCTGGGGCGCGGCGCTGCGCCCGGTGCTCAGCCTGCGCTGCCGGGTGGCCGCCGTACATGCGCTGCCGGCGGGGGAGGGGGCCGGGTACGGGCTCGCCTGCCGCGCCGACCGACCGCTGACGCTGGCCGTGCTCACCGCGGGCTATGCCGACGGCATCCCGCGCGCCCTCTCAAACGGGGCGGGGCGTGTGCTGCTGCGCGGGCGGCGGTGTGCCATCGTCGGGCGGGTGTGCATGGACCAGCTGTTGGCCGATGTGACCGCCGTGCCGGGCGTGGCGCCCGGCGATGTTGCCACCCTCGTCGGCTGCGACGGGCCGGAAACGCTCACCGCCTGCGAGCAGGCCGTGGCCGCCGGGACCATTGCCAACGAGCTGCTGTCCCGCCTGGGCACGCGCCCGCCGCGGCTTTGGGTGTAAAACGCCCCGCTGCGGCGCATGAATTTTGTACGCTTTGCGCTTTTTTTGCCGCCTTTGTTCCCTTTTTGGCCGCGCTGTGCTATACTGCGGGTGGAAAAGAGGGGACCCCATCCTATGCAGGCAATGCAGAGCGGGCAGACCGGCGCCGCGACTAAAACGCGCCCGGCGCCGCTGTTCACAAACCGCCAGCTCATCCGGCTTTTGTGGCCGCTGGTCATCGAGCAGGGGCTGGCCGTGCTCGTCGGCATGGCCGACACCGTCATGGTGTCGTCGGCCGGCGAGGCCGCCATCTCCGGTGTGTCGCTGGTCGACATGGTCAACCAGCTCATCTTCAACATCTTCGCGGCGCTGGCCACCGGCGGCGCCGTCGTCACCAGTCAGGCGCTGGGCGCCAATGACCCCGACCGCGCGCACGACAGTGCCGGCCAGCTGGTCAGCCTGGCGGCCGTGCTGGGCGCCGGCGTGATGGCCGCGGCGCTTGCGTTCCGCGCGCCGCTGCTGCGGCTCTTGTTCGGCACCGTCACCGACGACGTCATGGCCGCGGCGCTGCTCTATTTCTTCATCACGGCGCTGTCCTACCCGTTTTTGGCGCTGTACAACGCCGGGGCGGCCATCTTCCGCTCGGTGGGCAACAGCGCCGTGTCGATGCGGGTCAGCGTGCTCGTCAACCTCATCAACGTCGCCGGCAACGCACTGTGCATCTACGCGCTGCACATGGGCGTGGCCGGCGTTGCCGTGCCGACATTTGTTTCCCGCGCCGTGGGGGCGGTGGTCATTTTGTCCCTCGCTGCGCGGGAGGACAGCCAGCCCCTGCGCCTGAGCCGGGCCACCGTATTTCAGTGGCGCCGCCCGATGGTGCGCGATATTTTGCACATCGGCATCCCCTCGGCGCTTGAGAACAGCATCTTCCAGCTGGGGCGCGTGCTGGTGGTCAGCATGATCAGCCTGCACGGCACCGTGCACATCACCGCCAACGCCGTCGCCAACAACCTGGACAGCGTCGGCTGCATCGTCGGCAACGCCGCCGGCCTTGCCATGATCACGGTGGTGGGGCGCTGCGTGGGCGCCGGCGACATGGGCGCCGCCACCCGCTACACCAAAAAGCTGGTCGGGTGGGATTATCTCGCCCAGGGGCTCGTGCAGGCGGTGGTCATCGCCACGCTGCCGTGGACGCTCGCGCTCTACACCCTCTCGGCCGAGACCTTCCGCCTGGCCTGGCTGCTGGTCGTCATCCACGCCGGATGCGCCATCGTGCTGTGGCCGGCGGCCTTCGTGCTGCCCAACGCCCTGCGCGCCGCCAACGACGTGCAGTACACGATGGTCACCTCCATCGCCTCGATGATGGTCTGGCGGCTGGGCTTCAGCTATATTTTGTGTGTGCGGCTGAGCTGGGGCGCCGTCGGCGTGTGGGTGGCGATGGTGGTGGACTGGGTCTGCCGCGTCGCGTGCTTTGTCGGCCGCTTCGCCAGCCATAAGTGGGAGGAGCACGCCAAAAATAAAGGACGGAAAGGGGAGACCGCCAGGGAATGAGACTGGTATCGTGGAACGTCAACGGCCTGCGGGCCATACTGAAAAAGGATTTCGCCGCGCAATTTGCGGCGCTGGACGCCGACGTCTTCTGCGTGCAGGAGACCAAGATGCAGCCCGGCCAGGCCGAGTTCGCCCCCGCCGGGTACAGGCAGTACCTGTTCAGCGCCGAGCGCAAGGGCTATTCCGGCGTGGCGGTGTGGACCCGCGTGCCGCCCCGCAGCGTGCGGCAGGGCATCGGCCGGCCGGAATTTGACGGCGAGGGCCGCGCCCTGACGCTGGAATTTGACGGCTTTACTCTTGTCACCGTCTATGCGCCCAACAGCCAGGAGGGGCTCGCGCGTATCGCCTACCGCACTGCCTGGGAGGACGCGCTGCGGGCATACTTACAGGGGCTGGACGCCCAAAAGCCGGTGGTGCTGTGCGGGGACCTCAACGTCGCGCACGAGGACATCGACCTCAAAAACCCCGGGCCCAACCGCGGGACGGCCGGCTTCAGCGATGCGGAGCGCGGCAAGCTTGACGAGCTGCTCGCCGCCGGCTTTACCGACAGCTTCCGCCATCTCTACCCCACGGCGACCGGCGTCTACAGCTGGTGGAGTATGCGCTTTAAGGCGCGGGAGCGCAACGCCGGGTGGCGCATCGACTACTTTCTGGTCAGCGACCGCGCCGCGCCGCTGATAAAGGAAGCTGCCGTGCGCATGGAGATGACCGGCTCCGACCACTGCCCGGTCACGCTGGACATCGATTTATAAAAATTCCTTTTCTTTCTTCATTCTTCACTCTTACTTTTTACTTCAAAAAAATTCCCCCGCTGCAAAATCCTGCGCGGGGGAATCGTTCTAGTGGACAGATGCGAACGGCAAAGGGGGTGTGCGGGCTGACCAACGAGGATTTTTCCGCCCTGATGCGGCAGTACCAACGCCTTGTCTACAGCGTCTGTCTGCAGTTCGTGCAGGATCCCCACACCGCCGAGGACCTGACGCAGGACACCTTCGTCTCCGCCTTTACCGGCATCGACAAATGCGCCCCCGCAGCCTACAAGCAATGGCTGGTGCGGGTGGCGGCCAACAAGTGCCGGGACCACTTGAAAAGCGCCTGGGTGCGGCGCGTCGGCCCCCTGTACACCGAGAACGATGGCGACGCGCCCCTGCCCCGCGGCAAGCCGCCGGACCTGGAGGGCCGGCCCGTCGGCGGCGCACCTCCGCCCGACCCGGCCGACGCCCTGACCGACGCCGCCGGCGAAAACGAGGTCCGCACGCTCATCCTCAGCCTGCGCCAGCCCTACGGCCCCGTGGCGCGTATGTATTTCCTTGAAGAAAAGACCGTGGCGGACATCGCGGCCGCCCTGGGGCGCCCCGCCCCCACGGTGCAGAACCAGCTCTGGCGCGCCAAAGCCATTTTGCGCCAGCAAATCAACGAAAGGAGGCAGATCTGACATGACGGAAGCCGTGCTTTTTGACGATGCAGCGCTGTTTGATGCCGCCGGCCACCTGACCGACGACGGCCTGCGGGCCCTGACCGAGGACCGGCTGGACGACCTGGGCCGGCTCGAAGCCGCCGAGCACCTGACCTTCTGTGATTACTGCCTCGCCCGCTATACCGCCCTTGTCGCGGCGATGCCCGCCCGTTTACAGCAGCCGATGCGCGACCTGGTGCCCCAGGTGCAGGCGCTGATGCGCCGGCGCAGCTTTCGGCTGTTCACCAACCGCTACTTCTCCGCCGTCGCCGCCGTGGTGCTGGCCTTCCTGCTGTGGAGCGCCGGCCTCTTTGGCGACATCGGCGGCGCCGCCGTCACCGCCGTGCCGGAACCGCAGACGAGCTGGTCCGAGAGCCTCCGCGGCGCGCTCGAGGGCTTTGGCACCGGCATGAGCGACGCCCTTGCCCAGTTCCAGACGCTGGCCCGCACCGGCCTGGACCAGATCGGCAGCGCCCTGGACGGCGCCGACGACCTGACCCCCGACACCCCGACCCCCACAAAGGAGTGAATACGATGAAAAAGAACGCCATTTTGACCTTTTTGTTCGCCTGCATCCCCGGCGCCGGGCAGATGTACTACGGGTATATGCTGCGCGGGCTCTCGCTCATCAGCCTGTTCTGTGGCTGCATCGTCATCAGCCTGATGACGACCGACGCGCTCGTGCTGACCGCCGCCATCGTGTGGATGTACAGCTTTTTTGACACCTATGACCTCATCCGCTGCGCCGCCGCCGGCGAGCCCAAGCAGGACGGTCTGCTCATCGTCGGCGATGCCGAGGGCCTCAAAAAGCTCATCCCGCAGAACGGTAAGCTGCTGGGCTGGATCCTGATCGGTCTCGGCGTATGGAGCCTGTACGATGTGCTCATCAAGCACTGGCTGGCCGATTTCCTCTATGAGGTCCTGCATTTTGCGGGGGCCTGGCGCGTTTTGGACGATATCCCCACGCTGGCGGTCGCCGTGCTGCTGATTTTGGGCGGCCTGTGGCTGCTGGGCCTGCGTCCGGCCAAAAAGGCTCCGCCGGCCGAATTGCCCCCGTACCCGCAGGAGGGGCCAAAAGAGTAAGGACCACGGGCGGCCACGCGGGGCCGCCCCTACAAGAGAAACAAACCCCGTAGGGGCCGCCCCATATGGCGGCCCGCACCGGGCACACACCACTATAATACAAACTGTATAATCAATACCCAATGGAGGATTACAAAATGGATACTATTTTTGACCATAACGCCCCTGCGGCGCCCGAGCCGCCGGTGACGCCGACCCCCGAAACACAGCCCGCCCCGGAAGCCCAGACTGCCCAAACCGCCCAGACCACCACTGCGCCGCAGCCGCCGCAAAAGGTGCGCCGCGTCGGCACCTGGTCCTTCGGCATGGTGCTCATCGCCGCCGGCGCGCTGCTGCTGGCCGCCGTGCTCGTGCCGGGATTCGACCCCACGCCCGTGGCCCGCTTCGCCCCCGCCATCCTCATCGTGCTCGGCATCGAGGTGCTGGTCTACGCCGCGCGCCCCAACGTCAAGATCAAGTATGATTTCCTCAGTATGTTTGCCTGCGCCTTCATCCTGCTGGCGGTGGGCGGCGCCTCGCTGGTGCCTTATCTGTGGAACGTTTACGGCCCCGCCGCCGATGCCCGGCTGGAGCGCCTCAGCACCCGGATCGAGGACGCCGTGTACACGACCATCCAGGCCGAGCCGGCCCTGAAAGGCGTCATCAGCTACAGTGACTGTTACTTCTACCGCGACGGTGTCATCCTTGACCCTGCCATAGCGGCCTCCGAAAGCATCGACGACCTGCCCCGCGGCGCCCGTGCCTATTTCACTCTGGCGCCCGCCTACCCCGACGCCGAGGCCTTTGCCGCCGACTGCCAGCGCATCCTGGTCGCCTGCGCAGACCTGCCCATCGAGGACTACCAGTTCTCGAACCACGTCGAGCCGGACGGCAACGTGCTGGCGCCGGAGTTCCACCTTTCCACCGACGGCCGCTGGCTGCGTGATGCCGACCTGACCACCGTGGCCAACAACGTCAGCACCGAGTGGTATGTCGGGGACAGTTGGTTCAGTTCCAAGGCCGAGGCCGAGGACTATCTGGCCCACTCGCAGGCGGAGGAAGAGGAGGGCATGGACGAGCAATATACCTACGGCTACAACGATGGCTACATCGCCGGGTACAATACCGCCATGAACGGCGACGAGTTTGACCCCGCCCCAGAGGCAGCGCCCGAGGAGGAGCCTGCGCCCATTGACGAAACGCCCCGCGAGGTGGGCTGAAATAGAACGTACAAACGCCAAGAAAGCCCCGCCGCAAGGCGGGGCTTTCTTGGCGCGCAAAAATATTTTGCAAAAGGGATTGACAACCGCGTATATACCGTATATACTGTGCATATCGGATATGTACAGTCCGAGTTCGCGAACACAGTGGAGGCATCTATGCAGATTTTCCTCTCCAACAGCGGGCAGGAGCCCATCTACGCGCAGATCACGCGGCAGATCAAGGAGAGCATCCTGACCGGCACACTCACCGAGGGCGAGGCGCTGCCCAGCATCCGTCTTTTGGCCAAGGACCTGCGCATCAGCGTCATCACCACCAAGCGCGCCTATGAGGACCTCGAGGCCGAGGGCTTTATCACCACGATACCGGGGCGGGGCAGCTTTGTCGCCCCGCAGGACCCGGCCCTGCACCGGGAAGAAACACTCAAAAAAATCGAGGGGTCCCTGCAGGCGGCCATCGACACGGCCCGCCTGGGCGGCGTGCCCTATGAGGACGTCGCCGAGACCCTGCGCATCCTGTGGGGCAGGGACTGACCTGCCCTTTATCGGAGGAACACCATGCTACAACCTGTCCTTGCCGAGCTGCGCGGCGTCACCAAGGTGTATCCGCGCTTCACGCTCGGCCCCCTTACCCTGACCGTGCCCGCCGGGACCATCGTCGGCCTGGTGGGCGAGAACGGCGC
>CANRLV010000085.1 GCA_947631565.1 uncultured Gemmiger sp. | reverse complement strand
TGCCGGGTCAGCGAAAAGGCATTCACAGAGCGTTACGAAAAATGGTGCAGGCGCAAGGGATACCATTTCAGCGCGGAAAAAGCTCTGGATATCTACGCAGGCAGCTGCGGCCATTTCACAACTTTGCCGAAAAACAGCAACACAAAATTGCTCATTACCACCGCCGCGCAGCAGCTCCTCGCCGCCAAGGTCACCATTGCCGCAATGAGAGATGAGATGGATCGCCTGGCCAAACTCTTACCGGAATATGATACCGTCCGCGCTATGTACGGTGTCGGAAGGACTACGGCGGCCCAGCTCATGGCGGAGATCGGCGATGTGCGCCGCTTCCCCAAGCGCAGCTCCATTGTTGGCTTTGCCGGCGTCGATCCCGGTGTTGATGATTCCGGTAAGCACTCTGCCAGCAGTGTCCCTACCACGAAACGTGGTTCCTCACACCTTCGCAAGACCCTTTTCCAAATCATTTGTACCTATATGAAAAAGGCCCCTGCTGACGAGCCTGTTTACCAATTCCTGGACAAGAAACGTGCGGAGGGGAAACCGTACTTCGTCTATATGACCGCTGCTCAAAACAAGTTTCTTCGTATCTACTATGCTCGCGTAAAAGAATGTCTTGAAGCATTCGACGCCCAAAACATATCGCAGTCCCGACCCGATAGCAGCATCTGTTTTCATGCCGGCCGCTTTCCATCCGGCTTTTTTGTTATGCCATTCTCTTGTGACCACATTTTTTGTGGCCTTTTTTCTTTTTAGATCTTGACTTTTATTTGCAGGACTCCTGTGATGCCTTGTCCTTCCTGTAGTATGGCCAAAAACGCGCCGCTACCGGCGCACGAACAGCATTTGCACGCAGGGGTAGTCCCCGCGCATCAGGGGCAGCGTGTAGCCCGCATACATCAGGCTGCTGCCGGAGATCAGGCGCTCGCTACGCTCTTCCAAGGCGACCTCGCAGCCGTCACAGTGCAGCTCCCCGACCGCATAGAGCGCGTCCAGGTCCAAACCCTTGAGCCGGAAATGGACGCCGTTCGGGTTGGCGCGGGCGTGCGTGACCACCAGATTGAGCAGCGCCCTGCTGCCGTCCGGCGCCGCGAACTCCCAGGCGTTGAAATAGCTTTGCTCCTGCGGGTCGGTCAGGCGGTAGTAGTCACCGTTCTGGATCAGGTCATAGTAGCGATGGAAGCGCTGGATCTGCT
Source organism: uncultured Gemmiger sp. (assembly GCA_947631565.1). Classification (GTDB taxonomy): domain Bacteria; phylum Bacillota; class Clostridia; order Oscillospirales; family Ruminococcaceae; genus Gemmiger. Next base: position 6,075 of record CANRLV010000085.1, on the reverse strand, counting down.
CCTTGATCTGCTCCTTCTCGCCGTCGGTCAGCTTGCCGAGGTCCAGCTCATAGCCAAAGGTCCCGGCCATCGCCACCAGCGCACGGGTGCCCAGCGGCGTGGTGCGGCCGGTCTGGTGGTTGGGGGAAGCCGAAACGTGCGCGCCCACCGTCGAGATGGGATACCCGAAGGACGTCCCGTGCTGGATGGTCATGCGCTCGATGGCGTCGGTATCGTCGCTGCACCAGATCTGCGGGAAATAGTACATCATGCCGGCGTCATAGCGGCCGCCGCCGCCGGCGCAGCCCTCGAACAGCACGTCCGGGAACTCGCTCGTCAGGCGTTCGAGCAGGCCATACACGCCCAAGATGTAGCGGTGGAACACCTCGCCCTGGCGGGCGGCGGGCAGGCTGTGGCTGTACACGTCGGCCATGTTGCGGTTCATGTCCCACTTGACATACTCGATGTGATGCTCGCGCAGCAGGGCCGAAAACTGGGTATACAGGTATTCGATGACGGCCGGGTCGGCCATGTCCAGCACGAGCTGGTTGCGGCTCATCACCGGCTTGCGGTCCGGCACGGTCAGCGCCCATTCCGGGTGGGCGCGGTACAGGTCCGAATCCTCGCTGACCATCTCCGGCTCCACCCAGATGCCGAACTTCATGCCCAGTGCGTTGATCTTTTCGATCAGCGGGTCCAGGCCGCCCGGCAGCTTTTTGGTGTTGACATACCAGTCGCCGAGGCCTGCGTTGTCGTCATTGCGCTGGCCGAACCAGCCGTCGTCCAGCACCAGCATCTCAACGCCCAGGGCGGCCGCCTGCTCGGCCAGCTGCAAGATCTTTTCGGCCGTAAAGTTGAAGTAGGTGGCCTCCCAGTTGTTGATGAGCACCGGACGCTGCCGCGTGTTCCACCGGCTGCGGATGATGTTCTGCCGGAGAAAGCGGTGGTAGGTATGGGAAAGCGCGGTCAGGCCGCGGTGGCTGAAGGTCAGCAGCACCTCCGGCGTGTGAAAGACCTCGCCGGGAGCCAGCGTCCAGTTGAACTGCTCGTCATGGATGCCCATGACTACGCGGGTTGAGGACATCTGATCCACCTCGACGTCGGTGCGGTGGTTGCCGGAATAGACCAGCATCAGGCCGATGCAGTCGCCGTGGTTCTCGTCACAGCGATGGTCGCACAGGATGACGAAGGGGTTATGATGGTGGCTGGAGGCGCCGCGGCGGGAGGCCACGGTCTGGATGCCGCGTATCAGCGGCATGCGCTGGGGCATGCGCTCCATGCAGTGGCGGCCGTGGAAGTGCAGCAGGTCCCAGTGCCCAAACGGCAGGTCCAGCACCATCGAGGCCGCCTTTTGCAGCGTGATGGTCCCGGTCCCGGCGTTGCGCAGGCGCGCCGCGCGGGTGATGATGTCCTTGCCCGAAAACACGCCGTAGAGCAGCTCCACCTGCAGGTGGCTGGCGGCGTCCTCCAGCGTGATAATGAGCGTCTCGGCCTCGCCGTCCCCCGCAAAGGCCGCGGGCATGCCCTCGACGCGGTATTTCCCGGGCAGAATGGCGTGGCTTTTGTAGCGCAGGTCGGTGCCGAAGGCACCGTTCCCCAGCGTGACCTCCAGCGCCGAAAGGCGGAAATCGCCGGTGTTCTCGGAGCTGTATTCCTGCGGCTGCAGGTCCACCGAGGCCGTGCGCTGGTAGCGCAGTTCATAGGCGTTGGGCGAGAAGCCCGCGTCCATCGGCACATACTGGTAATCGAGGCAGTCGCCGCCCGTGCGCCGCCCGTAGTACAGATGCAGCAGGTGCCCCGTGCGGGCGACCTGCATCTGATAGGTCGTGTTTTGGGTATGCAGCGTAAAGGCCGCGGCCTGCGCGTCATACAAAATGCTCATACAGGGGCACCCCCTCTCACAAAAAACGTTCAGTCACGGCCGAACAAATCCCGCGTGTAGACCTTGTCGCGCACCGGCGCAAGACATTCATCGTAGCGGTTGGCCACGATGAGGTCGCTGCGCGCGGCAAAGGCGGCAAAATCCTTTTCGACCTCGCAGCCAAGGAACGTGGACGTATCGGTCAGCGCCGGTTCATAGAGCAGGACCCTGACGCCGGCAGCCTGCAGCCCCTTGATGACGCTCTGGACCGAGCTTTCGCGGAAATTGTCAGAGTTGGTCTTCATCGTCAGGCGGTAGACGCCGACAGTGCGGTCGTCACCCGGCAACAGCGCCAGGCGGCGGAGCACCGCATCCACGATATAGGCCTTGCGGGTATCGTTGGCGGCCACGATGGCATCGATGAGATTCTCCGGCACGTCGGCGTAGTTGGCGCGCAGCTGCTTGGTGTCCTTGGGCAGGCAGTAGCCGCCGTAACCAAAGCTCGGGTTGTTGTAGTGGTCGCCGATGCGCGGGTCCAAGCACACGCCCTCAATGATACGTCCGGCGTCCAGGCCGCGGACCTCGGCGTAGGTGTCCAGCTCATTGAAATAGCTCACACGCAGGGCCAGGTAGGTGTTGGCGAACAGTTTGACCGCCTCGGCCTCGGTCGTGCCCATGATGAGCGTAGGCACGTCCTGTTTGACGGCAGCGCTTTGGAGCAGCGCGGCGAACCGTCCGGCCCGGACGCGCTGGTCGGCGCTCGCCATGTCGCAGCCGACCACGATGCGGCTGGGGTAGAGATTGTCGTACAAGGCACGGCTCTCGCGCAGGAATTCCGGGCTGAACAGCAGGTTGGGGCAGCCCAACGTCTTGCGCACCCGCTCCACATAGCCGACCGGCACGGTGGATTTGATGACGATGGTCGCCGCAGGCGCAGCCTGCACGGCGGCCCGCAGCACCGATTCCACGGCCGAGGTATCAAAATAGTTCTTCTCGGGGTCATAGTTGGTGGGAGCAGCCACGATGATGTATTCGGCGTCGCGGTAGGCCTCTTCCGGGTCCAGCGTGGCGGTCAGGTCCAGGCCGCCGCCGGCGAGCTCCGCCTCCAGCTCCCTGTCCGCGATGGGGCTTTGGCCACGGTTGATCATCGCGACCTTTTCCGGGACGATGTCCAGCGCGTACACCTTGTGCTGCCGTGCCAGCAGAACCGACAACGACAGCCCGACGTACCCGGTGCCGACCACCGTGATCTTATAAGGAGCGTTTGCACGGGTCTTCAAAACGCATACCTGCCCTTTCTGTTTTGCGCACCGGCGACAAATTACTACCTAACAGTTTACCAGAATGCGGGGCCAAATTCAATACTTTTTTCCTGCCGGGCACCGCGGCAGGAAATTTGCGCCCCGCCCTTTTCTTTTTCGTACAGGTTTGGTATGATAGAGGCAACCGTACAAAACAAGGAGGCTGGCCCCATGCTCATCCCCCGCTGGTATGAAGACCCCCATACGCTCGACGTCGGCACGCAGGCGCCGCGCGCCTACTACATCCCCGCCGCGCCCGGGCAGGCGCCGTTCTGGACGGACCGTGCCCAAAGCGAGCGCTTTATGCTGCTGAACGGGACGTGGAAGTTCCGTTATTTTGCAAGCGTGTACGACTGCACCGACGAGTTTTTTGCCCCCGGGTACGATGCTTCCGGCTTTGACGATCTGCCGGTGCCATCGGTCTGGCAGAGCCACGGCTATGACCAGAGCCAGTACACCAACAGCCGTTACCCCTTCCCGTTCGACCCGCCCTTTGTGCCGCAGAATGACCCCTGCGGCGCCTATGTGCTGGATTTTGTCTACCGCAGGCCGGCCGGGACCGAGGCCTTCTATCTGGATTTTGAGGGCGTCGACTCCTGCTGCTACGTCTGGCTGAACGGGGCGTTTTTGGGCTACCATCAGGTATCGCACGCCCCCTGTGAGTTCGACGTCACGCCCCACCTGCGCGAGGGTGCCAACCGATTGGCCGTGCTGGTGCTCAAATGGTGCGACGGCAGCTATCTTGAGGACCAGGACAAATTCCGTACGAGCGGCATTTTCCGCGATGTCTATCTGCTGGCCCGCCCCAAGGCGCATCTGCGGGACTATTTTGTGCACACCGCGCTGCGGGACGGTTATACCGCCGCCGACGTGCACATCGACCTCGAATTTGCCGGCGCGCCGCAGCCGGTGCGCTATACCGTGACCGATGCCGGCGGGCGCACCGTCGCCGCCGGCGTAAGTGCGGGCGATGCCATCGATTTTACGCTGCAAGACATCACACTGTGGAATGCCGAGGCGCCGTACCTGTACGGCTTGGCGCTGGAAACGGCCGGCGAGGTGCTTTATGAGCGGCTCGGCCTGCGCGAAATTTGCATAAAAGACAGCGTCGTGTACCTGAACGGATCCAAGCTGCGCTTCCGCGGCGTCAACCGGCACGACAGCGACCCCGTCGTCGGCCCGGCCGTGACGCTCGACCACATCCGCCGCGACCTAGCCCTGATGAAGCAGCACAACTTCAACGCCATCCGCACCAGCCACTACCCCAACATGCCGCAGCTCTACCAGCTGTGCGATGAGTACGGGTTTTACGTCATCGACGAGAGCGATCTGGAGATCCACGGCGTTGAGGAGCTGTTCGGCCTCAACGTTCACCGTGAGGGCACGCGCCATCCCTTCACGCCCTTCCTCTGTGATGCCCCCGACTGGCAGCCCGCCATCGTCGACCGCGTGCAGAAGAACGTCCTGCGGGACAAAAACCGCCCCTGCGTGCTGATCTGGTCGATGGGCAACGAGGCCGGCTACGGCTGCGGCTTTGAGGCGGCGCTGGCCTGGACCAAGCGCTATGACCCCGGCCGCCTGACCCACTACGAGGGCGCGCTGCACGCCCCGCGCACGCCGCGCGGCGGCAAAAACGATTTTTCGAACCTGGACCTCTACAGCCGCATGTACGCCAGCATCCCCGAGATGCGAGAGTATCTGAGCGGCTGCCCCGACAAGCCCTTCATCCAGTGCGAGTTCATCCACGCCATGGGCAACGGCCCCGGCGACATCGAGGACTACTATCAACTTGAGGAGGAATACGACAGCTTTGTCGGCGGCTTTGTGTGGGAATGGTGCGACCACGCCGTGTGCCTGGGCAAAGCGCCGGATGGCAAGGTCCAATACGGCTATGGCGGCGACAGCGGCGAGTACCCGCACGACGGCAACTTTTGCATGGACGGGCTGGTCTACCCCGACCGCACGCCCTCGACCGGCTTAAAGGAGTATAAAAACGTGCACCGCCCGCTGCGCGTGCGGCTGGTGGATGCCGCGGCCGGGCAGTATGAGCTGCAAAACAAGCTGGACTTTTTGAACCTGAAGGATTACGCATGGATAAGCTATGAGGTGCTGTGCGACGGTGATGCCGTGGCCCACGGCGAGGTACGCAACCCTGCCCTGCTGGACGTGCCGCCGCGCGGCAAACGGACCGTCACGCTGCCCATCGCCCCCTGCGGAACGGGCAAGTGCACCGTTCTCATCCATGCCCGGCTGCTGCACGCCGAAGCCTTCCGGGAGGAAGGCTTTGACCTTGGCTTTACCGAGCTGACGCTGCGCGAGGCGCCCACCGCCGCGCTGACCACCCTGCTGGCGGCAGAAAAAACGCCGTGCGCGGCCCCCGCCGTGAACTGTACGGAGGACGACACGGCCCTGACGCTGCGCGGCAGTGATTTCTGCTACACGATGGACAAACGCACCGGGCTGTTCACGGCGATGGAATACCGGGGCCATGCCCTGCTCGAACGCCCGCTGGAGTTCAACGTCTGGCGCGCCCCCACCGACAATGACCACGTTGTCAGCCAGCTCTGGTATGCCGCGGGGTACGACTGCCTGGTCACCCGCGCCTACTCGGTCACGGCCGCGCCGCAGGCGGACGGCAGCGTGCAGGTGGTCACCGTTTCCTCGATGGCGCCGGTATATCGGCAGAAATATCTTGATTTTACAACGACCTGGACCGTGCGCCCGGACGGCGGGCTGACGGCAAGCTTTGATGTCGAGCGTGACGCCGTGATGCGCGGCGCGCTGGCCGGCTACTTTGACCACGGCCCGGTGCCGCAGCCCTCCCCCTGGACCGCCGAGGAGGCCTTTTTGCCGCGGTTGGGCGTGCGGCTGTTCCTGCCCGCCGCCATGGACCGGGCGGAGTATTTCGGCTATGGCCCGTACGAGAGCTACATC
>CANRLV010000084.1 GCA_947631565.1 uncultured Gemmiger sp. | reverse complement strand
ACAAGCAGCTCATCGAGACGCTGGACGAGCTGAACAAGATCCGCGCCGAGGGCAAGGCCAAGCGCGCCGCGGCCGAGCAGGAGCTGGGCCGCATCGAGGGCGAGCTGCGGGCAAAGCTGCTGGAGCAGCAGCAAAAAGCCTGAGCTGCGCTCAGGCTTTAAGAGGGAGGTTCGGCTTGGTTGTCTCGCGTGCTTTGCACGCTCCCCAAGTCGCCTGCACCTCCCCCTTAGTATCCCCACCGTCGCAAAAATGCCTCGCGCATGCCTGCGGCGACTTGCCGCGGCATTTTTGCTCTAGCGGTATCGGCATTGCCCGCACATGTCGGTCAATGCCGATGGATTTAAAAATTATGGTCATGTACCATGAACCGAGGTGACCCCGATGCAGCTCGAACAGCAGGAGAGCTTTGTGATCCAGGGCCCGCAGCTGGAGGTGCTGGGCGAGGCCGAGAGCAAGCTGCCCGCCCCGGCGCGCAGGCGGCCCTTTGCCAACCTCGTGCTGGGCGTGGCCATCCTTGTCTCGGTGTTCGGCATCGGCGGGGCGCGCCTCAAAGCCCAACAGAGCGCCGTGCTGCGGCAGTACAGCGCCACCAATCAGTACAACGCCGGCGTCCAGAACGATCTGGCCGCGCAGGTCGGCTATGCCGCCGATATGCTGCGGCAGGCACAGAAGCTGTCCGATGTGGACAGCGGCGACATTGCCGCCGTGCAGGAGGTCATCGACCGCCTGCAGACCGCGCCCAAGGACCCGGCGGACGCCTATCTGGCCAATCAGGCGCTGTACCGTGCCGTCGACGGCCTGTACCAGACCGCCAGAACACAGGCCGACGGAGAGACGCTGGACCGCATCGAGAAGCTGTATGCCGAGTTCGTTTCCCGCCAGGCCACCATCGACCGTGCGGCCGGCGCCTACAACGCGGCCGCGCGCGACTATAACGATATGGCCGCCGGCTTCCCCGCCAATCTCATCGGCGCTTTGTGGGGCGCCGGCAGCGTGCCCGAATTTTCCGCCTGAGGAGGTGCCTCGATGAAACATTTCTTCCAGCGTGGGTTTGCTCTGTGCCTGGCACTCTGCCTGACGCTGGCGCTCGCCGCCTGCGGCGGCGACGCCGGGGCGGACGGCGGCACCCGCGTGCAGGTGGACCGCAAGAGCGCGGTCATGGACCACGCCGAGGTGCTGAGCGAGGACACCGAGACCTATGTGACCAACCTGTCCGTCGCTTTGCAGCAGACCTGCGGCGCCCAGATCGGCGTGTACACCATTGAGTATGTGGGCAACAACACGACCGAGGGCTACGCCTACGCCGTGTTCAATGAGTGGGGCCTTGGCGACAAGGACAAAAACAACGGCATCCTGCTGCTGCTGGCCGTGGGCGACGACGACTACTACGTCATGCGCGGCGCGGGGCTGGAGAGCGGGCTCTCGGTCAGCACCCTGACCACCGTGCTGGACGATTATATGGAGCCATACTGGGTGGCCGGCGACTATGACGGCGGCACCCGCACCACGGTGCGCACGCTGACGGCGCTGCTGTGCAACATCTACGGCCTGACCATGGACGTGGACGCCGTGGTCGCCGGCACCGCCACCGCCGCCGGCGTGCCCGAGAGTGGGGGCGGCGGCTTCCCGTTTTTGACCGTGCTGCTCATCATCGCCGCCATCGTGCTGGTGGTGTGGCTGATCGGGCGCGGCAGCCAGACCGGCGGGCGCCGCCCGCCGAGCGCGCCGCCGCCACCGCCGCCGGGCGGACCGATGTACACCGGCGGCTACACGGCGCCGCGGCGCTCCGGCTTCCGCGACGGGCTTTCGACCGGCATCGGCTTCGGCATCGGGCAGAATCTCGGCCGCCGTATGTTCGGCGGCGGTGACCGCCGCCCGCCGGCGCCCCCACCCCGGCCCCCGCGCAGCGGCGGCGGCTTTGGCGGATTTGGAAGACCCGGCGGCATGGGCGGCGCCGGGCGCAGCCCCGGCAGCAGCGCCGGCCGCAGCTTCGGCGGCGGGGTACGCAGCGGCGGCGGGTCCTTCCGCGCCGGCGGCGGCTCCACCCGCGGCGGCGGCGCCGGACGCCGGCCCTGACCGCAGAAAAATGTTTCGGGCAGCACCCTGCGGGGTGCTGCCCGTTTTTTGTGTCATCGGTCTTTTGTGAACTCATACAGCAGGCTGTTTAAAATATCCAGCTGGCGCGGTGTCAACGCCTTGGCGCCGCGCGGGTGGGGCTTTGCAGCTCCACCACCACCGTCTGCACCAGCGCCGTCTGGGCCGGGGTCAGGTCCGGCAGCGCCAGCATCTCGCGCTTTTCCAGCCCGGCCAGATAGTCCAGCGAGACGCCGTACAGCGCGGCCAGGCTCGTCAATACGTCCAGCGGCGGGGTGCGCAGACCGGTCTCGTAGCCGCTGATGACGGATTTCGTCTTGTTCAGTTTGCGGCCCAGTGCCTCCTGGCTCCAGCCCTTGGCCCTGCGCAGCGCCCGCAGGCGTTCGCCCATATCGTACAATGCGGCCACCTCCCTTTACTGATAGTGTACCGTATTGACGTTCTGTTTATGATGACTTATAATAGTTTGTGTTCTATAATATAGAACTTTATGCGGGATGTGTTCGCAAAAAGGGGTACAAAATGGCAAAAAACAAACGATACCGCGTTCTGGGGCGGCAGGCATTGCCCGCTGCGGCCCGCCGCCGGCTGCGGACACCGTACCGCTACCGGTACGGGGACATCGAACTGGACGTGCGGCGGCGCATCGCGTGGTGCGGCGGCCGGGCCGTGCGCCTGACCCGGCGCGAGACGGCGCTGCTGGCGATGTTCCTGGCCGCGCCGGGGCGGGCCTTCACGCGGGCCGAGCTGCTGGCCGTGGCCTGGGGCGCCAAGGGCGCGCTGCGCACCCGCACGGTGGATATGCATGTGCGCCTGCTGCGCAAAAAGCTGGGCGCGTACCACCGCATCACCACCGTATACAAGCGCGGCTACCGATGGGACTAACATCTGCAAAAGAGGGGTTCGGCTCTGCTGGCTGCGCCAGTCCGCCTGCACCCCTCGCTTGGACACACCCCATCACAAAAAAACACGGCTTCATGCCAAAGGCGACCCAGCCGCGTTTTTTTGCTCTAGAGGTATCGGCCCTGCCCGCACATGTCGGTCAGGGCCGATGGATTAAGATATACCTTTCAGCACAGCGGCGCCAGCAGGCGCAGCACGGCGCTGACCAGCGTGCCGGGCAGGTCGGTGCGGCAGTCGGCCAAGGCGACGGGGGCGCTGGCGGCCTCCAGCGCCGTGAGGTCGGCGGCGACGGCGTTCAGCACCGGGCCGCCGTAGAGCAGGGTGCCGCACTCAAAGTGCAGGTAAAGGCTGCGGTAGTCGAGGTTGACGGTGCCCACGGCGCCCACGCGGTCATCACACAGCCAGGTCTTGGCGTGCAGAAAGCCCGGCGTATAGGTGAAGATGCGCACGCCGGCCTCGATGAGGGGCGCAAAGTAGCTGCGGCTGAGCTGGTAGATGGTCTTTTTGTCCGGGATGCCGGGCACATAGATGCGCAGGTCGACGCCGCGCCGCGCCGCCAGCTTGAGGGCGGTGAGCAGGTCGTTGTCCAAAATGAGGTAGGGCGTGCAGATGCGCAGGCTGCGCCGCGCCTGGTTGATGAGCTCCAGGTACACGTTTTTTGCCACATCCTCGCGGTCGACGGGGCTGTCACAGAAAGGCTGGGCGAAGCCGCCGTCGCCTGGCTGCACCGTGCGGGGAGCATAGGCCGGCCAGTCGATGGTCTCATCGGGGCGGTTGGCGGCCCAGAACTCCAAAAACATCGAGGTGAAGCCCCAGGCCGCAGCGCCCTGCAGGCGGACAGCGCTGTCCTTCCAATGTCCGAAACGGTCCTTGCGGTTGATGTACTCATCGGCCAGGTTGGCGCCGCCCGTGAAGGCGACATCGCCGTCCACGACGACGATCTTGCGGTGGTCGCGATTGTTCATGACCAGGTTGACCATCGGCACAAAGGGGTTGAAGGAGACGGCGCGGATACCCTCGGCCTCGAGCCGCTTCCAGTAGCGGTAGGGCAGGCCGGTCACGCAGCCGGCGTCGTCATAGATGACGCGCACGTCCACGCCCGCCGCCGCCTTGCGGCGCAGGATGTCATGCACGGCGCCCCACATCTCGCCCTCGCCGATGATGAAGAACTCCAAAAAGATGAACCGCTCGGCCCTCTCCAGCGCGGCGAGCAGGTCGGGCAGCCAGTCGTCCCCCAGCGGGTAGTAGGTGCTCTCAGTCCCGGCAAACAGCGGAAAGCCGCGCGTTTCCAGGTAGGCGGCCGTGTGGGCCAGCCGGTCGTCGCCGGCCTTGAGCGCGTCCAGCGCCTCGCGCGCCTGCGGCTCCGCAAGCGCGCAGCGCTGCGGCTCGGCCAATTCGACGGCGCGCTCCATTCTGCGGCGCAGGCGGTAGGCGGGGCGCTTGTCGCCCCACATCAGGTAGAGCAGGCCGCCCGGCACCGGCATGAGGATGAACAGGATGACCCAGCTGAGCTTGAACTCCGGCACGGTGGAATCCTGCCGGACGAGGACCAGGCACATCAGGACGCTGAGCAGCATACCGAAGCCGTTGATCCAGCTGGCGTAGGCGGCCAGGCGGTTGAATTGCAGCGCCAGCCACACCACCTGCACGAGCAGCAGCAGCACGGTGACCCCCACGCGGCTGAACAGCTTGCCGGCGATCTGTTTACATTTTTGCGCGGCGTGCCCCACGGCCCGACCTCCTTTGCTGGAACGTCCTTTTCTGTAGGGTATTATAGCACCGCGGCGCGGCGCTTGCAAGCCGGATACACAAAGGGCCCCGCCCGGCCGTAAGGCCAAGCGGGGCCTGTGCTTCGTTTTCAGATGGCACCGTTTTCGCGCAGCCAGCTTTCCAGCGCGGCCTGCGGCTGGTAGCCGACGGTGTGCGCGGCGGCCTGCCCGTTTTGGAACAGGAACAGGGCGGGGATGCTGTCGATGCCGAGCTTGAGCACCAGGTCGATGTTCTCGTCGGTGTTGAGCTTGCAGACCTTGAGTCCGGGATGCGCCTCGGCCACCGCCTCGACGACCGGGCCCATCATCTGGCAGGGCCCGCACCAGGCGGCCCAGAAATCCACCAGCACCGGCTGGGGGCTTTGCAGAACGGCGGCGTCAAAATCCGCCTGCGTAACAGTGTGAACGGCCATATGCGGCCCTCCTTTCCCGTTTTGGGAGACCCAGTATAGCACAGGCCGGCGCGGCCGGTCTGTTGCTGCGGCAACATATTACCCGAGCAGCCCGTGCGCGGCGAAGGCGTTGTACAGCCCGTCCGCCCCGACGCTGCCGCAGACCTCGTCGGCGATGGCCTTGAGGCGGTCACTGCCGTTGCCCATGCAGATGCCGAGGCCGGCGGTGGCAAGCATCTCGGCGTCGTTCATGCTGTCGCCGAAGGCGACGGTGTCGGCCAGCGGGATGCCAGCCGCCGCGGCCAGGCGGCGCACGGCGGCGCCCTTGTTGAAGGCCCTGTTGATGATCTCGCCGTTGAACACCCCGAACAGCCCGGCGTCATGGATGCAGAAGTCAAAATCCCTGCGCACGGCATCAAATTCCGGGCCCGAGACGTCGTGCGGTTCCGGCGCCATGACGCTGATCTTGTACACCGGCTCGCCGGCATACTGCGCGATGGGGCGGATGTGCATCTCGGCCCCGACGCCAGCACGCCAGCGCTCCTGCTCGCTGTTGGAGCCGCCCCGCGGCGCCCCCGCCAGCCCGAAGAAGAAGATATCGTCGGCGTAGGACCAGTCCCGGCATTCCAGCACGCAGCCGATGCCCGCGGCGCCGAACGCGGCCACGGCCGCCGCGCGCTGGGCCTCGGTCATCGGGTGGTCGTAGAGGACGCGGCCGCCCAGCTGGATATAGCCGCCGGCACTGGCCGCGACGCCGTCAAACGGCGCCGCGGCAATGACCTTGGCGGCCATGCCCAGGCTGCGGCCGGTGCATATGGCGACGAGGTGCCCGGCGCCTTGCGCGGCGCGGATGGCTGCCAGCGCCGAGGGCGGCGGCACGTTTTGGCCGGCCACGGTCAGCGTGCCATCGATGTCCAGAAAGATCAGCTTGCGCGCGGTGGGCATGGGGATGGGGCCTCCTTTGGGGTATGGGGACAGTATAGCACAAAACGGTTAGCAGCACAAGCAAAGGGCGGGCCTGTTGGCCCGCCCTTTTTAAAACAGAATGAACTGCGTCAGGGTTGCTTACCAATATAAGCGAGGATGCCGCCGTCGACGTACAGGATGTGGCCGTTGACGAAGTCGGACGCGGCGCTGGCCAGGAACACGGCCGGGCCGCCGAGGTCGCTCGCCTCGCCCCAGCGGTTGGCGGGGGTCTTGGCGAGGATGAACTGGTCGAACGGGTGCTTCGAGCCGTCCGGCTGCGGCTCACGCAGCGGCGCGGTCTGCGGCGTGGCGATGTAGCCGGGGCCGATGCCGTTGCACTGGATGTTGTACTGGCCGTACTCCGACGCGATGTTCTTGGTCAGCATCTTGAGGCCGCCCTTGGCCGCCGCATAGGCGGAAACGGTCTCGCGGCCGAGCTCGCTCATCATCGAGCAGATGTTGATGATCTTGCCGCCGCCCATCTCGATCATGTCGGGGATGACGGCCTTGGCCATGATGAAGGGGGCGTTGAGGTCGACGTCGATGACCTGGCGGAACTGCGCGGCGGTCATCTCCAGCATCGGGATGCGCTTGATGATGCCGGCGTTGTTGACCAAAATGTTGATGGGCCCGACGTCCTTCTTGATGGCGGCGATGAGCTTGGCCACAGCGTCCTCGTCGGTGACGTCGCAGACGTAGCCGTGGGCGTCGATGCCGGCCTCCTTGTAGGCGGCCAGGCCCTTGTCGACGAGCTCCTGCTTGATGTCGTTGAAGACGATGGTGGCGCCGGCGGCGGAGAGCGCCTTGGCGATGGCAAAGCCGATGCCGTAGCTTGCGCCGGTGACCAGCGCGACCTTGCCTTTGAGGCTGAACAGATCCATAGTAGTTTTCCTCCTTGGGTGGTATGGTGAGCCGGCACGCGCCGGCGCGGGATACGGTGGTGTGGGCCTTACGCCTCGTCGTAGGCCTTCTGCATGGCCGTGCGGCAGGCCTCGGCGTTCTGCGGGGTGGTGTTCTCGAGCGTGGCCCAGATAAAGGGCTTTTCGGCCTTGAGCCAGCGCATGATGGCGGTGTAGTCCATCTCGCCGGTGCCGGCGCCGACCGATTTGAGGCCAAAGCCCTCGTCGCTGCGCACAAAATCCTTGAGG
>CANRLV010000083.1 GCA_947631565.1 uncultured Gemmiger sp. | reverse complement strand
CACGCCGCAGACCGTGTACCCCCGGCCCTGCCAGGCAAGCGTTTGCCCGGTCACGTCCCGCCCGCCCCACAGCGCCGCGGCCAGCGGCAGCGAGACGGCGCAAGCGTCCGCCTCGCCCACCGCGGGGGCGCGGCCGTACAGCCACCGCGCGCCGAAAGCCAGCGCCGGGTCGCCGGCGCAGGTGATGACGGCCGCCGCAGCCGGGGCGGCGGCGGGCATATCCGGCGCGGATACGGCGCCGGTCGTCTCGCCCCAAAAGGTGACAGCAGCGTCCAGGTCCGCGGCCGCCTGTTCGGCGCTCCCGCATTGGGCGGCGGAAAACGGCGCCGCGGCACGCAGGCCATAACCGCCGCCGTACAGTATCTGTAACCCGTCGGCGGCGGAGAAGCCCGCCCGCAGCGCCCAAAGCAGCGCGGCACCCAGCAGCGCGGTGCAGGCAAGCCGTTTGCCGGTTTTTGTATCTTTCATAGGCCCGCCCCCGCGCTATCCGGCCAGCCGCACGCGGGCCCCGGCCGACAGCGGCCGGTCGGCGCTGACGACGACGGCATCGCCGCCCGCCAGCGCCCCGCTGACCGCGGCCAGCGCGCCGCCGCGCTCCTCGACGTTGACCGGCACGCGCACCAGTACGTTGCGGCGGCCCAGCACGGTGTCCTGCTCCTCGACCTTGTACACAAAGCTGCCGCTGCTTTCAGTGTGGATGGCCGCCGCCGGCAGGCACAGGGGCCAGGTGCCACGCGCGGCGGTCAGGCGGACGGTGGCGCCGCCGGCCTGCCAGCCGCCGTCCGCCGGCAGCGTCACGGCGGCCTGCACGGCGCCGTCCGCATCGGCCGGGCCGACGCTGCGCAGCGTCGTTTCCAGCGTGCGGTCGCCCTGCGTGACCGTGACCGGCATGCCGGGCCTGGCCCACGCCGCCTGCGCCTTGGCCAGCGTGAAAGTGAGCACCGAATCGGTCCCAAGCCCGGCCAGCAGCCCGCCCACGGCCGGGGTGCTGCCGCCCGGCGCCAGCGCCAGCGCCGTCACCGTGCCGCTGCAGGGGGCCAGCACCGCGCCGCCGTTCTGCTGCAAAGTCAGCAGACGCTCAAGCTCCGCCTGTTTGGCGGCGATGCCCGCCGCCGTCACCCCCGCCGCCGCCTGATTGGCCGCGGCGGTCTTTTGCGCGCTCTCCAGCGCCTGTTCGTAGCTGTGCAGCGCGCTGTCGCGCGTCTGCTCGGCGCTTTCGGCGCGGTCCAGCGCCGCCTCGTTGGCCGCTTCGGCGGCCTGCTGTGCCGCCTCCAGCGCCGCTTCGGCGGCTGCGGCCTCGCCCTCGGCGGCGGCCACGCGCGCCTCCCAGGCGGCCCTGGCCTGCTCATAGGCCTGCCAGAGGTCGGCGGCGCTCTCCGGGGTGACGGCCTCGGGCGTCACGGTCTCCGGGGTCGCGGTCTCGGGCGTCGCCGGCGCGGGCGCGGCCGGGGGCGGGGGCGGCGTATCGGCGCGGGCAGCCTCCAGCGCGCGGCGGGCATCGTCCAGCTTGGCCTGCGCCCTGCGCACGTTCTCCTCGCCCTTGTCCCAAACGGCTCTGCTGTCGGCGTAGGCCTCGGTCAGGCGGTCCTGGCTCTGGCGCACGCCGTAGTCGTCGGCTTTGGCGGGCTCCATGCCCTGCGCATAGCTGACCTGCATCTGTTTGAGCTCCGCCTGCGCCTGCCGGACGGCCAGGTCCAGCTGCTGCGTGTCCACCCGGGCCAGCGTCGAGCCGGCCGCCACCTGTGCGCCCGGCTCGACGCAGACCTCGGTCACCAGCAGGCCGGCCGGCAGCCGGAAGGGCTTGCCCGCCTGCACGGCCACGGTACCGGCGGCGGTAAAGCTCTCGGTCAGGGCGGCGGCGCGGGGCGCGGTGGTCTCGACCCTGGGCATGGCGGCGCCGCCGGTGCCGCGCGCCACCAGCGTGAGCACCAGCAGCGCGGCAAAAAAGCGCGCTGCATCAGCAAGGCTGGCCAGCTGACCGGCCCCGCCGGGCAGGTATTCTTTTATCGAAATACGGGCCATCGTATCACCCCTTTACGGCTCCCGCCTGGATACCAAGCTCCAGCCACGGCTGGCCGAATTGGAAGATCAGCACCGCCGGCACCAGCATGACAAGGCTGGCCGCCATCGCCGTGCCGAGGTTGGCGGTATCGACGCTGCTCAGATAGAGCGAAAGCGGCCAGTTGGCCGGGTTTTTCAAAAAGGTCATCGGCGGCTCCAGCGCGTTCCACGCCTCGAGAAAGCCCAGCGTCAGCGCCGCCAGCACGCCCGGCACGCCCAGCGGCAGCCCGATATGCCAAAAGCACTGCCAGTGGCCGGCGCCGTCGATGCGCGCGGCCTCCAGCAGCTCGGCGGGGACGGCGTCAAACCCGCGCTGCATGATGAACACCGGGAAGGTCCCGAACACCCCGGGTAAAATGACCGACCACGGCGTGTCCAGCAGGGCAAGCCTGTTGAGCACGAGGTAGTTGGGCACCATCGTGACCTGAAACGGCAGCAGCATCAGCACGAGGTACAGCCCGCGCACCGCGCCGCGGCCGCGAAAGCGCAGGCGCGAGAGCGCCCGCGCCGCCGGCGCGCCGACGGCCAGCTGCCCCGCCGCCTGCGGCAGCACCTGCCCCACCGTGTTCCAGAACATGGTAAAATATTCCGGTGTGTCGAGCAAAAGCTCCACGAGTGGGCGCAGCGTCGGCCAGCTAGGCAGCCAGTGCCAGTTTGCCTGCCCGGGGGCCGCGCCCAGCGCCGGGGCGAGGGTGACGGCCAGCTCGTCGGCGGAGGTGAAGGCCCCCGCCAGCATGAACCACAGCGGCCACCACACGAGCATCGCCAGCACCGACAGGCCCAGGCAGGCGCCGAAGCAAAGCAACCGGTTGCGCACCCGTCATTCCCCCCGCCACAGCCGCAGCAGCACGGCGATGACCCCCAGCAGCGCCGCGGCCAGCAGCACGGCCGCCGCCGCCAGTCGCGGCAGGTCCAGCGCCAGGAACCAGTTGCTGAACAGGTGCTGCAATAAATAGATGCTGTCGTGCGGGTAGGCCCCGGCGACAAGATACGCCTCGCGGAACACCTTGAAGGTGTTGAGCAGGCTCAGCACCGCCGTTACCAGCAGCGTCGGGCGCAGGCCGGGCAGCGTGACGGCCGTGAACTGCCGCAGCGGCCCGGCCCCGTCCACGGCGGCGGCCTCGTACAGGGCGGCGGGGACGGCATCGAGACCGCTGGACCACAAAATGCTGTCGTAGCCGATGTTCTTCCATAAGTAGGTGAAGATCAGCACCCAAAAGGCGGCGCCGGTGCCCATGAAATCGCAGTCGGTGCCAAGCCAGGTGTTGAGCAGGCCGTTTTGGGCGAACAGCACCCGCCACAGCAGCACGATACTGGCCACCGGGATAGCCATCGGCAGCAAAAAGGTGGTTTTGAACAGCGCCTTGCCGCACGCGGGCAGGGCTCTGGCGCGTAAGCAAAGCGCCAGCGCCAGGCTGCCGGCCAGCAGCAGCGGCAGGCAGGCGCCGACAAAGCGCAGCGTGTTGCGTACCGCCAGCCGGAAGGCCGCGTTTTGCAAAACGGCCGTATAGTTGGCAAGGCCCACCCAGCGGCGGCCCGGCGCATCGGTCAGGCTGCGGCGCACGGTCTCGACGAAGGGGGCGAGCACGAACAGCGTCACGCCGGAAAGGCTCGGGGCCAAAAACAGCCAGGCGGCACGGGCCTCGGCCTTTTTAGAACGGGAAAGATGTTTCCTCATACGGATCTCGCAGCACGCCGGGCTTTAAGATACGGCCCGGCGGGGCGCTCCCTACCGCTGCTCGGCCAGGTAGAGGGCCAGGTCGCTCTGCACGCCGGCCACGGCGGCGTCGGTGTCCTCGGACCCGCCAAGCAGCGCCGCCAGGTGCGCTTTGAACGCTGTCTCCAGCACCTGCGGCACCACCACCGGCGTCTGCAGGCCGGCCAGCAGGGCGGCCGCGTCGCCGGTAAAGTGCGCGGCCTCGCCGGTGCCGCGCGCGACCGAAGCCGCCAGACTGTCGGCGCGCACCGGCATCCCGTCGCTGCAATAGACGTCCTGCACGTCGGTACTGAACAGCACGGCGATGAAATCCAGCGCCGCCGGTTGGTCGCGGCTGGCGGCGCTCACGGCCGCCAGCGTGGCGGGCAGCCACGCGCCCGGGCACAGCCCCGGCGCCGGTGCCACGGTGCCCGGCACCTTCTCGCCGCCGGCGAGTGCGCCGCCCTGCCTGCGCTGCTCGGCGCACAGGGCCGGGGTCTGCATGAGCTCCCAGCCCCAGCGGGCGCGGTCACAGGTCAGGTACTTCTCGCTGCGCGGCCAGACGGTCACGGCCTCGGCCCCGCCGAGCACCGTGCCGTTGACGGTCTCGTGGCCATAGGCGGCCATGCCGTAGTGCACGCCCACGGCGGCGGCGAAATCGAAGGCGCGGCGCAGCGCGGCTTCGTCCAGCGCGCCGTCGTGCAGCAGCGCCGCGCCGCCGGTGGCCAGCAGATAGTCCCCCATACTGTTGGCGCTGGCGAAATCGAGCGCGTATTTGGGGTCCAGCGGCGTGTAGTATTCGCTGTCCTCGTCGGCCGGGCACGGCGCGCCGGCCAGGATCGCCGCCTGTAAGGTGTCGAGGTTGGCGAGGTCGGCCGTGTCGCCGTCGTCGGCCAAAATGACGGGCGCCGCAAAGCGCGCCGGCAGCACATACACGCTGCCGTCCTCCCCGACAAAGGGCGCGGTCAGGTTCCCGGCCAGCTCGTCCAGCGGCACGGCGGCGCGCAGGTCGGCCAGCAGGCCGCGGCGGATATAGTTTTCGTACCCGGCGCCGTCCAAGATCAGCACGTCGGGCCCGGCCCCGGCCGGCAGCGCGGTGTTGAGGGTGGTGAGCGCGTCGTTGACGGCGCTTACCTCGTCGGCGCTGCGGCCAAAGGGTTCGTTTGCGTCAAGGTCCGGCACGGCCACGGTCAGCGCCACGTCCACGTCGCTGTACTGCTGCAAATAGACGTTGACGGCCTGCCGCACGGTGGCGTTGTCGAACAGCGTCCATACCTCGAGCCCGGCACCGTTCACGGCGGGCAGCGTCTCGTCAAAGGTATAGCGGTAGACCGATACGCGCGAAGCCTCATCGCTTTCCCCCGGGGCGGGGATGTTTTCCAGAATATTCACAAGGAAATCGCCGTCCGGCGTGCGGCAGACGCTGCGGATGTAGCCGCCCTCGGCGGCCAGCGCCGTGCCCAGCCCTTCGACGAGGTATTCCGGCAGCGTGCCGCCGGGGGCCAAGCGCGCGATGCCGTCGGCACAGGCGACGTAGGTATTGCCGTCGGCGTCGGTGGTCAGGGCCAGCCCGTTGGCCGCGTTGAAGGCGGGCACTTCGGCCGCCGTCACGCTGCCGTCCAGCGCCAGCGTGGCCAGCGCGCCGCTGTAGTGGCAGAAGCGAAAGCCCTCGGCACAGGGGGCGAAGTGCGAGCTTGAAAGCTCGGGGAACAGGCTCGTGTCATAGGCAAGCGCGGTAAAGGTCAGGGTATCGGTGTCCAGCAGCAGCGCGTCGCCGCGCGGGCTTGAGGCATTGTAGACCTCGCCTCTCGGCATCGTGATTGGCGTCACCACATAGGGGAACAGCAGCAGCGTGGCGTTGTCATAAAAGCAGCAGCCCTGGAAATCGTCAAGGTCGGCAAGGCCGGCCGTGTCCACCGCCTGCGGCGCGCCGCCGGGGCGGCGCAGGTAATAGCGCACGGCGTCAGCGTCGTCCCGGCTCTTAAAAAACAGCGTGCCGTCGGGGCCGACGGCCAGCGGCCAGCAGACGCCGCCGACATCGCCCCAGCCGGGGTCGGTCCCGGTCCATGTTTTTCCGCCGTCGGTCGAGACAACGGCGCTGGCGCTGGCGGACACGGTGCTGCGCAGATAGAGCAGCAGGCTGCCGTCCTCCATCGCCGCGGGGCCAAGCATCGCCTCGCCGCCAAGGGCGGACAGGTCTGCCGGCTCCTCGACCCAGCGGCCCATGGCCGTCAGCGGCGCGGCGGCGGGATTTCCCGGGGCGGGGGCGGCGCTGCCGGCGGTATCGGCTCCAGCTCGGCCGCACCCGGCCAGCGAGACCGCCAGCGCGGCGGCCAAAAACAAAGCGGTCCATTTTTTAAGCATAGGGCAACGTCCTCCTGTTGCGGTATGGCACCAGCATACCGCCCAAACCTTGAACGGTCCTGTAAGCCGCCTTTCAAGACAACTTCAAGCCAAACGGTGTATAATAAGAGCCGAAAGGGGGCGTACCATGCGTCTTTTGCTGATCGAGGACGACCGCGCGCTGTGCGGCATCCTGGCCCCGGTGCTGGCCGGGGCCGGGTATGCGGTCACGGCCTGCCACACCGGCCCGGCCGGGCTGGACAAGCTGCTGACCGCCGCCTGGGACGTCTGCGTGCTGGACCGCCTGCTGCCGGGCATGGACGGCCTGACCGTGCTGCGCGAGGCGCGCGCCGCCGGCTGCCGCGCGCCGGTGTTGCTGCTGACGGCGCTGGGCCGCGTCGGCGACCGGGTCGACGGACTGGACGCCGGCGCCGACGATTACCTGACCAAGCCGTTCGACACGCGCGAGCTGTTGGCCCGCCTGCGCGCGCTGACCCGGCGCCCCGGCGCCGAGCCGGGCGCGGCGCTGCGCTGCGGCGACCTGACCTTGCACACCGCCGAGCTGACGCTGACCGGGCCCGCGGCCACGGTCACGCTGTCGCCGCGGGAATGCGCCCTGCTCGAACAGCTGCTGCAAAGGCCGGGGCAGCTGCAGGCCCGCGCCATGCTGCTGGCCCGCGTATGGGGCCCGCTGGCCGAGGTCGAGGACGGCAACCTGGACTGCTACATCCATTTCGCCCGCCGCCGCCTTGCCCAGGTGGGCAGTACCATGAAAATCACCACCGTGCGCGGGGCCGGCTACCGGCTGGAGGGCGCGTGCTAGCGGCGCTGCGGCGGCGGCTGACGCTGCTGTTCACCGTGCTGACGGCGCTGGTGCTGGCCGGGCTGCTGGCCGTCACCTGCCATATGGCGGCGGATGCCCAGCGCGCGGCGCAAAAGGCGCTGTTCGACAGCACCTTCGCCGCCCTGTGCGACCGCCTGCAGGCGGCCGAGACCATCACCGACCGCTGGCTGGCCGGGCAGGAGGCCGCCAACCGCGCGCTGCTGTTCGTGGCCGACAACGGCCGCCCGCTGCACTTTGCCGGCGCGTGGCAGCCGCCCACCGACCGCGAGGCGCTGTATGAACTGGCCGCCCCCCTGGCCGAAAACCTTTTGCCCGGGCGCAGCGCCGCCGGCGCCGTGACCGGCACGGCGGGCGAGGGGTACCTGGCCGCGGCGGCCGTGCTGCCGCGCGGCGAGCGCAGCCTGCTGCGCGTGGTGTTTTTGCAGGCCGACACCGCGGCCGCCC
>CANRLV010000082.1 GCA_947631565.1 uncultured Gemmiger sp. | reverse complement strand
GCAACGATATGCTGGAGATCCTCCTCGGCAGCGGGCGTAAGCAGGACTTTATACGCCATACTTTTCCCTCGTTTCGCGCAGCACATCGGCAAGCGGGCGGCCAAGCCCGGCGTCGATCTGGGCCTCGGCCACGGCCAGCTTGGCCTGCACATCGGCCAGGACGTTCTGCCGTTCATAGGTTTCCATGCTCATGATGACCATATCGCCATAGCCGTTTTTGGTCACAAAAATCGGCTCGTCGCTTTCATGGCAGCGTTGAGAGATGGCATTGGTATTTTTAAGTTCGCGGATGGGTAAGATCTGCGGCATCGAAATCACGCTCCTTATGGGCTTATTGTACCACAATTATGTCACGCTTGCAATAGAGATCTTCAGTCGGGGAACCATTCCATGTAAGACAAGGAGACAGCTCCGTCTGCTCCCGTTCGCCATTGTCCCGGCATTGGAAAAGCCAGAGGGTCTCCTGTAAAGAATGACCCTCTGGCGGTTTTGTAAGGCCTTTTTCTGATGTTTGGTGTCAATGTGGTGTCAATTTTGCCAAATCCGCAGAGCAAAAGGCGTAAATCCGTTTGTTTTTACTCGATTGGCTTCATTGTCGGGAACAGCAGCACATCGCGGATGGCGGGGGCGTTGGTCAGCAGCATGACCAGGCGGTCGATGCCGTAGCCGATGCCGCCCGTGGGGGGCATACCGATCTCCAGAGCGTTGAGGAAATCCTCGTCGGTGTGGTTGGCCTCCTCGTCGCCCTGGGCGAACTGTTCCTCCTGCGCGGCGAAGCGGGCTCGCTGGTCGATGGGATCGTTGAGTTCGGAGTAGGCATTGCACATCTCGCGGCCGTAAATGAACAGCTCGAACCGTTCGACATAATCGGGCTTGTCCGGCTTGCGCTTGGTCAGCGGGCTGATCTCGACCGGGTGGTCCAGCACAAAGGTCGGCTGGATAAGGTGCTCCTCCACGAACTGCTCAAAGAACAAATTGAGGATATCGCCCTTTTTGTGGCGCGGCTCATAGGCCACGCCGTGCTCGTCGGCCAGCTTTTGGGCAGCGGCGGTGTCGGGCACGGCGTCAAAGTCGACGCCGGCGTACTGCTTGACGGCCTCCACCATGGTCAGGCGCGCGAAAGGCTTGCCCAAGTCGATCATCACCTCGCCGTAGGGCACGGTGGTGGTGCCGCACACCTGCTGTGCCACGGTGCGGAACATATCCTCGGTCAGGTCCATCATGCCGTGGTAGTCGGTGTAGGCCTGGTACAGCTCCATGAGCGTGAACTCGGGGTTGTGGCGGGCGTCCAGGCCCTCGTTGCGGAACACGCGCCCGATCTCGAACACGCGGTCCATGCCGCCGACGATGAGCCGCTTGAGGTACAGCTCCAGCGAGATGCGCAGCTTGACGTCGGTGTCCAGGGCATTGTAGTGCGTTTCGAATGGGCGGGCGGCGGCGCCGCCGGCGTTCTCGACCAGCATCGGCGTCTCGACCTCCAGAAAGCCCCTGTCCTCAAGGTAATGGCGGATGGCGCTGATGATCCTGGAGCGCTTGATGAACACCTCGCGGGAATCGGGGTTGGTGATGAGGTCGACATAGCGCTGGCGGTAGCGGGCCTCGCGGTCGGTCAGGCCGTGGAACTTTTCCGGCAGGGGCTGCAGGCTCTTGGACAGCAGCGTCAGCTCGCTGACGCGCACCGACAGCTCGCCCATTTTGGTGCGGAACACCTCGCCCTTGCAGCCAACGATATCGCCGACGTCCAGCTTTTTGAACGCGGCATAGGCCTCGTCGCCCAGCATGTCGCGCTTGGCGAAGATCTGGATGTCTCCCCTGGCGTCGCGCAGGTGGGCAAAGCTGGCCTTGCCCATCACGCGCTTGGAGATCATGCGCCCGGCCAACGCCACTATGCGGCCGGTGTCGGTCTCGGCGGGCAGGTCGGCATATTCCGCTTTCAGGTCTGCGGAATAGGCATCCTGCGGGTAGCTGGTGATGACAAAGGGGTCCTGCCCGGCGGCGCGCAGCTCACTGAGCTTTTGGCGGCGTACGGCAGCCTGCTCCGAGAGCTGCTGCGCAGTTTGAGAATCCTGGGCGTTGGGGGCAGTGTTGGGGGTGTTCTCGCTCATAACTTTCCCATCCTTTTGGGGCCCATCCTTTTTGGGGCTGTTTTACTTGCTGCGGCTGACGGCCAGCACCTGGTAGGCGATGGCGTTGCCGTTGGGCAGGATGACCTCGGCCACATCGCCGGCCTTCTTGCCGATGAGCGCCGCACCGACGGGGCTTTCGTCGCTGATGCGGCCGGCCGCGATGTCGGCGCTGGTCGAGCCGGTGATGTCGTACTCCTCGGCGGCGTCCTCGGGGTCACCCTCGGCCAAAATGCGCACATGCATACCGATGGAGACGGTGTCGTGCGAGAGCTCGCTGTCGTCCAGGATGCGGGCGCGCTTGATGGTCGCCTCCAGCTCGGCGATCTTGGCCTCGACCATCGCCTGCTCCTCCTTGGCGGCGTCATACTCGGCGTTCTCGGAGAGATCGCCGTAGCCGCGGGCAGTCTTGAGCTTGTCGGCGACCTCCTTGCGGCGCACGGTGCGCAGCTGGTCAAGGTCGGCCTCCAGCTTGGCATAATCCTCTTTGGTAACAACAATTTCTTTCGCCATTGTCGTTTCTCCTTATGCAAAGTAAAAGTTGTGCGGCCCTGCGGGCCGCACCAAACGTAGGCATTATACTAAAAAGCCGGGCATTTGTCAAGCGCGGCGGGCGAAAAATCGCCCGCCGCGCCAAAAAGCTCTGTTTTCAAGCCTCCAACTGCAGCAGGCCTACCTTGCGGTAGACCTTGCGCACCGTGCGGTCGGCGATACGCGCGGCACGGGCGGCGCCGTCCGCCAGCACCCCGTCGACATAGCGCTTGTCAGCCAGGATGCGCGCGTACTCGGCCTGGATGGGCGCCAGCCCGTCGGCTGTGACCTCGGCGACCGCGAGCTTGAAGTCGCCGTAGCCCCTGCCGGCGAACTCGGCCTCGATGGCCGCCATGTCCTTGCCCGTGAACACCGAGTAGATGGTCATCAGGTTGGAGACGCCGGGCTTTGCCTCCTTGTCAAAGCGGACCTGCCCGTCGGAGTCGGTCACCGCGCGCTTGAACTTGCGCACGATGGTGTCCTTATCGTCGGTCATCAAGACGAACGAGTTGGCGTTGGGGTCCGACTTGCTCATCTTTTTCGTCGGCTCGGCCAGGCTTTGGATCTTGGCGCCCAGCGCCAGCGTGTAGCCCTCCGGCACGGTCAGCGTAGGGCCATAGATGCTGTTGAAGCGCCCGGCGATGTCCCGCGCCAGCTCGACGTGCTGGGTCTGGTCCTGCCCGACCGGCACAAGGTCGGCGTTGTAAATCAGGATATCGGCCGCCATCAGCACCGGGTAGGTGAACAGGCCGCCGTTGATGTTGTCGGGGTGCTTGGCGGATTTATCCTTGAACTGGGTCATGCGCGACAGCTCGCCGAATTGGGTGTAGCAGCCCAGCACCCACGAGAGCTGGGTGTGGGCCGGCACATGGCTCTGCACAAAAACGACGTGCTCCTTTGGGTCGATGCCGGCGGCCAGCAGCAGGGCGGCCATCTCGCGCGTGCGGCGGCGCAGCACGGCGGGCTCATTGCGCACGGTCAGCGTGTGCAGGTCGGCGACCATATACAGGCAGTCATGGTCCGCCTGCAGCGCGGCCCAGTTGCGCACCGCCCCCACATAGTTGCCCAGGGTCGGCGTGCCGGTGGGCTGGATGCCGGAAAGGATGCGCTTGCGCGGCGCGGAGGTCTGTTCTGCCATAAACGGTCAGCTCCCTTTTTGTTCGGATACCGTCATGATAGCACGTTTGGCCGCCGTTGGCAAGCGTTCCGGCGTTGACAAAACCGCCGGCGGCGGATATAGTGAAAGTAATGATTTGATTTTCATAAGGAGAATTCGTATGAGCAGTACCCGCACCCGTTTTGCGCCGTCCCCCACCGGCTATATGCACGTTGGCAACCTGCGCACGGCGCTGTACACCTGGCTGCAGGCCCGCCACGACGGCGGTACCTTTATCCTGCGCATCGAGGACACCGACCAGGGCCGCTATGTAGCCGGCGCCACCGACATCATCTACGATACCCTGCGCGCCACCGGCCTTGGCTGGGACGAGGGGCCGGACATCGGCGGCCCGGTGGGCCCCTATGTGCAGAGCGAGCGCATGGGCCTGTTCAAGCAGTACGCCGAGCAGCTTGTCAAGGCGGGCAAGGCCTATTACTGCTTTTGCACCGAAGAACGGCTGGCGGCGCTGCACGCCGCCCAGCAGGCCGCCGGCGAGGTGAGCCACTATGACGGGCATTGCCGCGACCTGCCGCCCGAGGAGGTCGCCCGGCGCCTCGAGGCCGGCGAGCCCCATGTCATCCGCCAGCGCATCCCGGACCGCGGCGTGGCCGGCTTTGACGACCTGGTCTTCGGCCACATCGAGGTGGACGTGCGGGAGCTGGACGACCAGATCCTCATCAAGACCGACGGTATGCCGACCTACAACTTTGCCAACGTCGTCGACGACCACCTGATGGGCATCACCCATGTCATCCGCGGCAGCGAGTATCTTTCCAGCACGCCCAAGTACAACCTTTTGTATGAGGCGTTCGGCTGGGACAAGCCCGCCTACATCCACTGTCCGCCGGTGATGAAGGACGCCCAGAACAAGCTTTCCAAGCGCAACGGCGACGCCAGCTACCAGGACCTGGTCGCCAAGGGGTACCTGCCGCAGGCCGTGCTCAACTATCTGTTGCTGCTGGGCTGGGCGCCGCAGGGCGAGCAGGAGATCTTTACGCTGGACGAGATGGTATGCATCTGGGACCCGGCGCGCATCAGCAAGAGCCCGGCCATCTTTGACCCTCTCAAATTGCGGGCCATCAACGCCGCCTACATCCGTGCCCTGCCGCCCGCGGAGTTCCGCCGCCTGGCCGACCCGTTCATCGACAGCGCCGTGCACCGGGATATCGACCGTGACCTGCTGTGCGCCAACCTGCAGCCGCGCTGCGAGGTGCTGGAGGACATCCCCCCGCAGCTGGACTTTTTTGACGCTGTGCTCCCCTTTACGCCGGACCTGTACGCAAACAAGAAGCAGAAGACCACGCCGGAGAGCGCCAGGGCGGCGCTGGCCGCGCTGCTGCCGCTGCTGGAGGCCCAGACCGACTGGGGCCGCGACGCCATCTTTGAGAGCTGCCGCCGGCAGGCCGAGGCGATGGAAAAGAAGAACGGCTGGCTGCTGTACCCCTTGGGCATCGCGCTTTCCGGCAAGGCGCGCACGCCGGGCGGCGGCACCGACCTGGCGGCGATGCTGGGCAAGGCCGAAACGCTCGACCGTCTGCGCGCGGCGCTGGCAGCACTGTAAAAAACGAATGGCAAAAACTTTCCCCGCCCCCTTGACAAGCGGGCGGGGAAATGGTATTTTATTACTTGCACCTGCGTTGGTAGCTCAGCTGGATAGAGTGTCTGACTACGAATCAGAAGGCCGGGGGTTCGAGTCCCTTCCAGCGCATGTAAGAACAGACGAGCAATCGTCTGTTCTTTTTGTTTGCCCCAAAATCTGCCGGCCCCTGCGTTCATTCTACGTTCATTTTACGTACATTCATTGATTTTTGTGCTTTTTCTGCATGGTGTGCATCCATGTACAAAACGCGCAGAATGCGCAGGGGGCGCGGCGTTCTCAGGCAAACAGGGCCCGCGCCAGCTCCCGTTTGGTCTCGTCGTCGGCGCTGCGGATGGCCGTCAGGAGCGCCTCGCCCGTGAGCGCCTGCGCCGCGGGCGAGGCGTCCCGGTCACGGTAGAAGCTGCTCTCGAACTTCCGGCTCAGGGCCAGCCGCGGAGCGTCCTGAATGTGGGCGTAGGTGTTGACCAGCATATCGGCGCTGGCATGGCCGGTGTTGCCCTGCACCGATTTCACGTCACCGTCGGAGATGAGCAGCTGGTACGTCGCGCTGGAGTGGCGCAGGGCGTGGAACACGATCTTGCCGAACTCCGGGTGTTCGCCCTCCCAATGCTCGAACCACTTGCGCACCAGTGTCTGCTCCACGGCCTGTCCGTTCGGCAGCCGGAACAGCAGACCGCTGTTGTCGTATTTTTCCCCGGCTTCCTTCTCCTGTGCTGCCAGCCGTTCCAGCCATTGCTTCAGCTCCTCCCGCAGCGGGCCGGTCATGTAGATGCGGCGGACCGAGTTTTTGTTCTTTGGGCCTTTGAGGATGAGGGCGGAATTGCTGAACTCCCGTTTATCCGGGAACCGGCGCAGGATAAGGCGTGGGTCTGTGTTGTCCAGTGCCTTTTTGCTGACGCGCTGCAGAGTCTTATCGATGGAGACCACCCCGCGCCCATCGGCGGCGTCAAAGTCCAAATCTTCCGGCGTGATGCCCAGCAGCTCCCCCACCCGCAGCGAACCAACGATAGCGAGATGCACCGCAAGGTGCAGCAGCGGGTCCTCGATGGTCGCCAGCGCCGCCGTCATCTCCGCCTCGTTCCAGATGGCGCGCTCCTCGGTGGTCTTTTTGGGCGCGTCACGCGGGACCGGGCTGCGGAGGATGAGCCCCCACTCCACCGCGTAGGAAAACACGCAGCGAAGCAGCACATGGACCTCATGCAGCGTCGAGCCGGAGAGCAGACGCTGTTGCTGCTTAGGTTTCAGATCCTGTTTTACCCCGTGCTGATACTGATAGCACGGCGTCCGGCTCAGGGTGGCGTACAGCTGCTCGATGTGCAGCGGCCGGACCTGCTGGACCTGCAGGCTGCCGATGTAGGGGCAGATGAGGTTTTGGATCAGGCCCAAGGTGGATTCGTAGGTACTCGGCGCCCAGTGATGCTTTGCGGATTGGAAGGCCAGCCATTTTTCCAGCAGCTCCGAGACCGTCATTGCGGACGGGATCAGAAGGGTCCCCTCGGCTTTTTCCTTTTCGATTTGGTATTTCCGCTGCATCGCCTCCTTCTCCGTCGCCTTGGATTCAAAGGCGAGCCGGCGTTTGCCGTGTTCGTCCGTGTACCAGTAACGGACGGCATACGTTTTGCCTTGCTTGACTACAGATGCCATGTGATACCCTCCTTAGTTGGCGGCACGGGTGATCCATGCATCAAAGCTGGCCTTGCTGACGCGGATGCTCGTCCCCAAATGCAGCACCCGGAAATCCGTGGTGGTGTTGCACAGGTTGTAAGCGGCCCGCAGGCTGATGGACAGCATACGGGCAATGTCCTCCACGCGATACACAAGGCACTCTTTGCCTGTCACGGTGCCGGCCACAGAAGGCACAACGGCATAGGTTTGAGAACCTGCCCCCATTGTAGCAGGGGCCGTGTCAGCTGACAAATGTGCAAATTGGTTATTCTGCATTTTTTACCTCGTAATTTTGTTTCTTTGTGTCGCGTGGACATAAAAATAAAAAGTTTTCAATGGCACCGCACCGCAGCGCGATGCCTGTTTTTTGGATATGCCACATTTGCCGCTCGCACCCCTGGCATTGGGAACACGGCAGGCGGACCGCCGGCGAGCGGCCCCCACTGGCATATCCCGCGATCTTTTCAGTCACAATCGCGGAACAGCCACCCCGTCTGACGTGCGGGGCAACAGGGTATCATTATGACCCGCCGCCGGTCATGGCGAGCAGCCTTGCCAAAGGCTGTTTTGGGGCGAAAGAGATCGCTCGGCACAGAGCTGGCCGCCAAGGGCGGCTTGCGGCCTGTGCGTCGTGGCGCTTTCCCCCGTGTCGCTCACAGCGGCGGGAACGTACCTGTCGTGCTGGATATTCAG
>CANRLV010000081.1 GCA_947631565.1 uncultured Gemmiger sp. | reverse complement strand
GGCCGGCCGCGCGCAGCGGCGCCGCCGGGATGCTGCCGTCCACAAGGCCCCGCACGCAGCGGGCGAGGGCGGCGGTGTCGGCCGCCTTGCACACCTCGGCCCCGTCGCGCAGCCAGCCCGCATAAACGGGGATGTCCCGCACCACGGTCGGCGTGCCGCAGGCCAGCGCCTCGAGCACGGCGATGCCCTCGGTCTCCTCATGGCTGGGGAACAGAAAGACGTCGGCGGCACAGCAGGCGTCCCGCAGCGCGGCCTGCGGCATGAAGCCGGCAAAGGTCAGGTTGGCGGGCGCGGCCGCCATGGCCCGGCGCACGGCGGGCGGCACCAGCGCCGGCGACGTGTGCCCGAACCAGAAAAACCGCACCGCCGGCAGCGCTTTGGCGATGTCGATGAACTCCACAATGCCCTTGCGGCGCATCCAGTGCCCGGCGCTGATGACGACCGGCGTGCCCTGCCCTAGGCCCCACGCCTGCCGGAAAGCCGCGCCGCGGGCGGCGCCGGGGGCAAAAAATTCCGTGTCGACCCCGTTTGAAAGCACATACACGGGCGGGGCCAGGTCCATCTGCGCCAGCCGGGTTTTGGCGTAGGGCGTGGGGGTGATGATAATGTCGCCCAGGTTATAGCAGCGGCGCAGCCAGCGGGCGAAGAACGGCGCCGCCAGGTTGGAGCCCGCAAAGCTGTCGCGGAAATCCTGCGGGGTGGAGTGGCCGTACCACACCACCCGCTTGCCCAGCCGCCGTGCCTGCCGGGCCGCCGCCGCGGCGGCGGGCAGCACGGTGTTGATGTGCACGGCGTCGGCCGCGCCGCGGTCGGTCAAGGCCACGCCGGCGCAGCGCAGCATGGCGCGCTGGTGCTCGGCCGCCCGGCCCACGCCGCTTTGGGCCACCGCGGCAAGGCCCGCCGGGTCGATGTAGACCTTCAAAGCCCGCGCCCCCTTACCGCCAAAGGCCCAGCAGCCGCTGCGCCACCACCGTCAGGCCCATGCTGTAGAGGGCGATGGAGAACGGCTTGCACAGCAAAATGATGGCCGTATACGCCCGCCACGGCAGGCGCGTGGTCCCGGCCAGAAAGCACAGGTAGTCGTCCGGCGCGACGGGGATGAAAATGAGGAACGCGAACCAGCGGGCAAAGCGGTCCTGCTGCTCGCCCCAGCGGTCATACCGCGCGATGAGCTCGCCCGGGAACAGCTTGTACAAAAGCGGCCGCCCGCAGGCGCGGGCGATGCCGAAGGCCGCCAGCGATCCGGCGCAGATGCCCAGATAGTTGTACAGAAAGCCCTGCCACGGCCCGAACAGCACCACCCCGGCGAGGCATCCCAGCCCGCCGGGCAGGACGGGCACCACCACCTGCACGGCCTGAAAGGCCACGAACACCGCTGCCCCGGCCGGGCCGAAGCCCGCCACCCAAGCGTGCAGCGCCTGCTGCGAGCGCAGCAGCCCTGCCTGCCAGAAATACACGCCGGCCGCCGCGCACACGGCCAGCCCGGCCAGCGACAGCCAGAACCCGGCGCGCCGGATGCGGCTTTGCTTTACGCCCTGTTCCATGCGGGCTTTCCCTCCCCTGTTGCGAGCCGGGGCCGCGTGTCCCCGTGCTTTTTCAGGATCTCGGCGCGGTACAGCCCGGCCGCCGCCTGCCCGAAGGCCCGGGCCGAGTACGCCTGCGCCCGCGCGCGGCTGGCGGCGCCCATGTCGCCGCGCAGGGCGTCGTTTTGCAAAAGCGCCTGCACCCGCGCGGCCAGCTCCGCGGGGCTTTGCACCTGCCAGCCGTTCTCGCCGCTTTGCAGCACGCCGGCCAGGCAGGCGTCGGCGCGGCAGACCAGCGGCAGGCCGGCGGCCAGCGCCTCCAGCGTGGTCAGGCCCTGCGTCTCGCTGGCCGACCAGCTCAAATACACGTCGCCCAGCCGGTAGCAGGCCGGCACCCGCGCCGGGCGGGCCATGCCGGCAAAGACCACGGCCGGCGCCGCCAGCCCCAAAGCCGCGGCCTGCGCCTCCAGCCGCGGACGGTCGGGGCCGTCGCCGACCACCAGCAGCGTGACCGGCGCCGCGGCGCCCAGGGCGGCGCGGCAGGCGAGCAGGGCATCCACTTCCTTTTCGCGCGCCAGCCGCCCGACGCTGAGCAGAACGCGGTTTTCGGCCGGGATGCCCAGCGCCGCGCGCAGCGCCGGCTCCGGCACGGCGCCGGGCGCGGCCGGCGCGTAGCGCTGTAAGTCGATGCCGGTGGGCAGCACGGCGATGGGCGCCGCCACGCCGTAGCCGCGCAGCAGCGCCTCGACCTTGGCGGTGGGGGCGATGAGCAGGTCGACCTTGGCCGCCACGCGGCGGGTGAGCGTGCGCACGAGCCAGCGCCCCCAGCGGCGGCTGGGCGAGAAGTAGTGGGTGTAGTCCTCGTACACGGTGTGGTAGGTGTGGATAAGGGGCGCCGCGCAGGCGCGTGCGATGCGCACCGCCAGCGGAAAGGTGCTGAGCTCGCTCTGGGAATGCACGACGTCCGGCCGCCAGCGGATGAGCTCGTCCACCGCCGCGCCGACGGCGGGCCGGCGCAGCCGCGCGCCCGGGTAGACGCGCCCCGCGTCCAGCGAGCCGAGGGCCAGCACGCCGCCGTCCTCGCCGCGCTCGGTGTGCAAGGTGCCGGAGAGCGTGAGCACCCGCACCGTGTGGCCGCAGCGCTCGAGCTCCGCGCGCAGCGTGCACAGCGAGGTGACCACACCGTTCACGGTGGGGGCGTAGACATCGGTGGTGAGCAGGATCTTCATCGGCGGGGCGTCCTTTCGGGGCAGGGTGGGCGGCAGGGGCTGCCGCTATGAGATAGTATAGCCCGGTTTTTTCAAGCTTTTATAAACACCGGACGTATCTGTCTTTTATAACGATTTGCCCGCCCCTGTTTTTGCCGCCGGGCATAAAAAGTGCCCGCCGGGCGCAAGGCCCGACGGGCACAGCGTGTCGAAAAATTCGACACGCTGCAAAAGAGGGGTTCGGCGTTACTGGCTGCGCCGGTCCGCCTGCACCCCTCTCTTGGACACACCCCGTCGCAAAAAATATCGTTCTCATGCCTAAAGGCGACTCGAACAATATTTTTTGCTCTAGAGGTATCGTCCTCGTCGGTACACGCCCGCCGAGGACGATGGATTTGAAATCGTTCTTTTTTGACAGTCTGCGCCCGCCGGGCGCAAGGCCCGGCGGGCAAAAAGCAAAATACCGTTTACAGGTCCTGTTCGGTCTCCCGCGTCAGGTAGACGGGGCGGTGCTTGACCTCGAGATAGGTCTTGGCCAGATACTCGCCCACGATGCCCAGGCAGAACAGCTGCACGCCGCTGCACAGCAGCATGATGCAGACCATGCTCGGCCAGCCGGAGGTCGGGTCGCCGAAGAGCAGCGCGCGCACCACCACGAACACGATGCCCACAAAGGCGGCCAGGCAGAAGGCCACGCCCGCCCCGGCGGCGATGATGAGCGGCGCGGTGGAAAAGCCGACGATGCCCTCGATGGAATACCGGAACAGCCCCCAGAAGCTCCACTTGGTCTGGCCGGCCACGCGCTCGACGTTCTCGTAGTCGAACCATTTGGTCTTGAAGCCCACCCAGCTGAAGATGCCCTTGGAAAAGCGGTTGTACTCGGCCATCTGCAGCACGGCGTCGACCATGCGGCGGCGCATCAGGCGGTAGTCGCGCGCGCCGTCGACGATCTCGGTGTCGGACATCCGGTTGATGATGCGATAAAACCGGCGGGCAAACCAGCTGCGCAGCGGCGGCTCGCCCCGGCGGGTGGTGCGGCGGGTGGCGGCGCAGTCATAGCCCTCGTTCTGCAAGGCGTCCAGCATCTGCGGCAGCAACGCGGGCGGGTCCTGCAGATCGGCGTCCAGCGTGGCGACGTAATCGCCCCGGGCGGCCTGCAGGCCGGCGTAGATGGCCGCCTCCTTGCCGAAGTTGCGGCTGAACGAGACGTAGCGCACGCGCGCGTCCTGCGCGTGCAGGGCGCGCAGGACGGGCAGCGTGCCGTCGGCGGAGCCGTCGTCCACGAACACGAACTCGAACGCGGCGCCGTGGCTTTTTTCCATCTGTGCCGCCACGCGGGCCGCCTCGGCGTAAAACAGGGGCAGGGCCTCCTCCTCATTATAGCAGGGCACGACGAGGGTGATGAGCATAACAGCGCTCCTTTTTCGGCGGGTTGACGGTTTTCCTTTATTATACCGGTTCCGGCATGGCTTTGCAAGCGGGGCGCGCGCGCTCAAAAGCGGACCAACAGGTATCCCGCCTGCTGCGTCACGGTGCCGGGCGCCGCGTCCCCGGCCAGGGCGCTGCCGGCCGCCTGCTGCTCCGGCGTGGGGCGCGCGCAGGGGCGGCCGACCCGGTCCATCAGCCGGTACATCTGTTCCTGGCCGCCAAAGGCGTCCAGCGCCCAGTTGATGACCGATTCGTTCACGTCCTCATAGCGGTAGTCGTCGCCCAGCGGCGCGCCCAGCGTGACCGAGAGCAGGTACTGCACCTTGTATACCGGGCTCGATGCCGGCAGCTTGCCGCTTACCTCGTCCGGGAGGGTGACGCTGCCGCCGAACACGACGGGCACCGTGCCGCCGGGGTCAAGGGCATCCAGCTGCGCGGCCGCGGTCTGCAGCAGCTGCTGCTCGTAGTGCCAGCGGGCGCGGTCGGCGGCAAAGCCGCGGCCCAGAGAAACGCCCTCGACCGCCAGCAGCACAGCCGCGGCGGCAAGGGCCGCTGCCCGGCGCGCACCGGTCCCGGCCAGGGCGCCGCGCAGGCACAGCCAGGCCACGAACGGCACGAACACCGCAAAGCATTGGCTGGCGCGGGCCATCTGGCTGCCGGTCCCCTGCAAAATGCCCATGGCGAACACGCTGCCCAAAAGCCCTGCCGCCAGCAGCCCGCTGCCGTTGCCGTGCCGGCGCACCGCCGTGTACACGACCAGCACCGCACAGCCCAGCGACAGCAGTCCCAGCCCCGGCATGGCCAGCGCGCGGGCCGCGTAGGTGTCGAGCCATTGGCTGACAAAGATGCGCAGTGCCTGGGCGGCGCTTTCCCGCCGGAACCAGTAGACGGTCGTGGCGGCGGTGCCGTTCGCACCGGTAACGCCCAGCACCGCCCGCAGGGCCGCGGCCAGACCGCTGCGCAGCAGCAGCCCGGCGGCGAACGGCCAGACCCCGCGCAGTACGGCCGGCACGCACCACCCGGCCTTACGGCTGTGCGGCGGCAGACTTTGCGCCGCGGTGAACAGATACGCAAAGACCAGCGTCAGCCAGACCTGGGCCATACTCTCGTAGCAGCCCAGCGCGAAGGCCAGCAGGACGGTACTGCCCGCTGCGCCCGGCAGGCCCTGCCGCCAGCCGCCCAGGATGTGGGCGCGGCACGCCGCCAGGGCCAGCACGGTGAGCAGTATGCCAAACAGCACCGTAAGCTGGTTGGAATAGGCCAGTATCTCGGCATGCAGCGGGAACAGCAGCAGCCCGCCGGCCAGCAGCAGTGCACCGGCGGTGCCTGGCTGCAGCCCGGCCGCCGCGTACAGCAGGGCCGCCAGGCAAACACCGGCCAGCGCCAGACAGACGCCGGCCAAAAATTCCGGCCAGAAGGGCCGGCAGGTCAGCAGGCCGGTGGCCGCCTGCACCAGCCATTGGGTGATGCGGCCCTGGCGCAGGAACTCGCCGCCCTGCTGGTAGATATCAATGGCCAGATCGTCGATGCCGACGGCCACGCCGCCGAACAAAGCCGGGGCATATCCGGCCAAAAGGCACAGCGCCAGCCCCGCCCACAGCAGCGGGCGGCGGCAAAGCGCCCGCAGCGCGGCGCCGGCATCGCCCGGCACAAAAGCCCCCGCCGGAGCGGGGGCCGTATTGCATCGGTTTTGGGGTGTGTGGGTCATGCGCTTATCCCTTGACGGCCAGGTTGACGAGCTTGCCCTTGACGTAGATTTCCTTGACGAGGGTCTTGCCGGCGATGGCGGCGGCCACGGCCGGCTCCGCCTTGGCGGCGGCAAGGGCGGCAGGCTGGTCGATATCGGCCGCGACATGGATGCGGGCCTTTATCTTGCCGTTGACCTGCACGGCGATCTCGACGGTCTGCTCGGTGCATTTGGCCGGGTCATACTGCGGCCAGGGATGGTAGGCAAGGCGCTCGGCGTGGCCGAGCTGCTCCCACAATTCCTCGGTCATGTGGGGGGCGAAAGGGTTGAGGAGCTGGAGCAGCACCTCGTACTCCGGCTTTGTGGCGCCGCCGTTGTCGCTGAGCGCATTCACATACGTCATCATCTGGGCGATGGCGGTGTTGGCCTTGAGCGCGTCGATGTCCTCGCCGACCTTCTTGATGGTGCGGTGGGCGACGGTCTCGAGCGCCGGGCGGATGGCATCGCCGGGCAGCAGCTTCTCGCCCATGGCCCAGATGCGGTCCAAAAAGCGCTTGCAGCCCTTGACCGAGGCCGGGTTCCAGGGGGCGGCCTTCTCAAAGTCGCCGATGAACATCTCGTACAGGCGCAGGGTATCGGCGCCGTACTCCTCGACCATGTCGTCGGGATTGACGACGTTGCCCAGGCTCTTGCTCATTTTTACGACCGGGTGCTCGGCCATCTCGCCGTATTTCTCGGCAAGGTACGCTTTCGCGCCCGCCTCGCCGCCGTGCTCGGCCGCGAGCTTGCG
The DNA here is from genome assembly GCA_947631565.1 of uncultured Gemmiger sp. Classification (GTDB taxonomy): domain Bacteria; phylum Bacillota; class Clostridia; order Oscillospirales; family Ruminococcaceae; genus Gemmiger. Next base: position 1,245 of record CANRLV010000081.1, on the reverse strand, counting down.
CTGCTCGTCCACCGGCAGGTTGACGTAGCTGTGCGGATTGAGACCCAGCACCATGCCGTGGCTCGTGCGCTTTGCGTAGGGCTCCGGCGTCGGCACGACGCCGATGTCATAGAGGAACTTGTGCCAGAACCGGCTGTAGAGAAGGTGCAGCGTCGTGTGCTCCATGCCGCCGTTGTACCAGTCGACGGGGCTCCAGTAATCAAGGGCTTCCTTCCCGGCCAGGGCGTCGGCGTTGTGCGGGTCCATATAGCGCAGAAAGTACCAGCTGGAGCCGGCCCACTGCGGCATGGTGTCGGTCTCGCGCGTGGCGGGGCCGCCGCAGCAGGGGCAGGCGGCTTTCATCCACTCGGTGTGGCGGGCCAGCGGGCTCTCGCCGTCGGGGCCGGGCTCAAAGTCGGTGATGGCGGGCAGTTTCAGCGGCAGCTCGCTTTCCGGGATGGGCTGCCAGCCGCATTTTTCGCAATACACCATCGGGATGGGCTCGCCCCAGTAGCGCTGGCGGCTGAACACCCAGTCCCGCAATTTGAAGTTGACCTGCTTGCGGCCCCGGCCGTTGGCAACGAGCCAGTCGGCCATCTTCTCCTTGGCCTGCTCGACCGAAAGGCCGTTCAAAAAGCCGGAGTTGACGAGGGTGCCGGTGGCGACGTCGGTGAAGGCGGCCTTGTCCAAATCGCTCGGCTCCTTGCCCACGACGACCTCGACGATGGGCAGGCCGAACTTTTTGGCGAACTCCCAGTCGCGCGTGTCGTGCGCAGGCACGGCCATGATGGCGCCGGTGCCGTAGGTGGCCAGCACATAGTCGGAGATAAAGATGGGCAGCGCCTGCCCGTTGGCGGGGTTCACGGCCGTGACGCCGGCCAGGCACACGCCGGTCTTTTCTTTGTTGAGCTCGGTGCGCTCAAAGTCGCTCTTGCGGGCGGCCTCGGCCTGGTAGGCCTTGACGGCGTCGCTGTTTTTGATAAGGCCCGCGTCCATCCATTTCTGCAGGCAGGCGTGCTCCGGCGAAACGACCATATAGGTCGCGCCGAACAGCGTGTCGCAGCGGGTGGTGTAGACGGTCAGCGTATCGCCGGCCGAGGTGTCGAAGTTGATCTCGGCGCCGTAGCTGCGGCCGATCCAGTTCTTCTGCTGGGTCGAGACGCGCTCGATGTAGTCGAGCCCGTCCAGATCGTCGATGAGGCGGTCGGCATAGGCGGTGATCTTGAGCATCCACTGGCTCTTGACCTTGTGCACCACGGGGCTGCC
>CANRLV010000080.1 GCA_947631565.1 uncultured Gemmiger sp. | reverse complement strand
CCGCGCTTCACGCTCGGCCCCCTTACCCTGACCGTGCCCGCCGGGACCATCGTCGGCCTGGTGGGCGAGAACGGCGCCGGCAAGACGACGGCGCTCAAGATCCTGTGCGGCGTCACCGCGCCCACCGGCGGCGAGGCCGTGCTGACGGGCGGTACCCCCGCCGATGCCGGGGCCCGCGCCGCGCTCGGCGTCGTGTTTGAAGACGCCTATTTCTACCCGACCATGAACCCCGCGCAGATCGGCCGCACGCTGGCCGGGATCTACGGCGCGGGATGGGACGGCGCGTATTACGCTGACCTGCTCGCCCGCTTTGCGCTGGACGCCAAGCAGCCGATGAAGGAGTTCAGCCGCGGTATGCGCATGAAGCTGAGCCTGGCCTCGGCGCTGGCGCACCGCCCGCGTCTGCTGGTGCTGGACGAGGCCACCGCCGGCCTTGACCCGGTCATGCGCGGCGAGCTGCTGGACCTGCTGCTGGAGTTCATCCAGGACGAGGACCACGCCATTTTGATGAGCAGCCACATCACCGACGATCTCGAGCAGGTGGCCGATTCCATCGCCTACCTGCACAAGGGGCGCCTGCTTTTCCAGCAGGACAAGGACGTTCTGCACGAGCACTACGGCATCCTGCGCTGCCCGCCCGAGCGGCTGGCGGCGCTGGACCCCGCCGTCATCGTCCACACGCGCCGCGGCGATTACAGCGCCGAGACGCTGGTATCGGACCGTGCGGCGGCTGCCGCGGCCTTGCCGGACGCCGTCTGCGACGTGGCCAGCATTGACGAGATCATGCGCTTTTACAGCGGGAGGGATGCAGGATGAAGGGTCTTTTGACGCGTGACGCAACGATGGTCTGGAACGGTTTTCACAAAAATCTGCTGCTGGTGCTGGTGGTCTACATCGCCATGGCCATCGGCCTGGAGATGGACAGCATCCTCTCCGTCCTTGTGTTTTTGACCGGCAACTATGCCGTTGCCCTGCTCAATTTTGACGAGAACTGCAAGTGGGATACCTACGCCCGCACGCTGCCGCTATCGGCCGGGGCGCAGGTGGCCGCGCGCTACCTGACCTGCCTGCTGATGATCGGCGCCGGGGCGCTGGGCTCGCTTGTGCTCATGCTCACGGCCGGGGCCGTGCGCGGCGCGCTGGACACCGAGCTTTTGCGCGTCGACCTGGCCACCGTGACCTGCGTGACCTTTATCGTGCTGCTGTATGACGCGCTCGCTCTGCCGCTGGCCTACCGCTTCGGCGCTGCGCGGGCGCAGAGCGTGGTCATCATCGCCTATGTGGCGCTGTTCCTGGGCGGCTTTATGCTGCTGCGCGCCTTCCCCGGGGCACTGAACGTGCTGGAAACGCCGTTTTTTACGAACGTGATGTTCGGCCCCGTGGGCGCACTGATCTTGCTGGTACTGGGGCTGTTGCTGCTCGCCCTCAGCTGGGCAGTGAGCACCGTCATCTATACGCGCCGCCCCTTATGATACACGCAGGGGGATCTTGACGTACAGCTCCATGCACCGCTGCACCCCCGCCGGGCAAAGCCCGGCGGGGGTGCAGACTTTTGTTTGGTTTTATTCCTTTTCCGCCACCGGCACGCCGCGGTGCTCGACCGGGGTCGAGAACACGATCTGGGTGCGGGTGCGGCCGAACTGCTGCAGGCGGTTGATGAAAGCGTCCAGCTCCTGCGTGGTGGCGAACAGCACCTCGATGAGCATACTGTAATCCCCGGTCACGCAGCAGCACTCGACCACCTGGGGGCAGCTCTCGATATAGGGGTAAAATTCCGGCTTGCGCTGGGGGTCCATGTCCAGATTGATGAACGCCTTGACCATCAGCCCCAGGCCGACGGCGTCGATCTGCGCCTGGTAGCCGCGCACAAGGCCGGCGCTCTCCAGCCGGGCAATGCGCGCCGACACGGCCGGCGAGGACAAGAACACCCGGTCGGCGATCTCCTTCAGCGGCAGGCGGGCGTTTTGCTGCAGCAGGTCGATGATGCGGCGGTCGATGCGGTCCATGGCCCAAACTCCTTGCAAACTTTAAAATCCACGGGCATTATACCACGTTTTCGCCCAAAAAGCAAAGGCAAACTTAAAATTGTTTCGTCAATGCCGGTCAGGCAGTCAAGCTGTCCGCGAGCGTCTCGTATGTCGCGCCGTCGGGCGCGGTCTCGGCGTAGGGGGCGCCGTAGTCGGTAAAATAGCGCGGCGGCAGCGGGGTATCGCCCTTGTACAGCTCAAAATGCAGACAGAGGCCGAACACTTTGCCGGTGTTGCCGACATAGCCTAAGGTCTGCCCGGCCTCGACGGTATCGCCGGCCTCTACCAGCGGCACGGTGTCCTCCAGATGGGTATAGAGCGTGGCCCAATCGCCGCCGGGGGCGTCGGGGTGGTCGAGAATGACATAACAGCCCCACTCTTCGCCAGAGCCCGTCTCGCGCACGGTGCCGGCGGCGGCCGCCACCACGCGGCTGCCCTTGCCGGCGGTCAGGTCGTCGCCGCGGTGGCCGGACCCGGCAAAACGGGTGAGGAGATTATAGTCTGGCAGCGGGTTGGCAAAGTACCCGGCCATCTGCTGCGGTGTGGGTCCGTCAGACTCCGCCGGGGCGGGGGAGGGCGGCGGCTCGGGCGTGGCCGTGGGCGTTGGTCGTGCGGTCGGTACGGTAGCGGCGGGAACATCGTTCAGGGCGAGCGGCTGCATCCTGACGCCGGCCACGGTGGGCCGCAGCATGCATACGGCGGCGGTGACCAGCGCGGCCAGCGCGCAGCCCAGCAGCACCGGACGGTTTGGGCGGCGGTAGCGCAGCACGCGCACCACCCGCTCCTTGACGCGCCCGCGGCTGAAGGCCAGGCTGCCCGGCACCTGCCCGCGCGGCAGCGCGGCAAAGCGCAGGATGCTCTCGCCGTAGTCGCGGCGGCGCTCCGGCACAAGGCCGCGCACGGCGGCCTCGTCACAGGCGCATTCCATCGTGCGCTCGAACTGGGCAAAGGCCAGCCAGACCAGCGGGTCCCACCAGTGCAGGCAGGCGATGGCGTAAAACAGCGGCTTGGTCACGGTATCGCCGCGGGCGATGTGCGTGCGCTCATGGCACAGCACGGCCCGGCGCTCGGGGTCCCGCAGGTCGGCGGGCAGGTAGATGCGCGGGCGCAAAATGCCCAGTGTAAAGGGGCTTGTCACCTCCGGCGCGGTAAAGCAGCCGTCGTCGGTTTTGTACGCCAGCGCCACCTGGCGGGCCAGGCGGCGGTAACGGAACAAAGCCCGCCCCAGCAGCGCCAGCGCCCCCAGCGCCCATACGGCGGCCAGCAGGTGCCAGACCGGCAGATCCGCCTGCAACGGCGCCGCGGCCGCCGAGACTGTCGGCAGGGCGGGGGCGGGCATAGTGGCCGCCTGCATGGCCGGCGCCGTCAGCGCCTGCACGGCGTCGGCGGCTTGGGCCAGCGGCACGCTCTGCGGGCGCGGCAGCGTCACGCGGATGCCGGGCAGCAAAAACCGCAGCCCCGCCGCCAGCCACAGCCAGCACAGCACGCGGCTGGGCGCGCGCAGGCGGCGCAGCAGGGCGCACATGCCCCACACGATGAGCACGGCCAGCGCCCCGTGCGCGCTCGCCAGCGCGCAGCGCAGCACCAGCGCCTTCATCGTTCGCTCCCTTCCGCCTCGGCCTTGTCCAAAATGGCGCGGATCTCGGCGGCTTCGGCGGCCGAGAGGGGCTGCCCGCCCACAAAGGCGGCCACGAAGCGCGGCAGGCTGCCGCCAAAGGCGTGCTCCACCACGGCGGCGCTCTCGAGCCTTTGCACCTCGTCCTGCTTGACGAGGGCCGTCACCGTGCCGTGCTCGTTTTGCAAAATACCGCGCTCACACAGTTTTTTGAGCACCGTGTAGGTAGTGCTCTTTTTCCAGCCCAGGGCCTCGTCGGCCAGCGTGACCAGCGCCCCGCTGCCCAAGGGCTCGTGCTGCCAGACCAGCTCGGCAAAGCGGTACTCGCCCTCGGCCAAACGCCGGCTCGGCGCTTTTTTGCGTGCTGCCATAGGGATATCCTCCTTGGGTCTATTAGAATAAACAAAAGTCTATCACAATAAACCGCATTTGTCAACCCTTTGGCGGCAAAACGCCCTCCAGCCGCAGCAGGTATTCTTTGATGTGCACGCCGCCGGCGTAGCCGACCAGACTGCCATCGGCGCCGATGACGCGGTGGCAGGGCACGATGATCATGATGGGGTTGCGGTTGTTGGCCATGCCGACGGCGCGGCAGGCCTTGGGACTGCCGATGGCGGCCGCGACCTGCCCGTAGCTGCGCGTCTGGCCGTAGGGGATGGTGCGCAATGCGGCCCACACGCGCTGCTGGAACGGCGTGCCCGCCGCGGCCAGCGGCACCTCGAACACCTGCCGCCGGCCGGCAAAGTATTCCGCCAGCTGGCGGGCGGCCCCGGTCAGCACGGGGCAGGGATGCTCCGGCACAGTGCGGGCGGCGGCCAGGCGCACGGCGCACAGGGCGTCGTCGTCGGCGCTCTCCAGCTGCAAAAGCCCCACCGGGGACGGATAGTAAGCAACATACATGGGGCATACCTCCTTACCGCCTTTATTATAGCGCCCGGTACTGCCCGCGGCAAGGGCGTGCATATCTTGGCAGGAGGGGGTGTGCTGCGATGGAAAAGCGCTATCTCACGCCGGAGCCGGACCGCCACCTGCACGGCCGCATCCGGGCGCTGGCGGCGGTGCTGGCGGCGGTGTGCTTCGGCGGGCTGCTGGTGCGGCTGTACATCCTGCAATGCATCGACCCGGACGGCTACGCTGCCCGCGCCGCCGACCAGCAGCTGCGCGACACCGTGCTGCCCGCCGACCGCGGCGAGATCTTTTCCGCCGACGGCACGCTGCTGGCCGCCAGCGAGACGACCTGGACCATCCGCGCCGCCCCGCGCGAGCTGGACGACGCCCTCGTCGAGCCGGCGGCGCGGGCACTGGCCGATATTTTGGAGCTCGACTACGCCGAAACGCTGCAAAAGCTCCGCCAGCGCACCTCCAACGACTGCCTTTTGCGCCGCCGCGTCGATGCCGATATGGCCGACGCCGTGCGCCGGTGGTGCGCGGACAGCGGCGCGCAGGGCATCCAGATCCGGCAGGACACCAAGCGCGTCTACCCGCAGGGGGATCTCATGGGCGTGCTGCTCGGCTTTACCGATGTTGACAACAACGGCCTGTGGGGGCTGGAGCTCCGGTATAATGACGAGCTCACCGGCCGGAACGGCCGCGTGCTGACGGCCAAGAACGCCTGGGGCTACGATATGCCTACCCACTACAGCACGCTGGTCCCGGCCGTGCCGGGCAATGCCCTGACCCTGACCGTCGACGCCAACATCCAGCATTATCTCGAGAGCGCGCTCGCCGCCGCCGTGCAGGAACACAACGTCGCCGCGCGGGCCGTCGGCATCGTGATGGACGTGAACACCGGCGCCGTGCTGGCGATGAGCAACAAGCCGGACTATGACCCCAACGCCCCGCGCACCATCGTGGATGACGAGGTCCGCGCGCAGGTAAACGCCCTGACCGGCGACGAGCGCAGCACCGCCTTGCAGGCGGCCCAGCAGGCGCAGTGGCGCAACAAGGCCATCAGCGACCTGTACGAGCCGGGCAGCGTGTTCAAGCTCATCACCGCCGCTGCGGCGCTCGATACCGGCGCCTGCACGCCGCAGGACTACTTTACCTGCGCGGGCAAGATACGCGTCGCCGGCACGACCTTCCGCTGCGCCAACGGGCACATCCACGGCACCCAGACCTTTGCCCAGGCGCTGGCCGTGAGCTGCAACCCCTGCTTTATCCAGATCGGCGCGCGGCTGGGCAAGCAGGCCTTCTGCGATTATTTTGCCGCTTTCGGCCTGCGGGAGCCCACCGGCATCGACCTGCCGGGCGAAGTCAAGCGCAGCGAGTACTACACCGCCGACCGCATGGGGCCGGTCGAGCTGGCGAGCTGCGCCTTCGGCCAGAGCAGCAAGGTCAGCTACCTGCAGATGCTCACGGCCGTGTGCGCCGTCGTCAACGGCGGCAATTTGATGCAGCCCTACGTTGTGCAGCGCATCACGGCCCCGGACGGCACGGTAACGCGGGAAACACAGCCCACGGTGCGCCGCCGCGTCATCAGCGAGGCGACCTCGGCCGCCATGCGCCAGATGATGGAGGGCGTGGTGACCACCGGCACCGGCAAAAATGCCGCCATCCCGGGCTACCGGGTCGGCGGCAAAAGCGGCACCAGCCAAAAGCTGGACAGCGAAAACGAGCGCGCCCGCATCGCCAGCTTTGTGGCCGTGGCGCCCATCGACGACCCGCAGGTGGCGGTGCTCGTCTGCCTGGACGAACCCCACAGCTGGACGACCAGCGGCGGCTCACTGTCGGCCCCGGTCTGTGCCGAGGTGCTGGAAAAGACGCTGCCGTACCTGGGCATCGCGCCGCAGTTCACGGCGGAGGAACAGCAAAAGTATTTTGCCGCCGTGCCGGACCTTGCCGGCAGCCGGGTGGCCGCGGCAAAATTGACCCTGGAGGAGCTGGGCCTTACCGCCGGCATCCACGGCGACGGCGAGCGCGTGCAGCGCCAATACCCGGCCGCCGGTACGCCGGCGCGTAAAGGCAGCACCGTCGTGCTCGACACCACCGGCACATACGACGCGGCGGGGGAGGAGTAAAAGCGCTTTCTGCAGGCTTTTGCGGGCAGGGATACAGCAAAGCGGCCGCCGCGTTTTGCGCGGCGGCCGCATGGCAGCGCTCTATACGAGGCGGCGCATCACCACAGCCAGTCCAGAAAATCGACGAACTTGTCCATGACATCCTCGGCTTTATCCAAAACGCCCATGACGGAATCATACACGAGATCATCCAGGTCCATCATAGCCGAATCGGGGTCATCGATAAAATTGCTGACGCCCCTGACGACCCCGGGCAGCAGTCCCGCAACACCCGGAACGACGCCTGCCAAGGGCGTGGTCAGCGGCAGCTTTTTGAGGATACTGTTCCCGACAAAGCCAAAGATGCTTCCCAGCAGGTCATTGCGGTAGTTCCGGACATCGTCGTTGTCACGCCAAACCTCGGTGTCCTGGTTGATGTGATCGATGTAGGCGATACGTTTTTCGTTGGGCGTATGCTCAACGATAAAATAGAGCAGCTTGGCCAGATTATAGGGCTTGCATTGCAGCATACCTTCTTCTTTGTAGCCGGCACAGTAATAAATGGGGGTGACGTCTACGCCGGTGGCCTCTTTGATGCGGCTGCGCACAGATTCGACCTTTTCATCAAGGAACTTTACCAAGGGCGCTTCGGGCCGGTTTTCCTCCGCGTTCCAATAGCGGCCCTTCATGGCCATATCGGCCTGGTTGATGGCCACAAGGATACGGTTTTCCTTGTCGTCGCCCAGATTGGGGATGATCACCTGGTTGATCAGCTCATACGAGGTCCCAAGGTCGCGGGAGCTTCCGTCCAAAATCACGAGGACGAGATCGATGAGGAAATTTCCGTCTTCATCGCGTTCAAGCAGCTTTGCAATAATGTTCTTGGCGTGCCGGGTGTCCTTCTCTTTGCCGTCGCCCAAGCCGGGACTGTCCCACAGGGTAAGATTTTCCATCTCATACTTTTCGATGCCCATGGTCTGCGGCTCGACCCCGACGCCCACGGTTGCCTTCTCACACCCGAACAAAGCGTTGATGGTGGAGCTTTTCCCGCAGCCGGTCGCGCCGGTGATGAGCAGGTTCACCTTTTTGTCCTTGAGCATCAGGTAGTTGCTGAGAAGCTTTTGCCGTTCTTCTTCGGGGATATCGGCAGCCATGATATCATGCTGCATGACCTCGAAAAAGTTCTGGAATTTGTTTTCTTCCATGGATGATACCTCCTACAATAAAGATTACGGTGAAAGGCACGGCAGCCAGCCGTGTCTTTTTCCAACTCAAAGCCGAAGCTGT
>CANRLV010000079.1 GCA_947631565.1 uncultured Gemmiger sp. | reverse complement strand
GGCCGCACCGTCATCGTCATCACCCACAACAGCGCGCTGGCCGCCATGGCCGACCGCGTCATCCGCATCAACAGCGGCCGCGTGGTGGATGTGCGCCTCAACCCGGACCCCACCCCCGTGGAAAGGATCGAGTGGTAAATGTCCCGCAGCTACCACAAAAACATCATACGAACCTTCCGCAGCACCAAAAGCCGGTTCCTCGCCATCTTTTCCATCGTGGCGCTGGGCGTCGGCTTTTTGGCGGGGCTGATGTCGACGACGCCGGATATGCGCGATTCGATGGAGGAATACCTCGACAGCGCCAACTTCCATGACCTGCGCGTGATCTCGACGTTGGGCCTGTCGGACGGCGACCTCGCCGCCCTGCGGGCGGTGCCGGGCGTGCGGCAGGCGCAGGGGGCGTACGCGCTCGACCTGCTCATCACCTGCGGCGCCGATACCCTCGTCGCCCGCGCGCAAAACCTGCCCGCCGACCCGGCGGACCCGGACGCCATCGACCGCCTGACGCTGGAGCAGGGCCGCTGGCCCGCCGCCCCCGGCGAGTGCGTGGTGGCCATCGGCGCCAACGCCCTGCGCAGCAGCGGCCCGCAGCTCGGCGAGAGCTTTGCGGTCAGCCCCGACAACGAGGACCTGTCCGATGCGCTGGCGCGGGAGCAGTTCACCGTCGTCGGGCTCGTGCGCAGCGCCAACTACTTTTCCATCGAGCGCGAGGCCGCCAGCGTCGGCGACGGCAATGTGGCGGTCATCTTTTACCTGCAGCCGTCGGATTTTGCCTACGATGTCTACACGGATATCTATTTGACCGTGGACGGCGCGTTTGAGCTGGCCAGCCTTGGGCAGCCCTACAAGGATGCCGTGCAGGCGGTCGGGGACCGCATCGAGGCCATCGAGGACGAGCGCGCGGCCGCGCGGCTCGAGGAGGTGCGCGCCGACGCCCGGCAGGAGATCGACGACGGCTGGGCCGAGTACAACGACGCCCGCGCCGAGGCGGACGAGGAGTTCGCCAAGGCGGAGCAGGAGCTGGCCGACGCCCGGGCTGAGCTGGCCGACGGCGAGGCCCAGTACGCCGACGGCCAACAGGAGCTGGCCGACGCCGAGAAAGAGCTCGCGGACGGCGAAAGGGAGCTGGCCGACGGCAGGCGGGAACTCGCGGACGGCAGGCAGGAGCTGGCCGACGCCGAGCAGCAGCTGGCCAACGCACAGGCGCAGTACGATGCCGGCGTGGCGCAGCTCGAGGAAGGGGAGAAGCAGCTCGACGAGGCCGAGGCGCAGCTGAAGCAGGGCTGGGAAGAATACGAAACCGGCGCCGCCAGGCTGGCCGACGCCGCCGCGCAGCTCAACGCCGGCGAAGCACAGTATGCCGACGGCGTGCAGCAGATGGCCGACAAGTTGGGCGGCGCGCTGCAGGACTATCAGGCCTTTGTACCGTCCATACCAACAGCAAAAGAGATCACCGAGGCCCTGGCAGAGCTGGCCGGCCTCCCGCCCGAGGAGATCCCGGCGGACGATGCGGCGCTCGGCAAACAGTTTTTGGCCCCGCTGCTGGGCATAGCGCCGGAGCTGCTGGATATGCTGGAAACGATACCGGGCACGGGTGAGCAGATCCAAGGGATGGTCCAGGAAGCCGGCGCCTATGTCCGGCTGCTGATCGATTCCCGCCGCACGCTGGACGCAGGCTGGCAGGAATACAACGCCGGCGCCGCCCAGCTGGAGCCCGCGCTCCGCACACTGGAGGCGGCCGGCCGGGAGCTGCGGGAGCAGACCGCCGTCTTCTACCAGGGCAAGCGCGAGCTGGAGGACGCCAAGGCCCAGCTGGACGCCGGCTATGCCGAGCTCGAGCGCGGCCGCGCCGAGCTGGCCGACGCCGAGCAGAAGGTGCGCGACGGCGAAAAGGAGCTGGCCGACGGCCGTAAGGAAGTCGCCGACGGCAAGGCCGAGCTGGCCGACGCCTGGCAGGAGATCCTGGACGGCCGGGCCGAGCTGGCCGACGGCGAGGCGGAATACGCTGAAGAAAAGGCCGACGCCGAGGCCGAGCTCGCCGACGCCAAACAGGAGCTTTTGGACGCCGAGGCGGAGCTCAACGACCTCGAGGCCCCCACCTGGTACATCCGCGACCGCGGGGCCAACACGAGCTTCAACTCCTTCGAGGGCAACGTCAACAAGGTCGAGGCCATCGCCCGCGTGTTCCCGATCTTCTTCTTTCTGGTGGCGGCGCTGGTCGTATCCACCACCATGACCCGCATGGTGGAGGAGGAGCGCCTGCAGATCGGCACCATGAAGGCGCTGGGCTATGACCGCCCGGCCATCATGCAAAAGTACATCCGCTACGCCCTGACCGCCGCCGTGCTGGGCGCGCTGGCGGGCCTGGCGCTGGGCTTTGCGGTGTTCCCGTCGGTGATCTGGTACGCCTACGAGATGATGTACTATATGCCCCACCTCGCCACCCCGTGGCGCGCCGAGTATGCCATGATGGCCGGCGGCCTGCTCATCGGCTGCGCGCTGGTCGCCACGCTGTCGGCCTGTTGGGCGACGCTGCGTGAGACGCCGGCCGCCCTCATGCGGCCGCGCGCGCCCAGGGCCGGCAAGCGCATCTTTCTTGAGCGCATCACGCCGCTGTGGCGCCGCCTGCCCTTTACCTACAAGGTGACCTGCCGCAACCTGCTGCGCTACAAAAAGCGTTTCTGGATGACGGTGCTGGGCGTTGCCGGCTGCACGGCGCTGCTGGTCACCGGCTTCGGCATCTCGGATTCGCTCAACGGCATCGCCATCAAGCAGTACGGCGAGCTGTTCCGCTACGGGCTGCTGACCGCCGTCACCGACAGCGAGGATACCCAGCGCGGCGAGGTGCATGACTACCTGTTTGGCGACCCCGACTTCCCGCAGAGCCTGGCCGTCTGCACCGAGCTGGTCAGCCAGGAGATGCCGGACGGCTCCTTCAACGAGGTCTACCTGATGGCCCCGCAGGACGCCGCCGCATTCAACGATTTTGTCGACCTGCACGAGCGTATCAGCCGCACGCCCACGCCGCTTGCCGACGACGGCCTGGTCCTGACCGAGAAGCTGGCCGATACCTGGAACGTCCAAGCGGGGGACACCGTCACGCTCGAGAACGCCGACGGGCAGAAGGCCGATTTCACGGTCAGCGGCGTGTGTGAGCACTATGTGATGAACTACGCCTACATCGGCCCCGCCGCCTGGCAGCGTGCCTACGGCGCCGCGCCCGCGTATAATGCCATCCTCAGTATGCTGGCCGACGACAGCGCCAACGCCCACGCCGACATCTCGGCCGCGCTGCTGCGCATGGACGGTGTGGCCGCCGTCAACTTCACCACCGACCAGCGCACCGCCGTGCTCAATATGCTCAACTCCATCAACGCCGTGGTCGTGCTCATCATCGTGTGCGCGGCGTCGCTGGCCTTTGTGGTGCTTTACAACCTGACCAACATCAACATCGCCGAGCGCGTGAAGGAGATCGCCACCATCAAGGTGCTGGGCTTCTATGACCGCGAGGTATCGGCCTACGTCAACCGCGAGAGCATCGCCCTCACCGTCATCGGCGCGCTGCTGGGGCTTTTGGGCGGCATCGGGCTGCACAAATTTGTGATCTACACCGTCGAGGTCGACGCCGTCATGTTCGGGCGCACCATCCGCCCCGTCAGCTTTCTCTACGCGCTGGCGCTGACGATGCTGTTCAGCACCATCGTTGACCTCGTCATGGGCCGCAAGCTCAAAAGCATCTCGATGGTCGAGAGCATGAAGGCCCCGGAATGATTTTTGCCGCCGGGGGCTTGACAGCCGCGGCCGGGCTGTTTATAATCAAACTGTTCACAAGCTAACAATAATGCCTTACACAGGGAGGTGACCCCGACCACGGACCCGAACACCGAAGGCGCCCATCAGATGGGGGCGGACGTGCACCGCACCTCGCACGCCATCCGCCGCGCGCTCGACGCCGTCATCGCCGCCCGCGTCAGCCCGGAGCTGACCGGCACGCGCGGCATCGTGCTGGGCTTTATCGCCAAGCGCGCCGGCGCCGGCACGCCGACCTACCAGCGTGACATCGAGGAGCAGTTCCACATCCGGCGCTCCAGCGTGACGGCGCTGCTCAAGGCGATGGAGAGCGACGGCTTTATCACCCGCACCGGCGTGCCGGCCGACGCGCGCTTGAAAAGCCTGGCCCTGACCGACAAGGGCAACGCCTGCAGCCGCCAGCTGCACGCCTGCATCGCCGGGTTTGAGCAAGCCCTGTGCGGCGGGCTGGACCCGCCCCAACTGGCGGCGCTGCAGACCATGCTGGACCTTTTGCGGCAAAATGCCGACGCCCTGGCCGCCGGGCAGCGACCGCTGCCCTGACCGCGCGGCCCAAAAATGATACACGAAAGGAAGATGTGCCTTTTCCATGCTCAAGACACTGTACAAGGAGACCGAGGGCTTCCGCCTCGTCTCGCTGCTGACCCCGCTGTGTATGGTGGGCGAGGTGATCATGGAGATGATCATCCCGCGCCTGATGGCGTCCATCATCGACGACGGTGTCACGGCCGGCAACCTGCCGCACATTTACAAGATCGGCGGGTACATGGTCATCGCCGCCATCGTCGGGCTGATTTTCGGCGTGCTGGGCGGCGTGTTCGGCTCGCGCGCCTCCACCGGCTACGCGCGCAACCTGCGCAAGGCGATGTACCGCAACATTCAGACCTTCAGCTTCGCCAACATCGACAAGTACTCCACGGCCGGTCTCGTCACCCGCATGACCACCGACGTGACCAACATCCAGAACGCCTACCAGATGATGCTGCGTATGTTCGTGCGCGCGCCAACGAGCATGATCGTGGCCATGTTCATGGCCTTCTCCATCAATGCCCGGCTGGCCAGCATCTACCTGGTGGCGGTGCTGTTTTTGGCCACGGCGCTGGGGCTCATCATCCCGCGTGTGACCAAGTACTTCCAGGCTGCCTTCCGCAAGTATGACGACCTCAACGAGAGCGTGCAGGAGAACGTCTCGGCTATCCGCGTCGTCAAGGCCTATGTGCGCGAGGACTTTGAGAGCGAGAAGTTTTCGAGGGCCAGCGGCAACGTGCGCGACCTGCTGTTGAAGGCCGAGAAGATCATCAACTGGAACGCCCCCATCATGCAGGGCACCGTGTACACCTGCATCCTGCTCATCAGCTGGCTGGGCGCGCGCATGATCGTGCTCTCCGGCAACACCAGCTTCACCACCGGCGATTTGATGAGTATGCTGACCTACTGCATGAACATCCTCACCAGCCTGATGATGGTGTCGATGATCTTCGTCATGGTCACCATGTCCTCGGCGAGTATGCGCCGTGTGGCCGAGGTGCTCGATGAAAAGAGCGACCTTGTCAACGGCGACGACCCGGTCATGGAGGTGCCCAACGGCTCGGTCTGCTTTGACAAAGTCCGCTTCGGCTACAAGAAGGACGGCAAGAGCGTGCTGTCCGACATCAACCTCTACATCAGATCCGGCGAGACGGTGGGCATCATCGGCGGCACCGGCTCGGCCAAGACCAGCCTTGTGCAGCTGCTGCCGCGCCTGTACGACGTGACCGGCGGCAGCGTGCAGGTGGGCGGCATCGACGTGCGCAAATATGACCTCGAAACGCTGCGCAACTCGGTCGCCATGGTGCTGCAGAAGAACGAGCTGTTCAGCGGCACCATCGCCGAGAACCTGCGCTGGGGCAACAAAAATGCCACCGACGAGGACCTGCGCGAGGCCTGCCGCCAGGCCTGCGCCGATGAATTCATCGAGCGCTTCCCCGACGGGTACGATACCCACATCGAGCAGGGCGGCACCAACGTTTCCGGCGGGCAGAAGCAGCGTTTGTGCATCGCCCGCGCCCTGCTCAAAAAGCCCAAGATCCTGATTTTGGATGACTCGACCTCCGCGGTCGACACCGCCACCGACGCCAAGATCCGCACCGCCTTTGCCGAGAAGATCCCCGGCACCACGGTGTTCATCATCGCCCAGCGCATCTCCAGCGTCGAGCACGCCGACCACGTCATCGTGCTGGACAACGGCCGCGTCTCCGGCTTCGGCACGCCGGCCGAGCTGCTGGCCTCGAACGCCATCTACCAGGAGGTCTACAACTCCCAGACCCAGGGCAGCGGCGACTTTGACGAGAAAGGGGGCGAGCAGTAATGGCCGAAGAAAAAGCAAAAGTGGTCAACGGCCCCGGCGGGCGCCGTATGCGCGGCCCGCGCCCCAAGATCGAGCACCCGTTCAAGGTGTTTGGCCGCATCATGGCCTATCTGCTCAAGTACTATAAGGTGCCGTGGTGCATCGCCATCGGCTGCATCTTCGTCAGCGTGCTGTGCAACGTGCAGGGTACCCTGTTCACCCAGACCCTGATCGACGGGCACATCCTGCCCATGCTGGCCGCGAACAGCACCGATTTCTCGGGCCTTGCCCGCGCCATCGGGCGCGTCGCCTGCTTCTACGCGCTGGGCGCCGCCGCGGCCTTTACCCAGAACCGGCTGATGGCCATCATCACCCAAGGCATGCTCAAGCGCCTGCGCGACGAGATGTTCAGCCATATGCAGACGCTGCCCATCCGCTATTTTGACAGCCACACCCACGGCGACATCATGTCGATGTACACCAACGACATCGACACGCTGCGCCAGATGGTCAGCCAGTCCATCCCGCAGATGGTCAACAGCGCCATCACCGTCGTCAGCGTGCTCATCTCGATGATCATGCTCAGCGTGCCGCTGACCGGCGTCACCCTCGTCATGGTGTGCGTGATGCTGTTCGTCACCAAATACCTGACCGGCAATTCCGGGCGGTACTTCATCTCGCAGCAGCGCGACCTGGGCGCCCTCAACGGCTACATCGAGGAGATGATGACCGGCCAGAAGGTGGTCAAGGTCTTCTGCCATGAGCAGGAAGCCATCGAGCGCTTTGACGAGCTCAACGACAACCTCTTCCACTCGGCCAACAGCGCCAACACCTACGCCAACGTCGGCGGCCCCTGCAACCAGCAGATCGGCAACCTGTCCTACGTGCTGTGCGCGATGATCGGCGGTGCGCTGGCCATCAACGGCACCACCGGCCTGACCATCGGCAAGCTGGCCAGCTTCTTAACCTTCAACCGCAGCTTCAACATGCCCATCAACCAGGTGTCGATGCAGTTCAACGCCATCGTCATGGCGCTGGCCGGCGCCCAGCGCATCTTTGACCTGCTCGACGAGCCCTCCGAGCCCGACCAGGGGCGGGCAACGCTCGTCAACGTGCGCAGCCACGACAGCATGGGCGAGACCGGCGAGCGCACCAACATCTGGGCGTGGAAGACCCTCGGCATCCCCGACAAGCCCGGCTACCTGCCCATGCGCGGCGACATCAAGTTCCAGCACGTCGATTTCGGCTACGACCCCAGCAAGATCGTGCTGCATGACATCAATCTGTTCGGCCGCCCGGGGCAGAAGATCGCCTTCGTCGGCTCCACCGGCGCCGGCAAGACCACCATCACCAACCTCATCAACCGCTTCTACGATATCCAGAAGGGCACCATCCTGTACGACGGGCTGGACATCTGCGACATCAAAAAGAGCGCGCTGCGCGCCTCGCTGGGCATCGTTTTGCAGGACACGCATCTCTTCACCGGCACCGTGATGGAGAACATCCGCTACGGCCGGCTCGAAGCCACCGACGAGGAATGCAAGGCGGCGGCGCGGCTGGCCAACGCCGACGGCTTTATCGAGCGCCTGCCCCAGGGGTATGACACCATGCTCACCGGCGACGGCGCCAACCTCAGCCAGGGCCAGCGCCAGCTGCTGGCCATCGCCCGCGCGGCTGTCGCCGACCCGCCGGTGCTGATTTTGGACGAGGCGACCTCCTCCATCGACACCCGCACCGAGCGCCTGGTCCAGCAGGGCATGGACGGCCTGATGTACGGCCGCACGACCTTCGTCATCGCCCACCGCCTGTCCACCGTGCGCAACTCCGACTGCATTTTGGTGCTCGAGCAGGGCCGCATCATCGAGCGCGGCACCCACGACGAGCTCATCGCCCAGAAGGGCAAGTACTACAGCCT
>CANRLV010000078.1 GCA_947631565.1 uncultured Gemmiger sp. | reverse complement strand
CCCTCGGGTCCCGATCTGGTTCTTACCTTTCAACAGATTTGGGCCTGTTGCAAAACTTTTCATTTTGCAACAGGCCCAAAGCTTTTTGGCGGGGGAAAGTCACTTCGCGTACTCGACGGCGCGGCTCTCGCGGATGACGTTGACCTTGATCTGGCCGGGGTAATCGAGCTCATCCTCGATCTTTTTGGCCACATCGCGGGCCAGCAGCACGACCTGGTCGTCGCTGATCTTGTCCGGCTGGACCAGGATGCGCACCTCGCGGCCGGCCTGCACGGCGTAGCTGCTCTCGACGCCGGCAAAGCCGTTGCACAGCGCCTCCAGCGTCTCCAGCCGCTTGATATAGCTCTCCATGTTCTCGCGGCGGGCGCCGGGCCGGGCGGCGCTGATGGCGTCGGCGGCCATGACGATGAAGGCCAGCGTCGTCTTGGGCTCGACGTCGTTGTGGTGCGCCTCGACGGCGTGGATGACGGCGGGGTTCTCGCGGTACTTCTTGCAGATGTCGACGCCGATCTGCACATGGCTGCCCTCGATCTCGTGGTCGAGCGCCTTGCCGATGTCATGCAGCAGCCCCGCGCGGCGGGCCATCTGCACGTTGACGCCGAGCTCGGCGGCCATCAGGCCGGCCAGCCACGCCACCTCCATCGAGTGGCCGAGCACGTTCTGCCCGTAGCTGGTGCGGAACTTGAGCCGCCCGATCAGCTTGACGAGGTCGGGGTGCAGGCTGTGCACGCCCAGCTCCATCACGGCCTTCTCGCCCTCGCGCTTCATCGTCAGCTCCAGCTCGCGGCGGCAGCGGTCCACCGTCTCCTCGATGCGGGCGGGGTGGATGCGGCCGTCGGCCAGCAGGCGCTCCAGCGTCATGCGGGCGATCTCGCGCCGGGTCTGGTCAAAGCTCGAGAGCGTGATGGCCTCCGGCGTGTCGTCGATGATGAGGTCGCAGCCGGTGGCGGTCTCCAGCGCGCGGATGTTGCGGCCCTCGCGGCCGATGATGCGGCCTTTCATGTCGTCGTTGGGCAGCGGGACCACGCTCACGGTGGCCTCGCTGGTGGTGTCGGCCGCGCAGCGGGCGATGGCCTGGCCGATCATCTCGCGGGCCAGCGTGTCGCACTCGTCCTTCATGTTGGCCTGATAGGCGGCGACCTTGAGTGCCTTCTCGTGGCTGAGCTCCTCGTCCAAACGGTTGAGCAGCTGGGCGCGGGCCTCCTCCTGCGTCATGGCGGCGATGGTCTCCAGCTTTTCGTTCTGGCGCATTTTCAGCTGCTCCAGCTCGTCCAGCCGCGCCTCGACCAGCTCGGCGCGCTTTTTCAGGTCCTCCTCCTTGCGCTCCATGGCGGCGGTGCGCTTGTCGAGCTGCTCCTCCTTCTGGTCCATGCGGCGCTCCTGGCGGCTGACCTCGGCGCGGCGCTCCTTGATCTCGCGGTCGGCCTCGCTCTTCAGGCGGAAGGCCTCGTCCTTGGCCTCGACAACGGCCTCCTTGCGCTTCTGCTCAGCGGTCTTGATGGCCTCGTTGACGATGCGCTTTGCTTCCTCCTCGGCGGAGCCGATCTTGGCCTCGGCGGTGCGGCGGCGATGCTGCCCGCCCAGATAAAAGCAAACCGCCCCGCTCACAGCGGCGGCAACGACCACCAGAACCACCCACAGGATGGTCATGGCAAATCACTCCTTACACAAATTTTGCATAAGGGCGCTGTGAAAACGGGGCGCTTTTCTGTTTTGCCTATTTTTATTAAGGACCTGCCGCGCCCCCAAAAAGCGGGGCACAGACGGCCAAAAACCGGGCCGGGACCCGATCCCTTAAAAAAATAACGAAAGCACAGCACAAAACGGGCGGTGCCGGATTCGTATCAAAAAAGCGGTGCGCCGAAAACCAGCGACCCTTTGACATACCGCTTACTATTTTAATGGCTTTTGTGAAAATTGTCAAGGAAATGTTACAATTTTTCGGCAAAATCCCGGTGCCGGGCTTGACTTTGCCGCCCTACAGGCGCTATAATACGGCTACAGACACCATCTCGTTCAAAGCGTTTGACGCGGACGAAACGGCGCCGGACCGACCCGGTCAGAGAAGGCCGCCGCCCCCTTGGGGGCGTGCTGCAAGCGGCCTGCGCGGTCACCGCCGCCCTACCACCGCCGAGCGCGGGAGCGAACTCCCGCCGGGCCCCGCCCCGTTATCACCGGCACGAGCGGCGTGCCCCTTTGCCGAAAACGGGCGCGCAATCCGGGTGGGACCGTGGAGCCTTGACCGCTTCATCCCGTGGGTACGGGATGGAGCGTTTTGTTTTGCCCGCCGTTTTTTGCACAACAACAAAGGAGCGTACCCGACATGAAGATCATCTACAAGGACGGCCATGTGGCCGACTGCCCGCCCGAGGAGGAACTGCACGTTCTGCGCCACACGGCGGCCCACGTCATGGCGCAGGCCATCAAGCGCCTGTATCCGCAGGCGGATTTCGCCTTCGGCCCCGCCACCGACAACGGCTTTTACTATGACGTGGACCTCGGTGATGTCAAGCTGACCGATGACGACCTGGCCGCCATCGAGAAGGAAATGCACAAGATCACCAAGGAGAACCTGCCCATCAAACCGTTCATCCTGCCCCGCGCCGAGGCCATCGCGCTCATGCAGGAGCGCGGCGAACAATACAAGGTCGAGCACATCGGCGATCTGGACGCCGACGCCGAGATCAGCTTTTTCCAGCAGGGCGAGTACATCGACATGTGCGTCGGCCCGCACCTGACCTACACCAAAGGGCTCAAGGCCTTTAAGATCACGCAGCAGTCCGGCGCCTACTGGCGCGGCGACAAGAACAACAAGATGCTGACCCGCATCAACGGCATCGCCTTCCGCACGCAGGAGGAGCTGGACGCCCACCTCAAGCTGCTGGAGGAGGCCGCCCGCCGCGACCACCGCCGCATCGGCAAGGAAATGGGCATCTTCATGATGGCGGACGAGGCCCCCGGCTTCCCGTTCTTTTTGCCCAACGGTATGACCATCAAGAACGCCCTGCTTGACTACTGGCGCGAGCTGCACCGCAAGAACGGCTATGTCGAGGTGTCGACCCCACTCATTATGAACCGCCACCTGTGGGAGACCTCGGGCCACTGGGACCATTATAAGGACAATATGTACTCCACCGTCATCGATGACGAGGACTACTGCATCAAGCCGATGAACTGCCCCGGCGGCGTGATGGTCTACCGCTCGACGCCGCACAGTTACCGCGAGCTGCCGCTGCGCGTGGCCGAGATCGGCCTTGTGCACCGGCATGAGCTGCGCGGCGCGCTGCATGGGCTGTTCCGCGTGCGCTGCTTCAACCAGGACGACGCGCACATCTTCATGCGCCCCGACCAGATCACCGACGAGATCATGAACGTCGTGCACCTCATCAACGAGGTGTACGAGAAGTTCGGCTTCAAGTATTCGGTCGAGCTGTCGACCCGGCCCGAGAACTCGATGGGCTCCGACGAGGACTGGGAGGCCGCTACCGAGGGCCTCAAAAAAGCGCTGGAAAAGCTGGATATGCCCTACACCGTCAACGAGGGCGACGGCGCCTTCTACGGCCCCAAGATCGACTTCCACCTGGAGGACAGCCTTGGCCGTACCTGGCAGTGCGGCACCATCCAGCTGGATTTCCAGATGCCGATCAACTTCCAGCTCGAGTACATCGACGAGACCGGCGCCCGCCAGCGCCCCATCATGATCCACCGCGTCTGCTTCGGCTCCATCGAGCGCTTTATCGGCGTGCTGACCGAGCACTACGCCGGCAAGTTCCCGACCTGGCTGGCCCCCGTGCAGGTCAAGGTGCTGCCGGTCAGCGAGAAGACGCTGGACTACGCCAGGACCGTGACCGAAAAGCTGGATGCCGCCGGCGTGCGCGTGGTGCTGGATGAAAGCAATGAAAAGATCGGTTATAAGATCCGGCAGGCCCAGCAGGTGGACCGCGTGCCCTATATGCTGGTGCTGGGCGCCCGCGAGGCCGAGGCCGGCAACATCTCGGTGCGCGACCGCAAGGGCGAGACCACCGCGTGGGCGCTGGACGATTTCATCGCCGGCGTGACGAAGGAGATCAAAGAGCGTATCAGCTGAACCAGACACAAAAAGCATCGCCCCCGACGGACATGAGTGGGCAATTTATTGCGCACATTTTTTGACTATCAAGATTTCAAGGCTTAAATAAAGAAAACACCCAAAAGGGCGCACTTACTCACCACCAGCAAATGCTGGCGGCGGTAAGTGCGCTACTGATTTTATAAATAATATCATATAAATTTCAGCATGGGTATTTACATTTTACTATTCCGCGGATATAATAGTAGTGGACTCAAGTTTTCTTTAGATTTCAAGAAAGGATGACTTTTATGAACTTGGCAAAAGTCTCCGCCAATGGACAGATCACCGTACCCATTGAAGTTCGACGCATGCTGGGTCTTAAATCTGGCGACAAGATTTTATTTTTTCAAAAGCGGGATGGCGAAGTCGTTATAAGCAACGCATCCGCGCAGGCTATCCGCAAGGCACAGACCGCTTTTGCCGGTGCCGCCCAAACGCTGGGCGTTTGCGATGAGAATGACGTACAGGCATTGGTAGACGAAGTACGTCATCAGAAAGGCTGATATCATTATGCGGATATTGGTCGATACGAATATTCTCTTTTCCGCCTTGCTGTTCCCAAAATCGAAACCGGCACGTGCCTTGCTGCATGTTGCCGACAAGCATGAAATGGTCTTGTGTGACAGAAATATTGCGGAAATAAGAGATATTTTAAAACGGAAGGCCCCCAAACTCCTTCCGGACGCGGAAGTACTGCTTGCAGAGATGTCTTACGAGCTGATCCCGGCTGTCGACCATGCCGAAAAGCTGATACGCGATGCCAAGGACCAGCCTATCCTCAATGCGGCAATCGTTGCCGGTGTGGATATCGTACTCACTGGAGATAAAGATTTTCTAAGCCTGGAGCTGGAACATCCCAAGTGCATGACAGCGGCACAGTTTTTAGCCCTTGAAGAGATAGAAAACAAAACAAGGCCAGACACACGGTGAATGTGTCCGGCCTTGTTCTGTATCTGATGTTGACTGATGACCGCCGGGGGTCTACAGGGTCACTGGTTGATGGTCACACCCTCCGGATGGT
Organism: uncultured Gemmiger sp.; assembly: GCA_947631565.1. GTDB lineage: Bacteria > Bacillota > Clostridia > Oscillospirales > Ruminococcaceae > Gemmiger. The sequence continues at coordinate 2,924 of CANRLV010000078.1, read as the reverse complement.
CACATATATGCGCGAAAAACTATCCACTTGCGCCGTCGGGGGCGATACCTCTAGAGTAAAAAGCGCCGCGCAAGTCGCCTGAAAGGCATGCGCACGGCGCTTTTTGCGATGGAGGGGGTACTAAGGGGGAGGCGCAGGCGACTTGGCGGAACGGAGTGCAGCCAACGAAGCCGAGCCGCCCCTTTAAAGGCTGTCAGGCCTTCTCGGCGCTGCCGAACAGGTCGACCTTCTCCTTGACCTTGGCGATGATGGCGTCGGCGCCGGGCTTGAGCAGCTTGCGCGGGTCATAGCCCTTGCCCTGCTGGTCCTTGCCGGCCTCGATGTAGGCGCGGGTGGCCTCGGCGAAGACGACCTGGCAGTCGGTGTTGACGTTGATCTTGGACACGCCCAGGCTGATGGCCTTCTTGATCATCTCGTCCGGGATGCCGGTGCCGCCGTGCAGCACCAGCGGGATGTTGTTGGTGGCCTTGTGGATGCGGTCCAGCGCGTCAAAGTCGAGGCCCTTCCAGTTGTCGGGATACAGGCCGTGGATGTTGCCGATGCCGGCGGCCAGGAAATCCACGCCCAGCGCCGCGATGCGCGCGCACTCCTCGGGGTCGGCGATCTCGCCGGCGCCGACGACGCCGTCCTCCACGCCGCCGATGGAGCCGACCTCGGCCTCGATGGACAGCCCGTGGTCATGGGCCATCTCGACCAGCTCGCGGGTCTTGGCGACGTTCTCGTCGATGGGGTAATGGCTGCCGTCGAACATGATGGAGGTGAAGCCGGCCTCGATGCAGGCCTTGCAGCCCTCATAGGTGCCGTGGTCCAGATGCAGCGCCACCGGCACCGTGATGCCCAGCGCCTCGTCCATGGCGCGCACCATCGCCGCCACGACCTTGAAGCCGGTCATGTACTTGCCGGCGCCCTCGGACACGCCCAGGATGACCGGGCTGTTCATGGCCTGAGACTGCAAAAGGATGCTTTTGGTCCACTCAAGGTTGTTGATGTTGAACTGGCCCACGGCATACTTGCCGTCGCGGGCTTTCAGCATCATGTTGGTCGCGTTTACCAGCATGGAAAAGACCTCCCTGTACTTTCACTTGTAAGCGCCGCCGAAAGCGCCGCCGTCCATGCCCCTATTATAGCGCCACAGTCCCCGGAAATCAACGCTTTTTTGCGCGCCGTTTTGCCGGCATGAACTTTTGGCGCCGCCGCCCCCTGCCGCCCCCACCGCGCCGCGTTTTGTGGAAAATGCGATTTTTTGGGCCAAAAACGGGGGCATTTTCAGCGCTTTGCGAAGGCGATTTTTATGTTTATCCAACCCGTTATGTTGATAACTTTTCCACCGGCTGTTGAAAACAAACTGCAAAAAATTCTCGTATCGGGCAAAAACCCGCGTCAAAAGCCGATTTGTCAACACTTTCCACCGGGTTTTCAACAGCCGGGCCGGCCGCCGCAGAACCGCCCGCGCCCCCAGCCGGGCTTTACGCTGTGTATAATGCGCGCAGATACGAAAAAGCGATTTTGGACCCCGAAAAAATTTTTGCACTTTTGTGCCCCGCAGGCAGTGACAAACGCGGTACAGTTGTGCTATACTAGTATTTGTGTAAATAGGGGTCATGAGCGCCCCCATACCACAAGGGAAAGGAAGGGGGCCCCCGCCATGTACACACCGGAGCAAGGCGCCGGGGCCGGCCCGGCTGCCGCCCGCCAGGAGCAGCAGTGGGCCTACGGCCGCAACGCCGTGACCGCGCTGCTGCGCAGCGGCGCCGCGGTGGACAGCGTGCTGCTGGCCGACACCCTGCCCGCCAAGCTCGGCGGCTACTACACGGCGCTGGCCAAAAATGCCGGCGCGGTCGTCAAGCGCGTGCCGCCCGCCAGGCTGCAAAAGCTCTGCGGCACGCCCGACCATCAGGGCGTGGCCGCGCTGGCCGCGGCCGTGGTCTATGCCGGGCTCGAGGACCTGCTGCAGGCCGCCGCCGACCGGGGCGAGCCCCCGTTCCTTGTACTCTGCGACGGCATCGAGGACCCGCACAACCTCGGCGCCGTCATCCGATCGGCGCTGCTGTGCGGGGCGCACGGCGTCATCATCCCGCAGCGCGGGGGCGTGGGCGTGACCGGCACGGTGCTGAAGGCGAGCGCCGGCGCCGCCGCCCGCCTGCCGGTGGCCCGCGTGGGCAATTTGGCGGGTGCCATCCGCACCTTAAAGGAGCGCGGGGTCTTCGTCTACTGTGCCGACCTCGACGGCGTCCCGCCCGAAAAGACCGATCTGACCGGCGCCATCGCGCTGGTGCTGGGCAGCGAGGGCAAAGGCCCCGCCGCCCTGACCCGCAAGCTGTGCGACGGCGCCGTGACCCTGGCCATGGCCCCCGCCGCCCAGGGCGCCGGGGTGGACAGCTACAACGTCAGCGTGGCGGCGGGCATTTTGCTGTATGACATCATGCGCCGCCGCGCCCGCTGAGCCCAAGGACCGCCAAAAACGGCGCGGCCGTGCCGTACACGGGCCGCGCAGGACGATAAAAACGCACGAAAAGAGGAGAAAGGCAGATGCCGAGCAAACGCACGAATGACTCTGTGGATGCCATCCTGCAGGAGCTGGACCACCGCCAGACGGCGCAGGCCGTGCAGGGTGGCATCACGGAGCGCCAGGTGGACGATATTTTGCGCAGCGTGGGTATGCACGAGGACCACATCCCGGCCGGGACCTTCGGCCCCGTGGATGCCAGCGTCCTGCCCGCCGGCGACCTGATCGGCGCCGGGCTGCCGGTGGCCGAGGACCGTTTCTCGACCGCCGCGCTGGACGATCTCCTGGCCGACCTGCCCAGCGTGCGCAGCACCCGCCATGCCCCGGCACAGCCCGCCCCGGTCCGCACGGCGCCGCCGGCGCAGCCCGCCCCGGTCCGGCAGGAGCGTGCCCCGGTGCCGCAGCCGGTGCGCACCGC